>NZ_VFBD01000020.1:0-450335 GCF_011319765.1 Pseudoalteromonas sp. MB47 | reverse complement strand
CTTGGGTTCAGGGAAATGAAACAGTACTTGCTCAAAAATGAATTAACGTTACGTAGCAAAACCCCAGAGCTAGTAAAACAAGAGTTATGGGGCGTATTGCTCGCATACAATTTAGTACGATATATGATGACTAAGATGGCTTACAGCCTGAAAGGGATATGGCCTTATCAACTCAGTTACAGCAATGCTTCTGGCTATATCATCAAGGAGTTAATGATGTTGCCTCACACCTCAGCAGGAAAAGTACCGAGCGTAATAAATAAACTTATTGCAATGGCTGAAACCTTTGTACTGCCAGAGCGAAGAGAAAGACATTATCCAAGATGTGTGAAAAAGAGACCCAGTCGATACCCTGAACGAAAGCCCCAAAAAATGCCTGTCAGCTCTTAACTGACAGGCATTAAGCTACCGAGCTTGCTTTTTTATTGCCTATCATTTTATTGATACGAAAATTTAACCTAGTTTTAGAAAAATAATGAAAAAATAGCGCTTATTACCTAAAATTTAGGAATGAATCTAACTGTTGAACAGAAAAAATTCATTATTTCGTACTAACTCCATATTTGCTCCATATTGTTGCGTTTTAATATTTAGTAGAGGCAGAAGCCCATCTTAATATTTGATGCTAACAACATGGATAAAAAGAAAATGTTTTGCGAACACACAAATGACGAGCAGTTAAGCTTTTTTCAGCCAAATTCGAAATCTGAAAATGATTTACTCAATGAGGTTATGAATAGTGAAGATCTGCACGATATTCTGACTATGGTTTTATTAGATGAAACCTTATCAGATACGCTTAAAGCGATGGTGAAGCAACAACTTAGAACAATAAAGAAAATATAAACGGAAATAGAAATGCCGCAGATATTAGTCGTTGAAGACGACTTAGATATTGCAGAACAAGTGCTGTTGTTCTTCAATGCATCTGGCTTTACCACTCACCACATCACTGATGGCAGTGCTGTGATGTCGTGGGTTAAAGAAAATAATCCGGATGCGATAATTTTAGATGTAATGTTACCCAATTTAGATGGCGTGGAGTGCATGAAGCAGATCCGCGCTTTTTCTATGGTGCCGATTATTATGGTAACCGCGAAAGTCGAAGAGGCTGACAGGTTAAAAGGATTGGAACATGGTGCCGATGACTATGTTTGTAAACCTTTTAGCGGTGCAGAGCTGGTGATGCGTGTTAAAGCTATTTTAAGGCGTTGTGCGTCAGCACCTAGTACCGATGTAGTAGTGCAAGCGACTGATGCAATTTGCTTAATAGAAGATGCGCTTGAAGTTGAAATTAAAGGTGTCTCTTTAGGTTTAACAAAAGTGGAATTTGACGTATTTAAACTTTTGTACAAAGCCCCAAAGCGTGTTTTTTCTAGGCAGCAGATACTTGACCATATCCAACCAAACAACTTTGATATTACCGATCGGGTAATCGACAGCCATATTAAAAATATTCGCAAAAAGCTTAAGAGTTTAGATTTCTCTCCTAAGATAGTCGCTTCCGTTTATGGTGCTGGCTATCGCTATGATGAACGTCAAATCAATTGATTTGGCGTTCATCGCTTTCTAAATTACATACTGTTCGATCACCTTTTCGAATCGAATGGCTAAACACATACACTGATAATTCCCTCGTTTTGATATCTTGCCAAATGCGTTTGCTAGCCACAGGGCATAAAGCGTAATGTAAATATTGACTCAAAGCTTCACCTTCTAGAGCAATTTTGCTTGGCGTTTGCACATACACCTGAATTGCATCAGATGAGTAGTTAATTTTATTTAAGCGCCATTGCCCCAGTAAAAACTGTTTGGCAAAAAATTGCGAGATACGCTGTTTCGCAGCTGAAGATAACGGTGGATACTCTTTCGGTTTTTCATAACTCGCATAATAAAACCCAGCACTCAATAGCACACAAGCAAGCGCGGCGCAGATAGGAAGAGGTGATTTTTTGGTTTTTTTAACTTTGCTTTGGCGGTGTTTACGCTCAACAGATTTTGCCCATTGAGCATGCTTTAATGACTCTGACATGGTTCCATTCCACAGTAGTTTATTATGCTATTTAAGCAATAAAATATGGTGGAAAAATGGAGAAGCTTATTTATTGCTTAAAGGCAGTAAAATTCGGATACATAATCCACCCGACTTACCCGGTAATGCACTGATACTGCCAGACATTAATTCGACAAAACTCTGGCAAATTGATAGCCCTAAACCTGAGCCTCCTGATGCGCGGCTTCGAGATTCTTCAACACGATATAAACGGTCAAAGAGTTTGCCTATATGGGCTTTACCTACACCTGGAGAAGTATCATCGACTTGAATAAACAGCTCTTGCTTGTTAGTTCTCACTTTGAGCCGAACATGGCCTGGGCTGTCGGTATATAGGCAGGCATTAGTAAAAATATTATTAAGGATCTGATCGAGCTTTTGTTTATCTACCGTGATCTCTACATCTTTAGCAATAATAATGTCTGAAAAAAATGTCAGGTGGTGGCTGCGAACATAATGACGCATGTCTTGCTCGTACTCAGCAAAGACATTTGCAGCATTTAAGCGTTGGAGATTTAGCGCGAGAGTCTTGTTTTCTGCTTGAGATAACTGATACACATCTGAAATTAGGTTGTTAAGTTGCGCTATTTTGCCATTAATTTTGCTATAGGCTAGATCGCGGTTTTCTTGAATATCGAGCTCAAGTGCTTCTATATGCAGTTTTAATACGCTTAAAGGGGTGCGTAATTCATGGGATATATCAGCAAGCATTTTGTCTTTTTCAAGCAGGTTATATTGATAAAGTTTTGCTTTAAATAACGCTTTTCGATGCTTGAAGTAATAGAGCACGAGCGCAAGAGTCGTGAACAACAAAACAATACCCGCAGACAATAACCAAATCTGTTTTTCTAGTCGTTGGTTATTCATTTGTGCAGTAGTGAGCTTATTTTTTTGCACTTCATCATCAATACGTTGCTGTTGCTCGATTGCTGTTAATTGCTTTTTGTTTTTTTCAACGGCTTGATTTAAATGTTCTTCAAACAAAGACTCGGCTAGTTTATTTTCAAGCTTCAATTGCTCAGTTGCGAGTTTGTAGTCACCGATAAGTTCGGCATAAACTGCGGTGTAGCCATGCAGCTTTTTATTTAGTAACCGATTATCAATTCCTTCGATAAGCTCTTTTGAACGACTTAAATAGAGGTCAATCAATTGTGAGTTCTTAAGTGGCAGGTGGAGTTCAATTAAATTGAAATATGAATATATTTGACTCAATGCTGAGCCAGATTTAAGTGCTGCTCTGAGGCCTGAATCTGCACTACTTAAAGCCATATGTTTATTTTCGAGCTTTAAATATAGTTGCATTAGCGTATGCTTTGCTGTTGCCATTCCTTCATAAGCATTTAAATCAGCTAAGCGTGAGTAGGCATTTTTTAATAAGGGTAAAGCTTGCTCATAGTCACCACGTTTATAAACTAACTTTGCCAACTGTAAGCTGGTATCTGCAATGTTTATTTGATTTTTTGTTTTAATATCAAACTCAAGTGCTTTTTTGTAGAAGTATTCAGACTGGGCAAGATCATCTAGGCGATGAGAAAGGTTTGCTAAATTATAAAAATTGGTGGCGATTAACTCATTATCTTTACTGCCAATTAAAAGCTTTTGTGCTTTTAATTGCTGAAACATAGACTGGTCTAGGTCATTCAACGTGTCATATAAGGTACCCAGATTACTATGGCTTTGTGCCTGTTTGTTTTTATCCTTTAACTCGTAAGCTAGTTTGAGTGCAGCCATATAATGCTGCTGAGCTTGGGTCGTTTTAACTTGGCGTCTGTAATTGATACCAAGCTCTTTTTGGATTTGATAATGCTCTTCTTTGGACAACTCAGCAATATGCTGTAAAGGTAAAAGTAACTCTATTGCAGCCTCGTATTGCCCTTGTTTTCTTAATATGGGGGCTTTTATCAAATCAATCGTCGATTTTGCGACAGGCGTGTTATTGCTTTGTAGTTTTTCAATTAACAATAGTGCTTTTTTTAGGTTTCCTTTCTGCTCTAAGGCAAATATTTCTTCTATCTGCGGTATGTGATCTGTATTAGCCATACAAGGAAGAGAAAGAAGAGCAAGAATTAAAGTTACAGTTAGCTTCATTAAATATTTCGGTGACCAAGTTTGCCGTTATGCTACTGAGAAAATGTGTGGAAAATATGGAGCAGTAAGAATATTAAAACATTGGGAATATAGAAAATCAGAAGTTATTAGCCATTGCCAATACTAAAGTGTGTTTTACATAATTGGTGCTAATTGTTATGTCTGTTTTTATAATAAATAGAGACAAATCAGTAATTTCTGATTGTGTTTGAACTGTAGCGAAATAAAATTATTGCGTACAAAATTTAAACGTAATGGCCTGATGTTAAAGCAGTAATTTAATTATTTTTATTAATTATTTTAGTTAGTCGGCCTAATTTTTAGGTGTAATAATATGAAAAAATCGCTACTTTCAGTTCTTGCAGTCACAAGTGCTTTATCTACAAATGTAGTCGCTAATGAATGTACGGGTGAGTTGTATGGAATTAATTCTGGTCGCGGCCATCTAGGCATTGTTTTTTCTTTAAATGAGCAAGAGCAAACAGCCGCTATTCACTCAAAAGCAAAGTTTTCTTCTGCTGCTATGGCCTATGATAGTGCAAGGGATCGCTTATATTATGTTTCAGCTCCTCGACCGCTAACTTACAAACTTGATCCTAGTGATTTGAACTTATCTGAAGATGAGTTAAAAGATCTGCCAATTAAGGGGGCTAAATACAAATATACTCAGCTTGCTTATGTTGATATGGCAACTGGTGAACACACAGTAGTTTCTCGATCTAATCCAATGACTCGACTGGCTTATGACGCTAATACTGACATGATGTACGGCTCTAAAGGAAGCAAGTTATATACTGTTGATCCTGTATCAGGAAAAACTACATTACTTGGTAACTTAACTGGCTATGGCGACAGCTCAGATATTTTACGCGGTGATATGGTTTTTAAAGATGGCCAACTATTTTTGATCAGTGCTACGAGTATTTTTTCCGTTAATTTGAACACATTGGAGTTAACGAAAAAATCAGAGCATGGCTTAATTGCTGTTACAGGTGCTGCGCTTGATCAAAATGGTGAGCTATTAATTTCTAGAGAAATTATAAACGATCAAGGTCACTATAATACTACCAAGTTATATAAAGCATCGATTGAGACTGGCAAAACGTGTGCAATGGGAACCTACCCGATGCGCATAAATGATTTGGCGCTAAATACAGCAAAACCAGTTGCTTGCTATGCTCAACCTACATGTAGTGTAGAGCCAGACTCTTTTGTTGTTACAAGTATTGATACGCTAAGAAAAGCAACCTGGCAAGGTTATACACTAAATGGCCACTTAATGGATAAACCACTTGCGAAACTTTTAAGTACAGAAAACTTTGGTGAACAGGGAACTGTTTATAAAACAGTATCTGTAAATCATGATTTTGCAGCGGCAAATTCGATTACTGAAGCTGCGATAGATGCTTATGGCACCGATGTTTTCTTTATTGGTAGTTTCCACAAAAGCGACTTCACAGATAGCGAATTAAATGAAGCTTACAATTGGTCCCTTAAAAAAGGAAACGTAGCGATAATAGCGGGTGATTCTGACTACCCTGAAGAAAAAGTGTATACGACTTGGGGCTATACAGTTACTCGAGATGGTTATGTTGATGGTCCAAATACACAAAACCCAGAAGGAGTAGGTAGTGCAGCTCAAGAGGCAATCTTTGCAGGACCATTTGGTGAAGTATCTCGTTTTTTCCAAGCTGGTGGCGCAAAAGGTTACTTCTCTGAAATGCCTTCAGGGACTCAAGTCTTAGCTGTAAATCAGGATGGCTTGCCTACAATTGTTTTAGATGCTGCAACAGGCGACATAATACTTGCTGATAGCGGTATGCTGACAACACAAAATAAAGAAGACAACTTTACTGATGGTACCGAGGTATCGAGCATGTCAGACCGTTTATTTATGAACTTAATCAATTATGCGAGTGAAATCGATTAATTGTAATTTTAGACGCTAATTGAAATCGCGAGGCTTGTGGCCTCGCGATTTTGTTTGTGAGTTTTATACCAATTTCGTTCAAAATTATAAGGAGGATAGTAATAAAGTTGAACAGGAAGTGAGTTATTTTTACATTGAAAGGAATTTAAAATGAAAAAGTTTTTATTATCTACAGTTAGCCTTCTAGGCTTAATACCTGCTGGCCTTAGCGCGTCTGAATGTACGGGTGAGTTATATGGAATCAACTCAGGGAGAGGGAGCTCGGGCTTCGTTTTTTCTTTAGATGAGCAAGCGCAAACGGCTAACATTCATTCTGCTGCAAAGTTCTCATCCGCAGCAATGGCTTTTGATAGCTATCGAAATAGACTCTATTATGTTTCAGCCCCAAGACCTTTAACTTATAAACTGGATACGAGTGTTCTCAACTTATCAGATGAAGAGTTAAATGATCTGCCTATAAAAGCCGACAAGTATCGATTTACACAACTCGCCTATGTTGATATGTCTACAGGCAAACACACTGTAGTGGCAAGTACTAACCCTATGACCCGTCTTGCTTATGACCCTAACAAAGACGTTATTTATGGCTCTAAAGGGGGTAAGTTTTACCAGGTTGCTATTGATTCAGGTGAAACTCAGTTCTTAGGCAATATGAAGGGCTACGATAGTAGTTCAGATATTCTGCGTGGCGACATGGTTGTTAAAAATGGTGAGGTTTACCTCATCTCTGCCACAAGCATTTTTTTATTGGATCTGGAAACACTGGAGTTAACAAAAAAATCTGAACATGGTTTAACGACGGTAACAGGTGCTGCTCTAAATCAAAATGACGAATTGGTAATTTCCCGTGAAGTCATTAATGATCAAGGTAATTTTAATATTACTAAATTATATAAAGCATCAATCGAAACGGGTAAAACATGCACATTGGGGACATACCCAGTGCGAATAAACGATTTAGCACTAAATACTCTAAAGCCTGTTGCATGTTATGCGCAGCCTACTTGTAGTACAGGAGTAGAGTCGCTTGTAATTACGAGTATTGATAAGCAAAGAAAGGCACGATGGCAAAACTACACATTAAACGCTTACTTGTTTGATTTACCGATGGCTAAACTTGCAAGTCCAGAAAATTTTGGTGAAAGTGGGGTTGTAGCTAAATCAGTATCGGTTAATCATGATTTTGCGGCATCAGGCTCAATTACTCAGGAAGCGATTGAAAGCTATAACACTGATATCTTCTTTATGGGTAGTTTTTACAACAGTGATTTTACTGAAACAGAAATTGCAGAGCTATATAATTGGTCAGAGAAGAAAGGAAATGTTGTCATCATAGCATCAGATTCCGATATGACTGACGAGAAGGTGTATTCAAAGTGGGGTTATACAGTAACCAGAGAAGGCTACATAGATGGACCAAATACCCAAAACCCAGAAGGTTTAAACTCTCAAATACAACAAGCTATATTTGCAGGTCCTTTTGGAGAGGTTACACGCTTTTATCAGGCCGGTGGTTCAAAGGGATACTTCTCAGTAATGCCAGAAGAAAGCCAAGTGTTAGCTGTCAATCCAGATGGCTTACCGACAGTGGTTTTTGACTTGAAATCGGGTGATATATTACTCGCAGATAATGCAATTATTAACTCTCAAAATAAAGTTGGTAATTATACCAATGGTACCGGAGTTAGTAGTATGACAGACCGTTTATTTATGAATTTGATATATTTAGCTAGCGAAATCGAATAACGCTAATCAGCAAATAAGAACTAAAATCGCGAAACGTGCTGTTTCGCGATTTTTTTTGCAGCCAAAGTAATTTCATTACCAGCAACTAGTAAGTGTATTTTTTATCCTGTTAGTGTGTTGTTTAACCAATAAATAATTAATGCCAACAAGCAATGAATGAATACCAGCAAACACAACTAACCATGATGAAAGCCCAGCTGTTAGATGATTAACCATTATCAAGCTAGCTAACATGATGACCAATGAATAATTTAATACTGTTTGTAATAATTGCTTAAATCTTAAGTGCTTCCAGTGACTCCATAGAACCAGCAACAATGTAGTTGAGGGCAAGACAAACAAAATACATTTAAATAAAGCAACGACTAACTGCGTATCGTTATAGGGTGGCTCAACCACTGCGCCAAACGAATGCCCTGAGTTAAGCGTTATTAAGGCAAGACCCAAAGCTGTAAGTATATTTTTATTTTTCATTTATAAACTCTATACCATCAAATTCATCAACAATCTAAGTTTCATAGCTAAAAATGGGTTATGCATGTGCGCTTATAAGCTCTTTGGCATTTGCTCTAGCCATTTTACTGATATTGTCACCGGCAAGTAGTCGGGCAATTTCATCAATACGGCCTTCTTTAGATAGCTTATTCATTTGAGTGTAGGTTTCGCCGTTTGCAATTTCTTTAGCTACAAAAAATTGCTGATGTCCAGAGCTTGCAACCTGCGGCAAGTGAGTTACACAAATAACTTGAGTTGATTTACCTAATTGGCGTAAAAGCTTGCCAACTGCAGACGCGGTTGGTCCAGAAATACCCACATCTACTTCATCGAAAATAAGAGTCGGCGTTGTAACACGCTGAGCAATAATGACCTGAATAGCTAAACTAATTCGCGATAACTCACCACCAGAAGCCACCTTAGACAGTGCTTGTAACGGTTGACCTGGGTTGGTAGATACTAAAAACGACACCGTATCAAAACCCATTGCACTTGGCGCTTTATCGCTAGTTTGTTGAATATCAATCGCAAACCTACCGTTTTCCATTGATAAGTTAGCCATGCTATCACTAATTAATTGATTAAGCGTATCTGCGTATTTATGGCGGCTTTCACTTAACAGTTTTGCTGCTTGTTTATATTGCTCAAGGGCATTGTTAATTTCGCTTTCGAGAGCAACAAGGCGGTCGCTGTTATAACTAATTGATGCTAACTCTTCTGCGATTGACTGATGAAATTCTACCAGCTCTTCTGGTTTTATATGATGTTTTCGGGCAAGGTCCATAGCACCTGTTAAACGCGTTTCAACTTCGTCTAACCGGGCAGGGTCTAAATCAGTTACATCAACATAGCTGCGTATCTCGCGGCTAGCTTCTTCAACTTGAACGGCAGCTTCACTCAGTAATGATGCTATGCTAGATAAGCTTTCATCGTAGCTTGCCAGCTCTGTAAATTGTTGGGCGCTATGTTGCAGCAATGAACACGCACTTTGCTCATCACTTTCGTATAAGTGTTGTAGCTCACGTTGGCATGACTCTAAAATAGTCTGGCTATGGCTTAGTTTATGATGCTCAGCTTCAATTTCTTCGAACTCACCCGGTTGCAGGGCAAATTCATCAAGTTCAGCTACTTGATACTCCAGTAATTGCTTTTGAGCTGCTTGTTGCTGCTGTTGTTGTTCAAGTTGATTAAATTCTTTAATTAATGCTTGGTAGGCTTTAAAGCGCTCTTTAACATCAGCTAATAGCTGGTTGTGGCCGGCATAGGCATCAAGCAGGTGCAACTGATGTTCAGCTTTTAATAAATGCTGATGGGCATGTTGCCCGTGAATAGAAATTAAATACTGACCTATCTCTTTTAATTGTGCAGCGGTAACTGAGCTGCCATTAATGTAGCTCTTGCTGCGGCCATTTTTGCAAATAACACGGCGTAGTAAACATTCGCCTTCACTGTTTGAGAGTAAATGTTGCTCTAAAAAGTGCTGGGCAAGAGGGAGTTGGCTAATATCAAATTGTGCACAAATTTCTGCACGATCCATACCTGGGCGAACAGCACCTGCATCTGCACGCTCGCCTAAACATAATGACAGGGCATCAATTGCAATTGATTTACCCGCACCCGTTTCACCTGTAATAGCTGTCATACCATTGTGCCACTCAGTACTTAAATTACTTACAATGGCAAAGTTTTTAATTTCTAACCCGATTAACATACTGTTTATCCATCCAGTCAATTAACTGTTAATTTATACAGTGTTTTCGGGTTTTGCAAATTAAATTTTTAAGCTTTGCTTAATTCTGGCAGTTGATTTTCTTGGACTGATTCATTTGCAGCTTGTGTGCTCTGGGCTAGCGGCTGATCGTCCTGTAAATCGGTGGGGGGCTGATATTTAATTACTTCAATCAGCGATGGTAAGGCTTCTTGATAAAACGCTTTATTGTACTCGATGCCGTTGTAAGGCAATTCAGCCATAAAATACTGTAACCTGTCAGCGAGCTGATCAATTTCCTCAGGGCTTTGCGCTTTACTGGCTTCCATAATGATTGTGTTGATAAGCAAATCGCTAATGAATTCGAGGTAAGTGAGATTTTCTTCATTGTGCGCTTGCACTACAAAGTAATTGCTGGTGATCATATTTAGGCGCGAAATATTCTTAGGGCGGATAATTTTGCCTTCGCTAAAATCAATTAATTTATTTTTAAAGTCATTATTGATTTCTTTGACTCGTTGATTAAAACGTTTTTTTTCAGCTTCAATAGCTTTACGACGATTGCTCTCAACCACCCAGTAACAACCTAGTAAGGTGATAAGTAATAATAGAGCAAGAAAAACGATATAACTCATTTCGCCTTAGAATCCTTTAAAAAATACAGCTTTTAGTCTTATTATTTTGCGCTAATCAATACGCCTTGGCAATTAGCTTGAGATAAAAAAAGCCACTTAAAATAAGCGGCTTCCCCAATTTAATTTTTTTCTTAATACATTGTAGTAAGAGTATTCCTTTGGATGAATCAAACGTAGACGCTTGTCTGCTTTTTTAATCACTACTTCGTCACCAGGTAATACAGCTAAAACTACGTGACTATCACAGCTGACTTGTAGGCTGTCGGTATTTTCGAGGCTAAGCTTTAAACGTACTTCATTGTCAGCGTCAACCACAAGAGGACGGCTTGATAATGTATGCGGGAACATAGGAACTAATGAAATCGCATTCAGCTCAGGGGTTAAAATAGGCCCGCCGCCAGATAATGAATAGGCTGTTGAGCCAGTTGGTGTTGAAACGATTAATCCATCAGAGCGTTGAGAGAATACAAAGTCGTTATTAATAAAGGCCTCAAACTCGATCATATGCGCAACTTTATCAGCATGAAGAACCGCTTCATTCACTGCCAAGTTTGCACTTTTGAGTTCGGCATGGCGATATACTTCAACTTCAAGCAAGAAGCGTTTTTCCTCAAGGAACTGGCCACTTAACACTTGTTCTAGGCTCGCTTCAAAACCTTCTGGGTTTAAGTCAGTTAAAAAGCCTAAGTTGCCACGGTTTACGCCAATCACAGCGACATCAAAACGCGCTAATACTCGAGCTGCGCCAAGCATATTGCCATCACCACCGACGACTATGGCTAAGTCTGCTCGTTCACCTAAATCTACCAATTTAACTAGGTTTTCTTGAGGAAGGTCTTCAAGTTGACGTCCAGTGCGCTGTTCTACTAGCACTTCGAAACCCAAGGCTCGCAAAAATGTGTGCAGGCGAGCAAGTGTGGCAGCTGCCCCGCTGTGATTAGGTTTGCCAATTAAACCTATGGTTTTAAACGGTGAATCCATGTTATTTGCACTTAAACTTTCATATCGATAGATTACATTAAAAATTAATGCTTTGAAAATAACTTGAAATAAACTTGCTGCGCCCAAATATCCACTGGCAAGAAGCAAGATGTATGAATTATGAAATTAAATCCGCGCGACCAACAAATTTTTTCAGCTGTGATGAGCCTTTACTGTAACGGGGAAGGTCAGCCTGTAGCCTCAACTCGTATTGCCAAACAAAAAGGCATGGCGGTATGTTCAGCTACAGTGCGTAATGCTATGGCACGGCTAGAAAAAGTGGGCTTACTCTATTCGCCACATACTTCTGCTGGCCGCGTACCAACCAATGCCGGTTTTGATTATTGGCTTGATGAGTTTTTTGCTCTACCTGAAATCGCACCATATTGGCAGCCTGAGCAAGCACAATTAGTCGAGCTTGCCCATGGTTTGAGTCAGCGCTATAAAGTGTGTTGTTGTGTGGGCTTACCTCAAGTCAGCTCACAGTTGGTCTTTCGAGTAGAGGTACTTGATTTTGATGGTAGCAATTGGCTAATTCTACTAATAGATAGAGCAGGGCAAAGCCATAACATTTGCATTACCAAACCTGAAGATTCATCTGATGCCGTTCGTTACCAGTTTGCTACTTGGCTTAATACCGTGTTTAGTCAGCAAACCTTAATGGAAGGCTTATATCGTATGCAGGCAATGGCAGGCACGGCACCAAATAATTGCCATGATTCACTAACACAATGGACTCGGCAATTAAGCCAAAAGCTTGGTTCAGACAACAGTATTGTGGTCGGTGAAAACTACCTTTACCGCCAAGTTGATTGTCAAACCAGTTTAAATATAGGTGTATCGTTTTTAAATTTTGTTGAAGATAAACTTGCATTTAAAAATGGTGTATCGGTATTAAACACAGAGCAATTGCCATTTACAGATTGTAATGAGTTGATGGTGATCAGCGTTCCTTATTTTAATAACCATGAATACCAGAGCCGATTTTGCGTAATTTGTCCAAAATCAGCGCAAATAGAAGCAATCATCCAAGAATTTAAGTTAATCGGCTCATCAGCCTCTTGAATCTTTTAATTCAATCCCCATAATTACCGCAGTTGTAAAGAATTGGAGCATGTAAGCTATGTCTGAGCAGACAAAATCACCAGAGCAAGAAGTTGAACTAAACGAAGAATTTGAACAAATGCAAGCTGAAGTAGAAGCTGCAGAAAAAGCAGCTGAACAAGTTGACGGCGAAGAAATGAGCCCTGAAGCTGAGATCGCTTTACTACACAGCGAATTAGAAGCGGCTAAACAAACTATTAACGATCAAAAAGACAGTGTTGTTCGTGCTGCTGCAGATGTTGAGAACATGCGTCGTCGTGCCGCTCAAGATGTAGAAAAAGCGCATAAGTTTGCACTTGAAAAGTTTGCTAACGAATTATTACCAGTTATCGATAACCTAGAGCGCGCAATTGAGTTTTCTGATAAAGAAAATGAGCAGCTTAAACCTGTGCTTGAAGGTATCGAAATGACTGTTAAGAGCTTTAATGATGCGGTATCAAAATTCGGTGTTGAAATTGTTAACCCACAGGGTGAGCAATTTAACCCTGAATTCCATCAAGCAATGTCAATTCAACCAAGCAATGATGTAGCACCTAATACTGTTCTTGCAGTAATGCAAAAAGGTTATACATTAAATGGCCGTTTATTACGCCCTGCAATGGTTATGGTATCAAAAGAAGCTGAATAAGCTTTAAAGAAAAATAAAAAAATGCCTGTTAATTACAGGCATTTTTTTTGTCCAATTTTCGATGCCAAAGCTGCACGAGTAAGATAAGTATCAGTGCGCTGAACATCATCGCAGAAAATGGAATCGCACTTTGTGGGTGAACAAATGCAAGGATAGGCCCAACGAGAGCGCCACTACCGAATCTCAGGGTACCAATAACAGCTGTTGCAGTGCCTGATTTTTCCTCAAATTGCATCAGTATTAATGAGTCTGCATTACTCGCGACAATACCCAAGCTCATCATCAATGGTGCGATGCTTGCTACGATAAAATACAGTGATAGATGCATCACACTGAATAACAACAATGCCCCACCAGACACAAAGCCAATACCTAGCCCAATAAATAACAGTTTACGAGAACCTAAGCGCGGCACTAAACGTGTATTCATAAAGTTACCGAACATTAAAGCCAGCACGTTAAAGGCGAATAACACACCGAACAATTGCTCATCTACTTTGAAGAAATCGAGATATACATAAGGTACCGATGTTAAAAAGCAAAAGAATGCGAATGAGGCAAACATTGAGCTGGCAATATCGGCAAGGGCACTACGACGAGAAAATACCGTTTTATAGCTATTAAAGAACAATGCCAAGCCACGTTGCTGACTCTTAAAGATTGGAATATCGATTAAATGAATTTGCACCAAGGCTAAAATAGCGAAACTGTAGGCCGCCAATGCAATAAAAATGACCTGCCATGTTGAAATTCCCATGATTAATGAGCCTAGAGTAGGAGCAATTAACGGGGCAACCATCATGATCATCGAGACATAAGACATGCCTTTGGCTGTGTTCTCTCGGTAAATGTGGCGAATAATACCCGGCACTACAACGGTTGCAGCAGCGCCAGTGAATGCTTGCACAGCTCTTAAAGACCAAAATAATTCGATGTTAGTACAAAATGCCAGTGCTAATGAGCTGATACCAAATAGCGCTAAACCCACCTTAGCGAGTAATCGCCTACCAAGTTCGTCGGCAATCGGGCCAAAAAAAAGCATGCCAAGAGCATAACCTGCTAAATAAATGCTGAGTGATATTTGCACATTTGGCATGGTTGTTTGCAAGTCGTTGGCAATCACCAACATTGCCGGTAAATATAGATCAATTGCCAAAGGCGTAATCGCGACAATACTTGCCAGTAAAGGTAATAAAATGCGTTTATTTAAAGTCTCAGGGGAAGGCATTGTTTACTCAATAATCAAATAGTAGGTCACTATTGTAGCAGTGTGAGTCACTGTGGTGAACTTAGTTTGCCTGCTAAGTAAAAGAATTAACTAAATGGTAACAACTGAGTGGGTGATTGTTCATTTTCATATAAAATTAAGCAATGCTTTGCTATATTAGCCTCAATTACACAAAGTATTTGAAGGACTAGTATGAAAAAGTTAATCATGGCAGTGTTAGCCACCGCTGTTTTAGCTGGCTGTAAAACCTCTCCTACGGGACGTACCCAAATCGCACTTTATTCAGATCAACAAATGAGCCAAATGGGTCAAGCAAGCTTTGCTGAAATGAAAAAAACACAGCCTGTTAATACTGATCCAGGTGTCAATGCTTATGTAAAGTGTATTGCCGATGATGTTATTGCGGTTTTACCTAACGAGTATGCCAAGCAGTCTTGGGAAGTTGTTGTATTTGAAGAAGATTCAGCAAATGCATTTGCATTACCCGGGGGGTATATTGGTGTTCATACAGGTTTATTAAAAGTCGCTGTAAACCAAGACCAATTGGCTACAGTACTAGGTCACGAAGTTGCACATGTTATTGCTGAGCATTCTAATGAGCGTGTATCACAAAACGCACTGTTACAAACAGGACTACAAGTTGGTGGTGCAGCACTTGATATGGGTAATGTTCAATATCGTGGCGAAATTATGCAAGCCTTAGGCTTAGGCGCACAGTATGGTGTTGTTTTACCATTCAGCCGCTCACATGAATCAGAAGCGGATATTGTTGGCTTAGATTTAATGGCAAAAGCAGGGTTTAACCCAGAGCAATCAGTGTCGCTTTGGCAAAATATGAGTGCAGCTGGCAGTAGCGGTACACCTGAGTTTATGTCGACTCACCCAGCACCGGGTAACCGCATCAAAGAGCTTCAAAAGCATATGTCGGAAGCATTAAAAGCCCAACAAGCGGCGCGAGCAAAGGGTAAAACCCCGCAGTGTAAACTGTAAAGAATATCTATATAAATTAAAAAGCCTGTACTCAGTGATGACTACAGGCTTTAATTTTTCAGCTTTCAGCTTTCAGCTTTCAGCTTTCAGCTTTCAGCTTTTTAGAACGTCCACTCAACGTGAAGTTGTGGTACTGACTCAGTTGTGTCTGTACCTAGCTTGTTGTGCCAGTATTGCCACTCAAGGCCTAGCAGTAAGGTGTTTTCTTTCATGCTCATTGCGTGACCTAAATCCCACGTAATGATTGGCTGCGCTAAAATCCACGCTTTAACATCTTCGCCAAATTCATTTTCACGCTCTGCAATGTATTCAACATGGCCTGTTACGTTGAACTTTTGTGAGCCAATAGTGAATGGGTAGCCCCAAGCAACATCAATCATCCAGCTGTTTGTTTCAGTTGGTGCACCACCGCGTGCTACGCCTTCACTGTCATCGATGTAAGCGGTAAATAAAGTAGATAAAAAGCTAAAGCCCGGTGCTTGCCAGCTGAGCTTTACACCTGGTAAATACTTAAGAACTTTCGAGTCACCTGCGGCATTAAAACCTGCCGTTAAACCCACATCAGCAATTGCGCCGTATGAGAAATCACTGCCAGAGATTTTTGATAAACTGAATGTTGAATACCATTCGCCGTAAAAGTCTTTATCTTGATAACCATCTTGACGGTCGTCATTGCTGTAATCAATAAAAAAGAAGTTGTCGCCATAGTCATAACCAGACGCATGCTGTAGTGATACAACCGTGGTGTTTGACTTAGTCAATGAAAACGGGTTTTTGTGTTCACCGTTATTAACGTGTAATTGCGTAGAGCTCCAATTAGCGGCATAGCTCGAAGTACTTACTGCACAAAGCGCAGCAACAGAAAGGATCTTTTTCAAGTTCATATCTCAATATTGATGGTGTAATGGGGGATATAAAGTGAGGATTATAGCAGATACGCCCATATTTGGGCGTATCGAGAGAAAAAATTATTTAACTTATGCTTTATTTCGGCGTAAGCAAATTACTGCAACGGCAGTAAAGGCAAGAATAAAGCAGTAATAAGAAGAGGTAGAGACTTCCCACGGACTAATTTTGAAGGTTGCGCCCAGTAGAAGTGCTTGTGCGCCATACGGCAATGAGCCTTGCGTAACACAAGCAAAAATATCAAGTAAGCTTGCTGAACGCTTGCCTGTAATTTCACCATCATCCGCTAATTTTTTAGCAATCGGGCCTGCAACTATAATAGACACGGTATTATTAGCGATGCATAAGTTACTGGTCATAACCAGTGCTGCAATCCCTAATTGATCTGCAACTTTACGGTGCCATTTTGCAACGATTTTTGTAATTGCTTGAATTTTGTTAGCAATATAATCAAGACCACCATTAATACGGATAAACTCTGAAAGGCCACCAATAAACATCGATAGCAAGAAGATTTCCTGCATATCAGTAAAGCCTTTATAAATATCTTTAACAAAGCTTGCACCTTCATAGCTGCCAGTAAAGCCCATGAGTGCGGCAAAGATAATACCACTAAACAGCACCACGAATACGTTAAAGCCCATTACCGCGAGCACTAAGATAAAGGCATAAGGTAACACTAATAAAATATCGAAGTCTTGTGTCTCTACAGCTTCTGCTGCAGGGGTTAAGAAGAATAATAAGCCGATAGTTAATGCCGCAGCAGGTAAGGCGATTTTTAAGTTCTCACGGAATTTATCTTTCATTTCACAGCCTTGCGTGCGGGTTGCAGCAATAGTTGTGTCCGAGATGATTGATAAGTTATCACCAAACATGGCACCCGATACAATCGTGCCTGCCATCAGAGATGGATCAATGCCTGTTTTTTGGGCGACGGCATAAGCAATCGGGCCAATCGCACCGATAGTACCCATAGAAGTGCCCATCGCAGTCGACACAACCGCAGCAATTAAAAATAATCCTGGTAGTAACAGAGCCGGTGGAATAAGTGATAAGCCCGCATTAACAACGGCATCAACACCACCGGTTGCACCAGCAACCGCAGAAAACGCACCAGCAAGCAAATAAATCAAACACATAGTGATGATGTTGCTATGGCCAGCACCTTTAATAAAGGTTTCAACACTGTGGTTGATGGTATTTTTATTTAAGATAAACGCCAGCATGATGGCAGGTAAAATTGCCACAGGAGCTGGTAATTGATAGAAGGCGTAATCGACACCTTGAGACTGTAAGTATAAGCCAGCGCCTAAAAATAAGCCGACAAACACCAAAAGCGGCAGCAAAGAAAGTTTTGCTTTTGTTTTATTAAATGATGGCTGCATCATATTCCTCGTTAGATAACCAATAACACAGCCAAACACTTCTTTTAGCTGTATTTAGTTGTGTCTAAAAGACAACAACAGCGCCCGCAAGCCAAAGACCAAATCGGCGCAAAGGAAGAAGTTTAAATGTATAGATGGCTAAATGCAAAGACTATCTGTTATTATTGTTGTTCTATTAATAAATCTAAAATTAGCTCTGTATTTTTTATAAGCTAACCTGACTATTACATGAGTTTTCGATAAAATCCAGCCAGCTAAGAAGAATAGATAAGGTAACTATATGAACCGCATAGGTGTATTTGGCGCAAACGGCCGCATGGGACTTGCACTTTTAGAAGCAGTCTCAAAAAAAGATGACGCAACATTAACGGGCGCGTACGTACGCGAAAACTCACCACTTTTAGATAGTGCGGTTAATCAATTAAACAGCGCTGCATCAGCAGATGTTTCATTTAGTAAAGAAACAGACGTAAAAGATGCAGATGTATTGATAGATTTCACCTTACCTCAAGGCATGCGCAACCACTTAAAAACAGCGGTCGAAAAAAATATCGCGATGGTAATTGGTACTACGGGCCTTAACCAAGATGATCTTGATGCCCTTAATGAAGCGGCGAAACACATTCCGATTGTTTTTGCCCGCAACTATAGCGTAGGTGTGAATTTACTGCTTAACTTAGTGCAGACTGCGGCTGTGAAGTTTGGCGATGATATGGATATCGAAATATTTGAAGCTCATCATCGTCATAAAATCGATGCGCCATCGGGAACTGCATTGGCAATTGGTGAAGCGATTGCTGAGGCAAAAGGCTGGCAGCATGATGAAGTCGCGCGTTTTGATAGAAGCAATGACGAACACGCAAAATCGCAAAATGAAATCGGTTATTCAGTCATGAGAGGCGGAGATATAGTAGGTGAACACACCGCATATTTCGCAACTTCTGGCGAAAGGCTAGAATTAACTCATAAAGCAAGTTCAAGAATGACCTTCGCATTAGGTGCTGTAAGAGCTGCGGGCTGGTTGAAAAATAAACCAGCTGGACTTTATGACATGCAAGATGTGCTTGACTTGGAGTAGTTTAGTTTCTTTTTTGGCAGTTTCAGTGAATTTTTAGTTAATAACGCTTATTTTTACTGTTTTATTAATTAAGATTAGATCTGAAAGCTAAATTACTGTAGAATAGCGCCAATTTGCCAAAAATTCATAAATGCGTGTTTCCAATCGCTTTAAACGGGCAGTAGAGCAAATGACTTTACTCCCGTTTTTTACTGTTAGGAGGTTAACTTGACTAAATCCGCTCTGTTAGTCCTAGAAGACGGCACAGTGTTTCGCGGTACTGCAATCGGCGCTGACGGCATGTCAGTCGGTGAAGTAGTATTCAATACGTCTATGACTGGTTATCAAGAAATTTTGACTGACCCTTCATACGCGGAACAAATCGTAACTTTGACGTACCCACATATCGGTAATACGGGTACTAACAGCGAAGACGAAGAAGCGGGTCAAATCTGGGCTAAAGGCCTAGTGATCCGTGATTTGCCACTGCTAGCAAGTAATTTCCGTAACGAGCAATCGTTAAGTGATTACTTAAAAGAACGCAATATCTTAGGTATTGCCGACATCGACACTCGTAAATTAACACGTATCTTACGTGATAAAGGCGCTCAAAATGGTTGTATCATTGCAGGCGACGAGTTAGATGAGAATAAAGCGCTTGAAGCTGCGCAAGCCTTCCCAGGCTTAAAAGGCATGGATTTAGCAAAAGTTGTCTCAACCAAGGAAAATTTTGAGTGGCGCGAATCAAGCTGGACGTTAGGTTCAGGCTTTAAAACGCTAGAAGCAGCAGACGAGAAGTTCCACGTTGTTGCTTATGACTTCGGTGTTAAACGTAATATCTTACGTATGTTAGTTGACCGCGGTTGTAAATTAACCGTTGTTCCTGCACAAACATCTGCAGAAGACGTACTGGCATTAAACCCAGACGGTATCTTCTTATCAAATGGCCCAGGCGACCCTGAGCCGTGTACTTACGCGATTGAAGCAATTAAAACTTTCCTAGAAACAGACACGCCAATTTTTGGTATCTGTTTAGGTCACCAATTACTTGCACTTGCTTCAGGTGCACAAACGGTGAAAATGAAGTTTGGTCACCACGGTGGTAACCACCCAGTTAAAGACCTTGACCGCAATGTTGTAATGATCACAGCGCAAAACCACGGTTTCGCAGCTGATGAAGCAACCTTACCAGCGAATTTACGTGCAACTCACGTTTCATTATTCGATGGCACGCTACAAGGTATTCACCGCACAGATAAGCCAGCGTTTAGCTTCCAAGGTCACCCTGAAGCAAGCCCAGGTCCACATGATGCGGCACCATTATTTGACCACTTCATCGACCTGATGCAAGCACGTTCTAACTAATTTAACCGGAGTAACAATGCCAAAACGTACCGACATAAAAAGCATTCTTATCTTAGGCGCAGGCCCGATCGTAATCGGTCAAGCTTGTGAATTTGACTACTCTGGTGCACAAGCGTGTAAAGCACTACGAGAAGAAGGCTTTCGAGTAATTCTTGTAAACTCGAACCCTGCAACTATCATGACTGACCCTGAAATGGCGGATGCGACGTACATCGAACCAATTCATTGGGAAGTGGTAGAGAAAATCATTGAAAAAGAAAAGCCAGATGCGGTACTACCTACTATGGGTGGTCAAACAGCATTAAACTGTGCGCTTGATTTAGATAAGCACGGCGTACTGGCAAAACACGGTGTTGAGCTAATCGGTGCAACTGCTGATGCAATCGATAAAGCTGAAAACCGTGAGCGTTTTGACGTAGCAATGAAGAACATTGGCCTTGAGTGTCCGCGTGCAGAAATCGCTCACTCAATGGAAGAAGCACACGATGTACTTAGCCGCATCGGTTTCCCATGTATCATTCGTCCATCATTCACGATGGGTGGTACCGGTGGTGGTGTTGCATACAACCAAGAAGAATTTGATGAAATTTGTGAGCGTGGTTTAGATTTATCACCAACAAATGAACTTCTAATCGACGAATCGTTAATCGGTTGGAAAGAGTACGAAATGGAAGTTGTTCGTGACAAAAACGACAACTGTATCATCGTATGTTCTATCGAAAACTTTGACCCTATGGGTGTTCACACTGGTGACTCAATCACGGTTGCACCAGCGCAAACACTAACTGATAAAGAATACCAAATCATGCGTAATGCATCGATGGCGGTACTTCGTGAAATCGGTGTTGAAACAGGTGGTTCAAACGTACAGTTTGGTGTGAATCCAGTTGATGGCCGTATGGTTATCATCGAGATGAACCCTCGTGTATCGCGTTCTTCTGCATTAGCATCAAAAGCAACCGGTTTCCCAATTGCGAAAATCGCTGCAAAACTAGCAGTAGGTTACACCCTTGATGAGCTACAAAACGACATCACTGGCGGTAAAACACCAGCGTCTTTCGAGCCGTCAATTGACTACGTTGTTACTAAGATCCCACGTTTTAACTTCGAAAAATTCGCAGGTTCAAACGACCGCCTTACAACACAGATGAAGTCTGTGGGTGAGGTTATGGCGATTGGTCGTAACCAACAAGAATCACTGCATAAAGCATTACGTGGTCTTGAAGTAGGCGCAACGGGCTTTAACCCAATTGTTGCCCTTGATGATCCGAAAGCAAAAGAAAAAATCATCCGTGAATTACGTGAGCCAGGTGCTGAGCGTATTTGGTACGTTGCTGATGCAATGCGTCACGGTATGAGCGTAGAAGACGTATTCGAATTAACTAAGATTGACCCTTGGTACTTAGTTCAAATCGAAGACATCTTAAAAGACGAAGCAACAATCAGCGAAGTAGGTATGGCTGGTTTAAATGCTGAGTTTTTACGCAAGCTTAAGCGTAAAGGTTTTGCTGATGCGCGTATCGCTGAAATTGCCGGTGTTTCTGAAGCAGAAATTCGTAAGAAGCGTCACCAGTTAGCTATCGTGCCTGTATATAAGCGCGTTGATACCTGTGCTGCAGAGTTCAGCTCAGACACAGCTTACATGTACTCATCTTATGATGAAGAATGTGAAGCGAATCCATCTGAAAAAGATAAAATCATGGTAATCGGTGGTGGTCCTAACCGTATCGGTCAAGGTATCGAATTCGATTACTGTTGTGTTCACGCAGCATTAGCTTTACGTGAAGACGGCTATGAAACAATCATGGTTAACTGTAACCCTGAAACTGTTTCAACTGACTACGATACATCTGATCGTTTATTCTTCGAGCCAATCACGCTTGAAGATGTATTAGAAATCGTACGCGTTGAAAAGCCAAAAGGTGTTATCGTTCAGTACGGTGGTCAAACACCACTAAAACTTGCTCGTGAACTTGAAGCGAATGGCGTGCCAGTTATTGGTACTTCACCAGATGCAATAGACCGTGCAGAAGACCGTGAGCGTTTCCAACAACTTGTTGAGCGTCTAGATCTTCTTCAACCAGAGAATGCAACGGTTACTTCTTTAGAAGAAGCGATTGTTAAGTCTGCTGAAATTGGCTTCCCACTGGTTGTACGTCCTTCGTACGTACTAGGTGGTCGCGCAATGGAAGTGGTTTATGATGAAGACGATTTACGTCGTTACATGACCGAAGCAGTATCAGCGTCAAATGAAGCGCCAGTACTACTTGATCACTTCTTAGATAACGCAATCGAAGTTGACGTTGACGCTATCTGTGACGGTGAGCAAGTAATCATCGGTGGTATCATGGAGCACATTGAGCAAGCAGGTGTTCACTCAGGTGACTCAGCGTGTTCATTACCGGCTCACTCACTAACAGCTGAAGTACAAGACGTAATGCGTAAGCAAGTGACAGATATGGCACTAGAGCTTGGCGTAGTAGGTCTGATGAATACACAGTTTGCTGTGAAAGACGGTAAAGTTTACTTAATCGAAGTAAACCCACGTGCTGCGCGTACAGTACCGTTTGTTTCAAAAGCGACAGGTATCGCACTTGCTAAAGTAGCGGCACGTTGTATGGCAGGTCAGTCGCTAGCAAGCCAAGGTATTACAAAAGAAGTAATCCCTCCTTACTACAGCGTAAAAGAAGTGGTACTGCCATTTGCTAAGTTCCAAGGTGTTGACCCAATTCGTGGCCCAGAAATGCGCTCAACGGGTGAAGTTATGGGTGTTGGTGAAACTTTCGCCGAAGCATTCGCAAAAGCACAATTAGGTGCAAGCAACACTTTACCACGCGGTGGTCGCGCGTTACTATCGGTACGCAACAGTGACAAACCACGTATCGTTGAACTAGCTAAAACCATGACTGATCTTGGTTTCGAGCTAGATGCAACAGGTGGCACTGCAAAAGCACTTGAAGAAGCTGGTATTGCAGTTCGTCGCGTGAACAAAGTATACGAAGGTCGTCCTCATATTCTTGATAGAATTAAAAATGGTGAATACAGCTACATTGTAAACACTACTGAAGGCCGCCAAGCGATTGAAGATTCGAAGGTGTTACGTCGTGGTGCGTTACAGCATAAGACTAACTACACAACGACTCTGAACGCGGCATTTGCTAACTGTACTGCAAACCAAGCAGATGACCGTAGCAAGGTGACGTCAGTTCAGGAACTACACCAGCGAATGAACTAAGGAAATGTGCCAAGGGCGAGGCAATCGCTCTTGGGATTAAGTGAGAATAATATGCAATCAATTCCGATGACAGTTCGTGGTGCAGCATTACTGCGCGAAGAACTTAACGAATTAAAAACAGTTACCCGTCCAAAAATCGTTGCTGATATCGCTGAAGCACGTGAGCACGGTGATTTGAAAGAAAACGCTGAATACCACGCTGCTCGTGAGCAACAAGGTTTCTGCGAAGGCCGTATTCAAGAAATTGAAGCGAAGCTTTCAAATGTGCAAATCATTGATGTAACTAAAATGCCTAACACAGGTAAAGTTATTTTTGGCACAACGGTCACTATCGTTAATGTTGAAACCGATGCTGAAGTAAAATACCAAATCGTAGGCGATGACGAAGCAGATATCAAAAACAACCTGATCTCTGTTAACTCACCAATCGCGCGTGGTTTAATTGGTAAAGAGGTAGATGATGCCGTTATCATTAAAACGCCAAACGGTGAAGTAGAGTACGAAATCATTGAAGTTGAGTATATTTAGTAGCTTAACCAAGCATTGAGAAAAACCGCAGTTCACACTGCGGTTTTTTTATGCCTGTTTACAGGCGTGGATTTATTCGGTACGTTGGCTACAAACTGTTGCAATGAAGGAGTAATAATGGCGAAAATTCAGTATCCTAAACCACTTGTTCAAGGTGATAAAATAGCCATATGTGCTTTTTCATCAGGTGTTGATAAAGCCTTTCATGAGCGCTTAGACATAGTACTTAATGGCTTAACAGCCAAAGGTTTTATTGTTATTGAAGGTGCCTGCTTACGTCAGTCACACAATAGTGCAAAGCAACGTGCTGATGAGCTCATGCAGTATTTAACTGATGATTCAATCGCAGCCATCATGCCGCCATGGGGGGGCGATCTCACCATGGAAATTTTACCGCTTCTCGATTTTAATGCGATAAGTAAAGCAAAACCTAAATGGTTGGTTGGCTTTTCAGATATCAGCACGTTTGCATGTGCATTAACCACTCGTTGTGGCTGGGCAACCTTGCACGCTGCGAATTTAATGCAAATTCACCCTGACGATCCCGATGTTTATTTAGCAAATATATTCAGTGCCATGTCACTTGAAGAAAAACAGCAATTGCATCAAGTTGCTTCGCCTTTTTATCAGCAAAAGCAAATTGATTATAAAGCTAAGCCTGAGGCTCAATTTGACTATACTGCTCCTAGCCAATGGCGCTGTATTAACTATAAAGATAAACGCCAAATTGAAGTGTCTGGTCGCTTAATTGGCGGCTGTTTAGATACCTTAGGTCTGTTGTTACCCTCTAATTACTATGCATTGCATGAGTTTAAAAAACAGTATGCACCAGAGGGGTTAATTTTATACCTAGAAAATGCAGAGCTCAGTCCAATGGCCCTTGCACGTTGTTTGTTATCGTTAAAGTTGAATGATGTTTTTACTGATGTAAATGCGGTGGTATTCGGCCGCAGCCCTGCAATTAATAACGACTGCTACTTTGATGAATACCAAGCAATAGAGCTCGCATTTAAAGGCAATTTGTTCCCAGTTATTGTTGATGCCGACATTGGCCACGTAGCCCCTAATTTAGCATTAATTAATGGTGCTGTTGCCACAATAACTGCAGATTTGTGTGAAGGTATGGCGAGTAATGTGGTTGTGAAGACAATATGTAATTAAAGGAAGCTCTGATTGGCTAGAACTAGGTGACCAAGTTTGGTTTTGGGAGATATTAGTGTGAAAGTAAAATTATTATTGCTTGGCATGATATTACTTTTGTCCTGTTCAACTGCGAAAAGTGCTCTTTATGTAAATTCTGAAAGTTGTACAGTGAAGTTAAATAACACAGAAAAAAAACTGGGGTTAATTACTCCATGCAGTTTAGTGAAAGTTCATGATAATTTATTGAATTTTAAGAAATATGGTGAAACAGAGGTTTATATTATTTCTGGGGCACCATCACCGTTAGATAAGCTGTCGAGATGGTCCGTAACAAAAGAAGATAACTGTTCACTAGAATATCAAGCTGTTATTGTTAATAATGAAACACTATCATTATTAAAGGTGAAGGATAAAACCTTGGTTTGCCCTAATTTAGGCTTGGATGAAAAAGTGTATAGGCAGTTTCTATCTGATTAAAAGCTTATAAGCTCATTTATAATAGCCATTTAAAGTTACGCCTACATTAAAAGGCGTAACTATTAAGGTTTGTTAAACAATCTTAATTACAGAATTTTTATCTAAACGCGATTTTGGTAATGCAGCATTATAATCTTGCTCTGGCTCGTGATAACCAATAGCGAGTGCCACCTCACAAACATAGTCGCCTAATTCATCTGCAAAAAGCTCACCGAGTAAGTCTTTATCGACACCTTCCATCGGTGTTGAGTCTAAACCTAAACGAGCCACTGTATGCATGGTATTACCTAAGGCAATGTAGGTTTGCGCTTTAGTCCAAGCAGCGTTAACACCTTGCTCATCAGTATTTAAATCAACAAAGGCGAAGGCGCCAAATGCTTGCTCTTTGTTTTCAGCTTTTGTACGGCCATTAGCAATATCGGCATCAATTACTTTTTCATAATCAGCACGTTTATAGCTTGGGTTATAAGCAAATAAAATGGTGTGTGATGCCGCTTTTGCATGAACTTGGTTAAACTGAAACTTATTTGCAAAACTATCATGCAGACGCTGTTTACCTTGCTCTGATTCAATGACCACAAACTTCCATGGTTGAGAATTAATAGACGATGGCGATAAACGTAATGCTTCTAAAATTACAGCTAAGTCTGCTTGGCTAATTTGTTTTGAAGCGTCGTAACGTTTACTTGTGTAACGGCGTTGTAAGTCAGAAATGATTGGGTGTGTCATGATTTGCTCCCGCATGTATAACAATTAGGTGCAGTTTACGCCTTGCATACTTTGCGATAAAGCGCATAATCGAATAAACATTATCAAAAATTTTTAGTTAATATGCTGGTTGAAGATCTTAAATTAATCCTCAAGGTGGCTGAATTTCGCAGTATTACAACCGCGGCAGCCAAATTAGACATGCGAGCTGCTACCGCCAGTGCGGCAATTAAACGTGTTGAAGCAGCGCTGGGGGCTGAGTTATTTGTTAGAACTACTCGTCATTTGCGTTTATCTGCGGCAGGGGAGCGCTTTTTACCTCAGTGTCAGCAAGCAGTGCTCATGCTAGACCAAGCCACACTCGCGTTAAAAGGTGAGCATGATGAAATTGAAGGAGAACTAAGAGTCGCATTATCTTCAGATTTAGGCCGCAACATCATTATCCCATGGTTAGATGAGCTACTTGATGAGTATCCAAAGCTGAGTATGCGCCCGCATATTAGCGATAGTAATGTCGACTTTTACCGAGACTCCGTTGATTTTGCCCTTAGGTATGGCTCGCCATCCGACTCAAATTTGTATGGCTTTAAAATTTGTAATGTTCCGCGGCTGTTATGTGCAACCTCGGAGTACATTGCCGAACATGGCGCGCCGACACATCCCGATGAATTAAATCAGCATCAAGGCCTGTTTTATCAACTACAAGATATCATCAATAATGTTTGGGAATTTACCGATGGAACCGAGCGTTTTAAGGTGAAAATGCAAGGCCGCCGAGCATCTAATGATGGTGATTTGGTAAGGCGTTGGTGCGTGGCTGGTAAAGGCCTAGCGGTTAAATCATGTATTGATATCAGTGATGATTTACTAAGTGGGCGGGTAGTGCCCGTGATGCAAAATTATCCTCACTTATGTGCTGAGCTTTGGCTAATATGCCCAAGTCGACAGTCCATTACACCCGCGGTTCGTCTAGTGCGTGATATATGCCGAGAAAAAACCAAGGCGATCCTCAATCAACTGATTGAAAAAGGCATATTAGATAAGCGGGTACTCGATAACTAATTACTTTAGGTATAGAATAGCTTGGCTTATTCATCTTATTGATTAAGCAACATTCTCAGGGCGGGGTGAAATTCCCCACCGGCGGTATACTTTGAAATTAAGTGAGCCCGCGAGCGCTTTAACTTTGGTTAGAGGTCAGCAGATCTGGTGAGAGGCCAGAGCCGACGGTGATAGTCCGGATGAAAGAGAATATAGTTTATCTATAAAACAGTAATTGGCTGCCTGCGGGTGGTCTTTTTTGCTGTGCCTTTCAATGTCCTGAATCTTTTCATATTTAATTTAATAGGTATTAAAAATGATGATTCAGTCTTCTTTACTTAGCCAATTTGGCGAACCACTTGAACGCGTTGAACGTGCTATTGCTGCCTTGCAGCAAGGTGAAGGCGTACTTGTAGTAGATGACGAAAACCGTGAAAACGAAGGTGATTTTGTGTATTCAGCACAGCACCTGACCACAGAGCAAATGGCCATGATGATCCGTGAAGGCAGCGGTATTGTGTGTCTTTGTATGGGCGATGAGCGTGTTAAACAGCTTGATTTACCACAAATGGTTGAACATAACACCAGCCAGAACAAAACAGCTTACACAGTGACCATTGAAGCTAAAACGGGCGTGACAACTGGCGTTTCAGCGGCTGATCGTGTAACCACCATTAAAGCGGCAACAGCTGACAATGCAAAGCCTGAAGATTTGTCTCGTCCAGGACATGTGTTTGGGCTGCGAGCACAAACGGGTGGTGTATTAGTGCGCCGTGGCCATACCGAGGCATCTGTTGATTTAATGCTGTTAGCGGGTTTAACACCGTTTGGTGTTATTTGTGAATTAACGAATCCAGATGGTTCAATGGCTCGCTTGCCTGAAGTAAGCAAGTTTGCCAGTGAGCACAACATGCCTGTTGTATCGATTGAAGATTTAGTTGCCTATATCCAAGCAACGCAAAAACAGGCTTGCTAAAAGCTTTAAGCCGTAAGTAAAAAAATAAGGCCACTCTTGTGGCCTTTATTTATTGTAATTTCTCAATAGCGTGTTTAGCACTTTCACTGTCAGGATTAAGTTTTAGCGCACTTTTGTAACTTGCTAATGCTTTTTGTTTATCACCAGCTGCTAAATATGCTTCACCTAAACTGTCAAACGTATTTGCTGAATCTGGATAAGATTGATTGTTGAGTTCAAACACCGTGATTGCGGCGTCTAGCTCATCCATCTGCATTAATTCATAGCCAAAGTAGTTTAGCGACCTTTCTCTAGGCGTATTACCCTCACTCACCATTTGCTGATAGGTATTCTTTAACCCTGCAATACCTTCATGTTTAAATGCGTTATAAAGTTTACTATCTGCATGCTCTGTCGCTTTTTCGTAGGGGTTGCCATAGTAGATTTCAAGTAAGCCATTAGTCATGGGTGTGAGTGGCGCACCACCGGTGTTATTTAAAATAATAACCAGTAATTTGTCTTCGATTATTCTACTTATAAATGCATTAAAACCATTAATACCACCGCCATGTTGGATACGTGTTAGGGGCTTTCCGTAGGTGCTTTTATCAAGGTTTGTAACTTCCCAACCAAGCGCATAATTTCTTTGCTCAGAAACTTGATACATCTGTTTTTTATATTTGTTGTTCAATAACTTATCTGTGTAGAGAGCTTGATCCCATTTTAGTAAATCTCGTGCTGTTGAATACATTGACCCAGCAGCATACGGGATAGACATATCTAAATAATCAGTATTGCTATAGCCTGCTAGGCCATTGTCGTAACCTGATACGCGAAATTTAATGATTTTATTGTGAGAATCATAGCCTGTATTCTTCATATCGAGTGGATCTAAAATATTCTTCTGCAATACGTCTTGATATTTTTGACCTGTTACCTTTTCGATTACCGCACCCAAAATAAAATAGCCAGAATTGCTATAACGAAACTCAGTGCCAGGCTCGAACACTAGATCATCACTACATAATAAGCGAATAAATTCATCAACACTGTAAGGGTTTCGGCTGTACTCATCACGAAACGATTTTGCTTGAGTATAATTACCAAGACCAGAGGTGTGATTAAGTATTTGCCGAATGGTAATTTTAGTGGCTATATCTTGTCTGTAATTAGGGAGGTATGTTGCAAGGTGATCATCGAGTTTGAGTTTACCATCTTGTGCCAATTGCAGAATTAACATGGCGGTAAACTGTTTGGTAATTGAACCAATTCTAAATTTACTTTTATTACTATGTTTTATATCCCATTCAAAGTTGGCATAGCCAACGCTTTGTTCAAACAGTACTTTTCCATCCTTTGCAACTAACACATTGCCATTAAACTGCTTAAAGTTATGAAAGCCATTAATAAAGTCAGCCATTTCTGCTTGCATGTTTTGGCTGTGTGCGAGGCTTGAAATTGCGACTAAATAAAAAACTACAAGTAGTCTTAATTTCTTAAAGAATATGTTCATTGCTTTCCTTGTTATTTGTTGGTTACATTAATCGATGTAAAACTTCATTGCGCATGGCTTGATTGATAAGGCTGACCATTCTGGTGTGGTCTAAATTACTGTAATGCACTATGGATACACTCTTATTTTGAAGTGCTTGCCAATAACCAGCGGGGCTTATTTGGTCAGCGTTACTGACATAGAGTGTGGTTCTATTAGCTGATTGTTTGCCGTTCAGTAGGGCGATTAAATCAAGTTGTGTTTCATCAATACCAGTTTCTTGAATTACATCTTTTGCTGCGTTTTTAAAATCATTATCTTTTATAAAGTAACTTAAGGTTGGGTGATAACTTTTAGCTACGGACATTAATGCGGTATCAAAATGCACCATTGGTGCAACCATTATCTGTTGATTTACATTAGGCATTTGCTTTGCAAGTTGCATAGCAGCAATACTGCCCATTGAATAACTTAAAATATCAATTTGTTGGTATTGGTTGGTATTTAAAAAATGCTTTAATACATCAAGACTATTTAGGCCAAATTTGAATTCACTATATTGATTGCTCGCAGGCATTAGGATGACATCTTTGCCGGTAAAATGACTAAGCCAGCGGGCTTGAAAGCTATAAATCAAACTACTCACACCATAACCTGGGAATAGTATAATTGCTGAATCGTTTTTCTGTTTGGCACCATTTATAGAGGTTAAAGTTGTTTCAAATGTTTCCATTTCCTCTTTAGATTTAAGTTGAAAAGTTATGCCAAATTGTTCACCTTGCTCAAAATATTCGATTAAATCATTATGGGAAAATATTCTAACTGCTATACAGTTATGCATAGTGTTACATGTTTTGTGAGGTATACCTTCGTAAACGGTATTCAACATTGGGTCGTCAGGGCCACCGTAAGATATCTCTTCTACAGGTTGAGTGATTTGATAAGCAATAAAACTCTGACAACCACTGAGGACTGAAATATAAAAAATGCAGAGGATAAAGCGCATAATTCCCTTTGTTGTTATTGTAGTATTTCCATTAATCACAACAACTTACCAATCAAGCGGCAATAATGCAATCGGATAATATTTGAACAAGGGTTGTAAGAGGATTGTATTACCACCTAGCGGTAAATCCTCGGTTATCTATGTGAACAAAACCACCGTGATGGGAGGCAGGTTTATAGCGACCAATACCGCCATTATAGCGACTGTGTTTTTGGAACTTTTCAAACACTTTATAAAGCACGTCAACATCAGCAATCGTTAGTTTGCCATCGCCATTTAAATCATCCATTCGGCCATCACCATCTTCGTCTATATATAGGTCAAAGGCATCGCCGTATTGGTGTCGGCTGTGTTTGCCATTACCAATTGAGCGATTGTAGTGGGGTGTTCTATAGCCGCTGATAAAGGCAAATTTGCTGACTTTAATCCCTTCATTTTGTATAAACGAGAGCAGATCTTCGAGCATCATCAAGCCATCGTTGTTGACATAAAGGTATTTTGGAAAGCCACTCACTTGCTTACAAATTACATTTTTAACTTGCACATGAGGAGTCAGCTGGCGTGATAAGTCTTTCTCAAAAACTTCTATAAACCCGTTTGGCGCACTGTATTGTGTATAGCCTTTATAAGGGGCAGGGTAGAGGCCGATTTGGTAATTATTCAATTGCTTATTGTTAGCATTGAATGGTTTTTTCACTATAACGAGTAAGCGTTTGCTCGTTTTGTTGTTACTCAGTACTAGGCTATAAAACCCTGCATTTTCTGGGGCATAAACGGCAATGCTATTTGGCCCTAATCGCTCTGTCTCAACATCTGAAACTGCAGTTGGAGTAAAATCAGCCGTGTTATCAATTGTTAGCACTTGTTTTGCATCAAGTACAAGGCTGTGCAGCGAATCAGTTAATTCAATGGCAGCAACAGAGCATGTAGTTAACGCTAAGCACACACTAAAAATAATACGGCTGAAATACATAGTGACCTCTAAATTGTATTGTTTGCTAATGGTGTGGTGAGTGCTTTTAATAACGCGCCATCACGATTATAAACGTCGGTATAAAATTGTAGGCCCTCGTCGTTACCCGCAACGGTCCAATACATTAAAAGTACATCCAGCGGTTTTGATAAGCTGACTTTTTTAGTTTCTTTCGCTGCAATGGCGTCATCAATTTCACTACGGCTCCAATTATCCGAGATTTCTAAGATTTTCTCAGCTAAGGTGAATGGGTCATCAACTCTTACACAGCCGTGGCTAAATGCACGTTGGTCTTGCTGGAATAAACTTTTTGCAGGGGTATCGTGCAAATAGATTGAGTATTTATTTGGGAACATAAACTTGATTTGCCCTAATGAATTATTCTCTGAAGGCTGTTGTACAAACCAATACGGGAAGTTTTTGCGGCTAGCATTCGGCCAATCAATACTCTTGCTATCAACTGGGTTACGGCGACTATCAACCACAACAAAGTCTTTCTCGGTTAAGTAGTTTGGGTTTTCTTTCATTTTTTTGATGATGCCACCTGAAATACTCCGCGGTACTGTCCACGTTGGATTCATCACGATATAACTCATTTGCCCTTTAAAAATTGGGGTTTTGGTGTAGTTTCTGCCTACAACTACATTGGTTTGCCATTTCAATTTGTTGTCTTCAAACAAGTACAGCAAGTAGCCTGCGATATTTACCACTAAGAAGCGCTCTGTGAGCGTGTTATCAACCCAACGAATGCGCTCTAGGTTTACTAAAATATCATTAACGTACTCACTGTAATCTTTGTTGAGTAGTTTTAACGTCGCATTGCCAATCACACCATCATCAGCAACTTGATGGGCATTTTGAAAGCGTTTAACTGCTGCGACTAGCTCATCGTTATAATCAGTGGCATCACTGTTACTGCCGTCAAAATACTTTAGTCGTTTTAACTTTTGTCTTAAAAGCGGTACTGCTGGGTCTGATTGTCCGGGTTTTAATACCTTATTTTGCAGTGCGAAGTCAGGTAACTCGCCAGTGGCATCAAGCTCTCGGTAAAACTCGAGGGCGGCTTTTAAGCGCTTATAATGAGGTAAAACAGGCTTGAGGATTTCAAGTCCCTTATCAAGGCTTTTGGATTTTACATGTTTAAGTAATGAGGCCGCTGCAGCATCTGGGCTGACATCAAACTGTTCATAGTTCCATGTGGCTGCCAATTGTTTTGGATTTACTTTTCCGCGAATTAAATGTTTTGCATAGGTCATGACGGCATCTGTCATTAGAACATCAAACTGTGCTTCGACGGCATCTGCTCCGCGTTTCTCTATTTCGTTGGCCAGCGCCATTAATGTATCAAAGTGATAGTCGTTAGGAGATAGCCCTTCAAGTTCTGCTTGCGCAATTAAATTTAGCGCTTGTTTGGCATATTTGTTGTCATCCCATACTCGTTCAAAACTATTTGCTTTATAGGTGGCAACAGTCATTTCTGGGGAGTGGATTTGTTGTCCTTCTATACTGTGAGATTCACCAATCAGAATAGGTTCAAGCTGTTGTTGCAAGTATTGGTTCTCAGCAAGCACTGGCATACAAATTGATAAACAACTGAGCAAAGCTGTGTAGCGCAGAATTTTCATAGCTATGTCCTTATAACGTATTTAGTTATTTTTTGAATTGTTTCTTTTTTGCTCATTTAAGCTTAGCAAAACAACAGGATTTATAGGAACATATTTTTAAATAAAAAACGCTTGGCAAGTAAGCTTGCCAAGCGCTCGGTTGGGATTTTGAGAGGGGATTAATGACTGGTTGTTTGTAATTTTGCTTCTGGCTCTGCTTTTTTACCTCTTAGCTTGCCAATTAAGCGTTTGAAGTCTTCTAAGGCGACGTACTGACAAGGGATTAAAATAAGCGTAATGACCGTTGCAAATAACACCCCGAATGCTAGAGATACAGCCATTGGGATAACGATTTTTGCTTGTAAGCTTGTTTCCATAATGATTGGTAATACACCAATAAAGGTTGTAATCGAGGTCAGTAATATTGCTCTAAAACGACGCGCACCGGCTTGCATTACAGCCTCTTTGATTGCAACACCTTCGGCGCGGGCTTTATTGACAAAGTCGACCATCACTAGCGAGTCGTTTACGACAACACCTGCAACAGCGATGATACCGAATACTGATAGGCTACTCATTGTCATACCTAAGATCATGTGGCCAAACATTGCACCAATGACACCGAATGGAATAACCGACATGATGATAAATGGCTGTGAGTACGAGCGAAGTGGAATAGCAAGTAACGCAAAGATAATCATCATTGATAAAGCAAAATCACGTACTTGTTCTGCCACACTATCCATCTCTTCTTGAATACGACCTGCCACATTACTTTCTACACCAGGGTAGCTTTTCAGTAGGCTAGGTAAGTATTCGTCACGAATTTCTTTTGCAATGGCAAATGGTTCAGCTTGGTCAGTATTAACCGCAGCCCAAACGTTTACAGTACGTTTAGCGTTCTCACGGCGAATACGGTTTACACCATCTACAATGTTAACTTTAGCAACTTCAGCAAGCGGTACTTCAACACCCGTTGGCGTGATGATACGCGCATCTGTGATGTCACTTACTGCGTTACGCGATTCACGAGGGTAGCGGATCATTACTTTGATCTCTTCACCGTCACGTAAAATACGTTGCGCTTCTAAACCGTAGTAGCTAAAGCTAACTTGTGATGCCACATCTGAAAGGGTTAAACCTAAGCTGTAAGCAAGCGGTTTAAGTTCAAGTTGAACTTCGTCAGTTGCAGATTGTAGTGAGTCATTTACATCACCTACGCCTTGCATGCTATTAAGCTTTTCTTTTAACTTTGCAGCCACTTCTTTGAGCTTATTGATATCTTTGCCTTCTAAGCGAAAGCTCACATCACCGTCATCACGACCGCCATTCATGATACTGTCTTCAATATTAAGCGTTTTCACACCTGGCAATGGTGGCATTTGTTCGCGCCACATTGCACTTAATTGGAAGGTATCAATAGGGCGTAAGTCCGGTTCGACCAAAATCGCCATAATGCGTGCACTTGTACGACCGCGTAAACTAACCGATAAATCGCGGATCATCGCTTGACCATATTGCTCTTCAAGTTGTTTATCGACATCTAAAATCAGCTTTTCAATGGTTTGCGCTGTCTCAAGGGTTGCTTGCTCAGAAGAAGATAAGTTCATTTCAACTGAGATACGCGGGAAATCATGTGGAATTTTAGGATTCGCAACAAATTTCACTAAGCCACCAGCGAACATACCGCCACTAACAATAAGCACACAGATAAAGCCAACAATCACGGTGTAACGGTAATGAATACAGCGACCAATAAATGGTGTGTAGTAATTATCAACAAAGTTCTTGAGGCTATTATCCATACCTAAACGTAAGCGATGTAATGGATTTTTAGGGTTCGCAGGTTTATTTTTCATGGCTGCTAAGTGAGCCGGTAAAATTAGTTTTGACTCAATTAATGAAAAAATTAAACATAGGATAATTACACCACCAATGGCTTTAGAAAACGCAGAGCCAGGGCCTGATGCCAGTGTTTGTGGTAAAAATGCGGCAATTGTAGTTAACACCCCAAAGGTTGCAGGAATAGCAACGCGTTTTACGCCGCGGACTACGTTATCTAGGCTATGACCGTGCTTTTCAATTTCAGCACTGGCAGACTCACCGACGACAATAGCATCATCAACGACTATCCCGAGCACCAGTATAAATGCGAATAAAGAAGCTAAGTTAACAGTGATATCAATAAAGCCAAGTGGCATCATTAAAAATGCACCTAGGAATGACACAGGTAAGCCCATCATTACCCAAAACGCTAAGCGTAGTGGTAAAAATAGCGCCAGTACCACCATCACTAAAATACCACCCCAAATCATGTTGTCGATCATCATGTTTAGACGACCTTCAAGGTAGTAAGTTAAATCAACAATCGGTGATAGTTTTACACCTGCTGGTAACTGTGGTGCTTTATCTGCTAGGTATTTTTTTAATACCGCAGCAACTTTAGTGATGTCTTGATCTTTCGAAGCATTTACTTCAAAAGTCAGTGAGTTTTTACCGTTGTACTTAGAGTATTGTAAGCCTTCTTCAAAGCCGTCGTTAATTGTTGCTACATCACCTAAGAAAACTTGAGCGCCATCTGGTAAGTGTAATAAAGGCAGATTTTCGAACTCTTTACCACGATATGCTTGGTTTTCAACACGCATTGAAATGTAGCCATTTTCAGAGCGAATTTGACCTGCAGACATATTGGCAGAAAAGCTGCGAACGGCTGTGGCAATATCACGGAAAGTTAAACCATACTCACGTAGCTTATCTGGGCTAATTTCGATGCCAATTTCGTAGTTTAAGCCACTGTAAAAGTTGACCAAGTTAATTTGTGGTAAAGCTTGTAGCTCATCTTTAATATCATTACCAAGTTCTTTGAGCTGGTAGTTACTCATATCGCCATACAGCGCGAGTATCATCACTTCTTGCTCAAACTTTTCGCGGCGAACAATTGGGCGTTCCATCTCTGCAGGGAAGGTATTGATTGAATCAACCTGCATCTTAATTTCATCGAGTACTTCTTGCGGGTCGTACTTTTCTTCGATTTCGATCCAAGCTTGTGAAAAACCACGGTTCGAATAGGTAATTAAACGTTTAATGCCTTCGAGGCCTTCTAAAGACTCTTCGACCTTAATGGTGATGCCTTCTTCTACCTCTTGCGGCGCAGCCCCTGGGTAGACAGCTTGAATACTGATCCAGTTACTCTCAAATTGTGGGAACATTTGCTTACGCACCGACATTGCCGTCAATAAGCCACCCACTAAAATGAAAATCATAAGTAAGTTTGCAGCAACTGGGTTGCGAGCAAACCAGGCAATAAGCCCTTTTTCTCTGTGCGTGGTCATGGCTTATTCCTCTTTTAACGCTAACTGCGTTGTTGGCACACTCAGTGTTGCGTCATCTAACTTGACCGCCATGCCTTCAGTTGGGTATTCGAGTGCCGAGGTAATCAGTTGCTCACCATTAGCAAGGCCATTATCGGCGATCACCATGCCATTTTGCTCGCGAACGATGTTAAGTGTTTTAAAGGTAAGCGTTTCGCCATCTTGTAAAACAGCGACTTTTTTATCTTTAACTAAATGGTGCGGAACAACAATCGCGTTGTCTAACGCTCGGCCTTCGATAGTGGCGTTAATGTATGAGCCAAAACGTAATGGCTGCTTTTGCTCATAAGGCGTTGCTACTTGTGCTACTAAGTAATTCATGCGGCTACGTTGGTCTACAACTCCTTCGCTACGAACAATAGTTGCTTGCCACGTTGTTTGTTTACCTGCAAATTCAGCATTAATTGATACGCTTGCACCAATTCCTTGGTTATTTAGGTATTGCAGATCTTTATCAGCAACAGGTAAACGAATTTCAGCCAGTGACGTTGAGCTCAGGCTACCAAAGCTGTTACCTGGGTTTACCACACTACCTAGACTAATCAGGCGTTCGTCGATAATCGCATTGTAAGGCGCTTTAATATATGTGCGCTCAAGATTACGTTTTGCGCGTTTTACACTCGCTTGCGCAGCACGATAACTTGCAAGTTTTTCAGCAAGTTGTGGTTTACGTAAATAAAGCTCAGAAGGGATAACTTGGTTTGAGTCACCTTTGATGCGGTCCCACTCAGCTTGCGCAACTGACACCTGTGCACGTTCTATCTCAAGTGCAGAGCTTGCTTGGGCTAGTCCTGCTTCTGCTTCAATGAGTGCTGCTTCGTAATCATTTGGGTCAATACGTGCTAGAATGTCGCCTTGCTTAACAAATCCACCTTGTACAAATTGATCTGATAACGACACAACCTGACCACTTACTTGCGCAACAAGCTCAGTTTGGTTTTTAGGTTTAACGATACCGTATGATTTTACATCAAGGGTAATGGCGTCAAAGCTTAACGGTTTGATTGATACAAGCGGGCGCAGATCTTGTTCTGGTTTTTCTACTGGCGGTTGCTTCATTGAGGCAAATGCGAATGCCATTCCAAGTCCGCCGACTAATACGGCGATAGGGAGAATGATTTGTTTTTTACTAGCCACGGGATAGTCCCTCACGGTTGACGGTAATTAAAAATAAATTTGATAGGCTAAGCATACGCAATAAAGTGTTTACAAGGCGTTTGAAGATGTAACAAACCATTACACATATTACAAAGGCGCTACAAAGGTTCTATAAGAGGTACTCAATGACAGATAAAATGGCATGCAGATTAGGCTGTGGCGCCTGTTGTATTGCACCCAGTATTAGCTCACCGATCCCAGGAATGCCCAATGGGAAAGCAGCGGGAGAGCGCTGTATTCAGCTTGATGATAATAACCTATGTAAATTATTTGGTGATGAATCAAGGCCTAAGGTGTGTAGTGACTTTTCTGCTACCATCGATGTATGTGGCACCACTAACGAACAAGCACTGTATTTAATTACCGAGCTTGAGCAGATGACTTAATGTCTTAAGGAAACTTTTAGGTATGTAATTTTATTTGCTGCTTCATTTATTAAGTTGAAGTACTAGGCATACTTTTTTAATTGCTCTTTCATTCCTATGAGTTTAACGTTAATGGATGACATTAGTTTAAAGGATTAAATAATGGTCAATTCAATTTCAGCTTTTCTTTGCTTTATCTGTTTTCTTTTGCCTATTACATGTAATTCTTCATCTACAGAGACAGTATCAGTTGATGTAACTATGGGCTATAACAATGGCTATTATGGGGACTCGATAGATGATTCAGAAAGCCTTTTTGATGATATGCTTGTTTTCATTAATGGTGATTTTGTCGGTGAAATGGTTGATACGGTTAATATCACACTCAATGTTGACCCAACTATAAAAAATACAATTTCGTTAATTGGTAAAGTATCTTCATTTGGTGAGGTGACTTTAACTGAAGAAAACTACCAAACTAATTCAGTGTATATTCCCCTTAATGAAAATCATGGCTATGCTGAGTGGGCAAATATGTCTGTCTCCAGTATTACAGAAAATACGATTGATAAAAACTTTTCGAGTTTTGATATTTCGTTCTCACATAATAAATTACCGATAGACATAGATGAAAACCCCTCTTTTATCATTGAATTAGCCAGAGTTGACGGTAGAGAAATAAATCTAGAAAAACAACCATCTGTTGATATATCACATTATTTCCATGTTGTGGATGGCATACTTAAACCTAAGTCTTTCGAGGAGTTTAAATCATTTTTTAGTTCAAGGGCTATATTTGGCGAACTCACTTTAATGGTTTCTGCTAGAGGTAAAGAGGTGGACGTAGACGTAGATTATTATGGTGAAATTAATTTCTATTTGGACACATTTTTATTAAATGGAAAGCTGAACCCACCACACTCTAATAGCAATGTATCTGTTGCTAATGTTGAAATCGAGTTTTCTTATTTATTAAATAATAAAAAGTTAGTAAAAAAGGTCATTACTGATGAGTCAGGTTATTTTAGTATAAAATTACCCCACGCTAATTTGTCTTTTTTAGCCAAGAAGTTTTATGAAAATACAGAGTATATTTTAAAAGGAGAAATCTCCGCTGAGCAGTCAAGCAGTAACATTAATTTTAACCTTTTGGCCGCGAGCGATAAAAATGTGAAGGCTTCAAGTAACCTGAAGGTAGAGATAGTTATTAAAAAGTCTTCTATATATGAACCAAGCTATTATCATTTGCTTAATAGAAATCGAAGAAGTCATTTTATAGATGCTTGTCGAATGAATAATCATGAGTATGGCTATATTTTTAAGTGCATGGATAGCAGCAAGCCTTAATTTTACACCAATGGCCGCCAAACTCTCGAAATAAGTGAGCTTGTTATCAGCTTTTATGCATTCTTTATAGAGTAACAATTTTTGGACTTTTAATTGTGATGCCTAATTCTAAAATACTAATAAGAAATGTTTCGGAGATTGAAAGTTATGATGTTATCGCATCGGAATCGAGCCTAAATATAGCGCCATACGAACAAGTTATAAAAGGTTATTGGTATGAGGTTATAGCAGATGCGCAAAGCGCAGGCACAGAAATTTGGGATGGGCAGTATTATCGATTAGAAAATATTGATGAAATACAACGAGGTTCATTGCAATTAAATCTGAGTACTATCCCATATTCTACAATTCGCTCTTTGATAAAATTAGGCCAACAACAGAACCTAGCGAGTTGCTACTTTCCATACCATATAAATACAGGGGCGCTAATATCGACAAGTGATGACTTGTTTGTATTTGGTCAAAAATCAACACAGTCAGGTGCTCAATTTATTGACCTTATTGGTGGTGGGCTTCAAAAAGATGAGTTGGTAGTGCAGCAGGCTATAGATATTAAAAACAATATACTAAAAGAAGCATTTGAAGAGGCGAATATAACCAGTTCAATGATTGATTGGGTAAACCTTAATTCATTTATTCTAACTAACACGATGAGTGTTGTAATATTATTTAATATCAAGCTTAATGTAGATAAAAGCCAATTGATACAACCATTCGAAGGCCGAGTTGAGAATGAGCTTTCGGGCTTACAATTTTTTGATCATGAAAGTGTGAATGAACTTAGTCACAAAGAAAATAGGCTTTCTTATTTGAGCTTAATACCGAAGCTTGTGAAAAATTTTAGCTAGATAATGTTATTCATGAATAGTAATAATGCCAGTCAATTGGCTGGCATTTTTGTTTTTGCTTACCATGTATAGGTAGCGCTAAGAGTATATTGTTCGCCGCGGCCAGGGGTACCCGGGACTTCTTCGAAAGATTCATCCCAAATGTTGTCAGCTGCAAAGGTTATAAACACATTATCAAGCTGGGCAGGGGTGAACTTTAGCGTTAACTGCGTGAAGAAGGCTTCATCATCAGAGTTACGTAAGCGGTTACTATGTTGCTTACGCCATTCGTTATCGATACGTAGCTCAAGCACATCCATTGGTTGCCATACTGCACCCAGTGTTACACGGTGATCAGGGTAGTTAAGCGCATAAAAGCTCGCATCAATATCTGCCGCGCCATAGTCTTCTGACTTTTCTAAGTAGGTGTAGCTGGCAATCAACTCAGTGCTTTCAAACGATTTATTCGCTAAAAACTCAACGCCTAAGGTGTCTATATCAACCGGGTTTGCAAAACGAGCTGAGGTTGCATCAAAGCGATATGTCCAATCTGTCAGGTTTTTATCTTTACGGTAGAAAATAGCTGAATCTAAACGCCACGAAGACTGTTCAATCAGTAAACCTAGCTCAAGGTTATCGGTTGTTTCGCGCTCAAGGCTGTAGTTACTTCTGAATAATCCGCCCGTTTCGCTGCCGCCGATGGCGGTATAACCGGGAACTTGTGTTGCTTCTGCGTATGATGCATACCAAGTATGTTCACCGCCATTATGATTAGCTACTTTAAGGCTGGCATCGGCAATAAAAGAGGTATCTGAGCTATCACGGTTAGTATCATCAAATGCAGCACCAACACGTACAGTAAGCTCTTTGTTCGCTGTAAGGGCTGATTTGTACTCAGGTAAGATACTTAGCTTAGTGTAATTGCGCGACGTAAAGTTATTTTCAAGAGACGTTGATTCAATTTCATCAGCAATAAATTGCCCAGCATAATTAATTGCGTAGCGATTATTTAAGCGGTGACGCCCAGAGAGTGCTAATGACTTAACGGTGGTTTCGTGAAACGCTTCAAAAATAGCTGGGTTTTCACGAGACAAAACATAATGGTCGTTATGTTTACGATAATAGCCAGTCACTTCAAAGGTATTGCTCTCACCATACATTTGTTTGTGATTGAGCATGAAAAGCTTGGTTTCAAGATCTTCAGTTTCATTAAAATTAAATGGCGTGTATAGATTTGGCCAACCAAAAAACTTCTCTTGGCGTCCGAACATTAAATCAGTTTGTGAGGTAGAGCTTGCAAGTTGAATACGCGCTGAAGCACGTTCAAAGTCGTGGTCGCCATTATCAATTGAGCCATCACTTTTTGAGTGCGAGTATTCACCCTCAAAACCTAATCGCCAATCAGGTTTACTATCCAGCTTTTGGCTATGGGCAGCATGAATGCTTTGTAAATTAAAGCCATTCGTACCTGTGCCAAGTGAAACGCTGCCAGTACTCGTGATAGGGCGCCAGCCAAATAAAACTGTGCCAACCGAACTATTCATACCATAAAGGGCATTATCAGCCCCTGTAAGCACTGAAGGGCCTGTTAGCATTTGTGGCGCAATTGGAATTTCAGCAAAGTAGTGACCAGATTGCGGGTCGAATAATGTACTGCTACCAACACGAAAGCCAGTATTTTCAAAGATACCACCACGAATGGTGACATCAGCTTGTGCTTCAGCCATGTTACGTGATTGCAAATCGACACGTGGGTCATATTCTAAGTTTGATACCGGCGCATCAAAGGTACCAACAGGCTCTTTATTTGCGGTTGCTGAAACTTCAACGGTGATTTGTTCAATATTGTTGGTGTCTTCTGCTAGCACTGAGCAAGTGACGAATAATGCGGGAAGTGTAAGCTGTACTGCGCGTACCATCTAAAACTCTCTATTATTTTGATTAACTCGTTGCAGTGGCCGTTAAGAGCACACTGGAAATTGCAGGTATTGTATCTGAATCACTGAGTTATACCACTCCAACCAGATTTCAGCTGGTAACAAAAAAACCGCGCTAAGGCGCGGTTGTGCAATAAGAGCTGTGTCTATTTATTATTTAAAAAAGATGTGTGTTTCAGTTTGATTTTTTATTTTTAACCGCATCATATTTACCAAAGAAAGTAATGATGAGAGCAACAAAAATACCCATAAATCCAATGACCGAAAAAGCTAGGCTATATTCAGCTTTAATATTAAAAATATTAAGCAAACTAGTTATTAACAATAGAGAAATACCGGAAATTTTTAAAATCGTCTGTGTTTTATTTAAGCAAAACCATGCTTGACAAGAAGGGCATTGATTTTCAATGAAGAGGCTGTTTGTATTAACCTTTTTTATATCTTTAGTCGCAATTATGGTTTTACAGTTTGGGCAAGTTAATTTCATTTTATTCCTTTTTGGATCTTTTCTCTAAGACCCCTAATTCCATTTAGAGTTATTTAAGTTAAAGCATCATAGCAAACTTTGATCTTCACAAACAAAAAAGCTCACAATTTGTGAGCTTTTCAAAATTATGTAAAAGGCTTATTGCTGAGGTTTTGGTGGGAAGTTACTTAGAATGTTAGCAACAGTCTCTTTGATAACTTCAGTGCGCTTTTCAGGTGATTGGTTCTTTTGCAAACGACCTTCTTTCGCACCACGCCAAACTAATTGGTTAGAAGCACGGTCTACCACGTCTAAAATTAACGTACCCACTTCGTATTCGCGAGCAGTTGTTTGCGTGTTATAACCCATACCCCAGTAATTCCAGCGTGCACCGTAACCTACGTTGAAGGTATCTACATCAATTTTAGTATCAACAGAGGCATGGTAGTTAATCAGCACATCTGCTTGTGCTAAATCAACTAGCTTCATACCGCTTTTTTCAAGTTCAGCATTAACGGCTTCACGAACCCGTTTTTCCATTAAAGGACTAATTTGGTAGTTCGATACATTTTTAGTCAAGCTGGCATTCGGTACCCAAGAGAAGGTTTTATAATTACTAAAATCGGCTGATTTGTCGTAATCCCAATCAGGCGTTTTAGCACAGGCTGCTAAAAATAGTACAGCCGTCGCGATTAATAAGTTCTTCATATTGTTTGCTCCTTGGCAAAATTTCCACTACTTGATTGATAACATAACACAAAAAATACTCAACTGAATGATTATTTAAAAACTATGGCACATTTATAAAAAAGTACTGTAATAGTTTGTAATTAAGCAGTGTGTTCCACTTCTATCCAGTCTTTTTCATCCACCCAGTTTTGAGCACCATCTTTAACAGTACGAATAGGGACGATGTAATCACAGCTAACTTGTGGTTTAACTGAGGCAAAAATCGGCACAAAGCCAAAGCTAAGCGCGGTTTCGATAATTGCTTTTTGGTTTTGTGGGTCGATATCGGCTGCTTCATCGATATAAATCGGAATACGATACAAGTTTTGTTCTTGATCACTTAATAAGTAACGAATAAACAGCATGCCGCAAAGTAACTTAATGGTAATACGCGTACCGTTAGAACCGGCTGAGTCAATTTTTTCGAAGTGCTCAGTTTCACCAGCACGGTTTACTACTTCAAAACGAATATCGAATAAGTCGGTCAGTGTTAAACCAGCTTTTTCAGAGGCAAGCTTAATCAAATGATCTTTCGCTTCGTTTACTGCAGATTCGCTATAAGGCTCTTGGCTTAATAGGTCTAGGGTATCGCCTTGCTCAAACTGATTTGAGGTACTAATAATGGTATCAATGCTATCAACCAACATCTTGCGAGGAATAACATTAATTTTAAATGCTTGAAGGTTAGAGATACGGTGCTGACTAATCCCTTTATTAAAGCTGTTCATTTCACGGCGTAAGCGATCTAAGTCTTCACGCAAGCCTTTTATGGTGGCGGCTACTTCAGTTAAAGCAACTCGGCCTTGACGCTCAACCGCATCGCGCTCGTTATCAATGTTATGAAACGCGCTAATAAGCTTTTCGTATTTAGTAAACTCATCGTTTTCGTTATCAAATTTAGTAATACCTGCATTGTAAATATGCAGGTAGGTGTTACGTACGTTGATATCAAAGTTACGTAACTCTTGGCAGTCTTTATTGAAGTGGTGAATGAGGTCACTTAAGTTATCAAAATCAATATTGATTTCAATCATGTATGGAGTGACTTTGCCTGAGTAAAAGTCAAGTGTGTGATCGATACGTTCAGATTTAACTTGACGCAAACGGTCAGCTTGGCGGGCAAGCAGATCTTTTTTCGACTTGATAATTGAGCGACGATCGCTGATTGAGCCACTGTTCTTTTGAATGTCTTGCAGGTAGTCGTCAACTTGTTCGCGCTCTGCATTTAATTGCTCTTTTAGCAGGGTTTGTGCATCGACAGATTGTTGCATCACTTCAAATTGTTCAAAGCGTTTTAACGCTTCTTCTGAAGCCATTAGTTCATCATACAAGGCATCTTTTTCTTTTTGCTTTTCGGCGACATTAGCAGCGACTTCGCGTTGTTGTTTAAACTCTTTCAGTGAGTTTTCAAGGGCAGCAAGTTGTGCGGTTAATTGCTCCTTATTTTCGCCCGTTTGCATTTGCACTGGGCTTAGCTTTTTAAGTTTAATCGTCGCACCTGGCAGAGTTAGTACACCGCCTTTCACGTTAGCCGATAACTGCTCTAAGAACTCCCCAAAGGCATCTTCGTCTGTAATCTCAACATCACCATTGCTGGTGGTGGCAAACGATAAGATATCTGGGTTCAGAATACGCGAAATCTCTTCAACTTCTTTCAAAGATAAATCTTCACGCATACGGGTGAATAAATTGAACTCGAGGTTCTTTAACTGCAGTTTTAAGCTCTTGATTTGCTTTTGTGTTTCGCTAATACGGTAATCAAGGGTGTGCAAGCTTTGACCTTGGGCACTGCTTAATGAATGCGATAGCGATTCATAATCTTGTTTAAGCTGAGTAAGGCTGACTTTTAAAGTGGCTTTATTAACCAATTCAAACTCAGATTTAAGCGCTCGATAGTCTAAAAACCACTGTTCAATTTGAGTTTGTTTACGCTCAATATCGCGCGATTGTTGAATATAAAGCTGCTGCTTTTGTTCGAACTCGTGCTTTTCGTGTTCGATATCCTCAAGGGCAATATTTAGCTCAGTGAGTTGCTCTTGTTGATAGGTTTCAAAGTCAATCAGTGCTTGGTCAATTTTTGGCGCATAAGCAGCAAGCTTACCTTTTAAAACCGTTTGGTTTTCAAGCATAGATTCAAGAGCTGCAATTGGCTCTTGCATTGACTCAAGGGCTTTTAATTCACGTTTAGCGCGATTCACTTTATCAAATGAACGTCGCCATACTTCATAAAAATCAACCCGTGAGTTTGACATATGGCGCTCAAATACACGTAGCATAAAGCGTTTAACATCACTGGCACCTAACTTATGCAAGTTAAGGATACGGCGGAAAATTTCTTTGTAAATCGCTGAGTCTTGCACGTTATTGAGGGGGATCATCTTTAAGTTGATATCGCCATCAAATGGGGTTGCGCCGCCAGTGAGTAGGGCGTTTAGCTCTTGCGCTTTTAATTCAATTGGATTGAAACCTTGCTCTTTTAAGTGATTAAAAAGCTTGGTGAATTTTACAATAGTTTTGCCTTGCGTGTAGTGTTCAAGGTTCAACTTACCTGGGTAGCAAAAAAACTGATGCGCGTAACCGGCTATTTTACCTAGGCCGGCAACACCAATCACCACAGGGCCATTAGGCAGATCAGCTTCGAGTAAAATATAGGATTGATCTGACGAAAAGTAGAATTTTCGGGTTTCGTCTAAATCGTGGCCATCCCATTCTGTTAAACGCAAATCATTAATCAGTGGAAATTGCAGGGCATTAATTACCGAGCTTTTACCGGTATTATTCGGTGCACAAATAGAGCTACTTTTATCCAGTGGGATCACGCATTTTGCATAGCCTGCGGTATTTAAAAGCGCAAGTTTGCTGAGTCCGTAAAGGCTTTGGCTTTGCATTATTCGTCATCTCCTAGGTAGGTTTCTTCGTTTACTTCCATCAATGCATCGATATAACGATAAATAGGTGCTTGCAGCATAAAGCCATTTTCTACTTCGCGAGCAAGACCTAAACGCACCATACGTAGGTAAACGTCTTTGCGTAAATCTGAGCCTGAGAAGATTTCTAATTGATCAAACAGGTGCTTGTTGATTTGCACTAAGGTTTGCATTAGTTCAAGGTCGTTTACTTCGTCAAACAAAGCACGCATTGGATCTTTACCGGTATTGGCATAGTGCTCAATCAAGATGTAGATAGTCAGTGCAATGGCTCGCGAAATTTTACCCATATTTGGGGTGCTTTCGTCGCTACCAAAATAGTAAAAGCCACGGCTATCGTGTTGCAGGTCATGGCCAAGGGCGTTAAATAACGCGCGATAAGCATCAATGTGTTGATCAAGCTCTTGCCACATCAGCGTGTCTTGTTCGCTAATGTGGTAGCCTGATGTGAGCTTTTTATTAATAGCTTGCAGATGTGTTAAATCATCTAAATTAATATCTGTCATGGTTATTGCTCTGTTGCTTTTTTATCGTCAGCAATCGATGAGTTAAATGGGTAAAGAGAGAAGTGTTGCTGGGCAATTTTTATTTTTACTTTCTCTTGGCTTTGGCTGATTTCAAGGTCGCCATCGCTAATCAATTTTTGATACAAGAACAGCATTTCGTCAGCTTCTAAATCTGGGTAGCTTTCATCTAAGAAACTAAGCAGCGGCTGAGCTTTTTTGCTGGCTTTTTTAAAGCGTTTTCTAAATTGTGTTTTAACGTCGTTGTAATCAGGGATATGCGGGCTTTGATAGGCGGGCACATCATCATGTTCAGGAAGCTGATATTCATCGTGCTCAAAGTCAACTAAGCCTGCCATATAGGCCACAATATGACGTTGCTGACCAAGTGAAAAGCGTTGCGCGTCTGAGACAAAGTTAGGCTGTACTGCACTTAACATGTTATCGACGCCATTTTTACGCACTAAACCAAGCACTTTAGCCGCTTGACGCGTAATTAGGTTGTTACGGCGTAACTCTTCACGCAGTGGCATCAACATATCGGCGCTTTTACGTAAACTTTCACGGCCAACTAAATGCATTTCTAGAATACGAGTACGTAATTGTTCAAGCATGCGCTTGTCTTGATATGATTTACCAAGGCGGTCAATTTGCTCTATTTGCGAGCTAATTTGCGCTTCGATGGTATTAAAGCAAGCGTGGAAGTCACCTCGAATATCAACCATTTCCAGCATAGGCTCGATGTATTCATCGAACGCTTCAATTACAGCCTGATAGCGTTTTTGCAGTGATTGCACCGCGTTGTCTGCTTTTGCTTGCTCAACAATATTTAAAATTGCGTTTTCATTGTGGGCAAACAATTTCATTATTTTGCGTACCCGATCATCCATAATGCGGCTAAAGCGGCGAAGCTCGTCGTAATCTTCAATTTCACCCGCTTTAGCAAGGCGATTGCCAAGGCGAGCTAAGTCATCAACGAGCACGCTAATCTCTTGAGCAAGACCTAAGTGCTCTTCTTGTAGCAAGAAAGTCGCAAAATCGGCGATCGCGCGGTTTATTTCTAACTGTGATGATTTTGCCAGTGGAATGATAATATCTTGATTCAATAAACGGTTTGTTTCTTTATAAATGCGTTCGTTTGACCATGAAGGCTGCTTTTGTTTTATCGCATTTTGTACGTCTTTCAAGCTGAAATCAGCCATCTTAAAACGTTTAAATAGCAGTTCTAACACCCCCCAATGTTCAGTAAGGGTATTTAATAACTTTTTAGCTGGGATCATAAGGCTCCAGTAAATTCAGACTTTGGTGTTGGCGATTAGTAGTAAATTATGTAATTGAGAATAGTTTTATGCTTTCTATGCTGCTAGAATCCGCGCCGAAACACTCGACTTACAATTTTTACATTATTATAAAGGTTGTTCAAACACCATGGTAACCCCACTTATCCTAACCCTGATAGCGGTGGCATTTTTGCTTATCGTTATAGAGGATATTATCCATGTAAACAAGGCCAAAACGACGCTTTTTTTTGGCACTTTATGCTGGATTATCTTATTTATCTCTCCAATTCATGGGCAAAGCCCAGAAACCATACAACATCAACTGGATCACAACATATTAGAAATCGCGACTTTGTGGCTATTCTTAATGGCTGCGATGACCTTTGTAGCGTATTTAAACTCTAAAGGCTTTATCCAGAATATTGTTCATAAAATTATGCCAAATCAAATCAGTGAACGAAAGCTGATGTTTCTGATTGGTGGTTTTGCATTTCTATTTTCATCTATTTCAGACAACATAACGGCAACTTTAATCTCGCTTGCGGTGGTGATGTCACTTAAGTTAGATCCTAAAAAATTAATAAAATATGCGACCTTAATTGTATTTAGTGTTAACTCGGGTGGGGTGTCGTTGATCACCGGTGATGTGACAACCTTGATGATTTTCTTAGACGAAAAAGTCACCATTGCTAATCTACTATTATTAATTGCCCCTGCACTGACAAGTGTTGCACTGCTGGCGGCGATGTTGTCGGTGGGTATGTCGGGTAATGTTGTGTTTGAAAAACAAGCAGCCCGTCGTATCGAAAAGACAGATATTACCATTGCGGTTATCTTCTTCTCGACGATTATTGCCACGTTAACTTTGAGTGTGCTTTATAGTGTGCCGCCGCTGTTAACCTTTTTATTTGGTTTATCACTTATGTTTTTGGTTGCGCAATTTTTAATGCGCAAAAAAGACGTAAACAAAAAAATCATCGATTATATTCGTGAAATTGAATACGACACCTTATTGTTCTTCGTTGGTGTGTTATTGCTGGTTGGTGCATTAAAAGAAGTGGGCATGCTTGCTAAATTTACTCACTTATATGAGTTGATGGCACCGGAATATGCCAACTACTTGATGGGACTATTATCAGCGGCGGTAGATAACGTACCTCTCACTGCAGCACTTTTAAAAGCTGATATTGTGATGAGCCCTCAGCAATGGTTGTCGTTTACTTACGCAACTGGGGTAGGTGGCTCAATGCTTATAATCGGCTCTGCGGCAGGTATTATTGCCATGAGTAAGGTAAAAGCACTAACCTTTATGAGCTATCTTAAAATGTCGGTTTATTTATTAATTGCTTATACCGTTGGTTATTACGGTTCGCACTTAGCGGGCAGTTTAATTTCATAAAACGACTTGACAGCTAGACGTCTAAACGTTAACTTTCGAAGCCTGCTTTTAACAGCAGGCTTTGTTATTTTAACCAGGTGTTAACTTAACATTCAGAAGAGGTGCGATACTTAGGTAATTAATGTGAGGTGACGAACGCCAATGACCATTAATGAGGGAAGTACTCGCCGAGAAAATTAACCGGACGTCACGGTTATTTTTCGGTTTATGGGGCTGAATCCTCAAAACTGTCACCAAACTAGGTGGAGAGCTTCTGGCATGGACTACTCTTTATTTTCAAAGCACCCCCTTGCCGAGTTCTTCTTGATTTACTGTGGATAGTTTTCCACAAAAGGAGACGACATGAATACCCAATTAGCCGCCAACAGAAAATCAGATTACGTTGTTGCAAAATTTGGTGGCACCAGTGTAGCTAACTTTGATGCTATGAGCCGCTGCGCTGAAATCATTTGTGCTGATAATCAAGTACGTATAGTTGCTGTGAGTGCCAGTGCGGGCGTGACAAACCATTTAGTTGCATTGTGTAAAGCTGATTTGAGTGCGGCTGAACGTGATGAGCACATTACTGGCGTTGTCGCCATTCAAGAAGCAATTTTGGCAGAGCTATCGCTTGATGCTGATTTAGCACATGGCTTTAATGAAACGCTTAAGACTTTTCAAAAGCTAGCATCAGACGGGGCTAAGTCTGTAGCTGAGCAAGATGAACTACTGAGCTTTGGTGAGCGTTTATCATCGTATTTATTTACTCAAGTATTACGCGGTCAAGGTCTTGATGCGGTGCGTTTTGATGTACGTAAAGTGCTAAAAACAGATAGCCAATTTGCTAAAGCTACCCCAAATGTTGCAGCAACCGCTGCGGCTGCTAAAGAGCATTTAGTGCCGCTACTTGATGACCATGTTGTGGTAACTCAAGGTTTTATTGGTAGCAATGAGCACAATCAAACGACCACTTTAGGCCGTGGTGGTTCAGATTACAGTGCTGCATTACTCGCTGAAGCAATTAACGCAAAAAGCGTGCATATTTGGACCGATGTTGTGGGTATTTTCAGTACAGATCCGCGTTTATGCGCTAAAGCAAGCCCAATTGCACGCTTAAGCTTTGATGAAGCGGCAGAAATGGCAACGTTTGGTGCAAAAGTACTGCATCCTGCTACTATTTTACCGGCAAGCCGTAGCCACATTAGTGTGTTTGTTGGTTCAAGCCGTGAGCCGCAATTAGGTGGTACATGGATTGAAAAAGAAAAGTCTCAGCAACCAGGTATTCGTGCGGTAACACAACGTAAAAACCAAATTTTGTTAACGGTTAAAAGCCCAGAAATGCTCCTAGCGAGTGGTTTCTTAGCGCGTGTATTCACTATTTTAAGTGAGTTTAATATTTCGGTTGATTTGGTTACTACCTCCGAGATCAGTGTTGCAATCACTTTAGATAACGCACCAAATGCATCACGCCCTGAGCTTGATCAAGCTTGTTTAGATAAGCTTTCTGAGTTTTGTCATGTGTCGGTTGAGAATAACTTAACGCTGGTGGCTTTAATTGGTTCTGAGATTCAATTACGTCAGCAAGAAATGAACTTAATGCAGGTATTGAGTGATTTTAATATTCGTTTAATTTGCCACGGTGCAAGTAAACATAACCTGTGTTTCTTAGTTGAGCAAAGTGAGTCAGATGAAGTCGTGCAGGCTATTCACAGCCGACTATTAGAAAGCCAAGTCGCGGCGTAAGTCATTAAAGTTAATAAAAGAGCACTGCCAGTCAGTGCTTTTTTGTGCCACAACACTTATATCAAAACCTTCAATAGAGTTACTACTCGCGCTGAAATTATGTTTGCTCAATTCTTCAAATACATTAAGGGCAAGTAGTTTCGCAATCGGCTGAGCACTTGCTTTGGCAAGCGCTTCTTTTAATGTCCAAATTCTAAAAAAGCACTGTGCCTGTTCATCGGGAGCATCAAAACGGCTAATTAAGTCAACTTCATCTTGATGATAAAAATGCTTTGCGAGTTTGATAAAAGGGCGAGGCTTACTGCTTTGTTCAATATCAAAACCAAATAGCTGCTGTTTTGGGTTAAGAGCAGCGCCAATTAAACCATTTGAATGTGATAAACAAGCCCACACAGGTTCTCTAACCGGGGTATGTAATTTTAGCTTGCTGTCTTTGTCATCAAACTGGCTCGATATTTCACTGAGCGCTAAATCGTCATGAGGGTAAGCATGTTGATACAAATACTTTAACGTTAGGCGAGTCGCTAAGTACTCTTGCTTTGCACTAGGCACTTTGCGTTTTTCAAGCACACTTAACTCAAACTCACTAAGTAATTTATCAAGGGGTAAACTTGCAACATCAATACGTGTTGCATCCATAAGCATGATTTTTTTGGCCGTTGTTTGGCACTGCTGTTCAATGATAAGGGTGTTCGAAAAGTAGTGACTGCTCATGGTATAACGCTTACACGGGGCTTGAATTTAGTTTTGTTTATTTTTACAGCAAATGCACTTTTATAGGCACGAACAAACGCAAATAGTTTACGCAGTTGACTGTAATTATGGTTTAATGAGGAAAAATAATAACAGATTTGTAGATGTATGGCACAAGTTCGTGACGGCTTTCAAAGCCGATTAGGTTTCGTTTTAGCAGCTTCTGGCGCGGCGGTAGGTTTAGGTAATATTTGGGGCTTTCCAACACAAGCGGCAAACCATGGCGGCGGTGCATTTTTACTTGTTTATTTCATTGTTATTTTCTTATTAGCGCTTCCAGCTCTTTATACAGAGCTGTACTTAGGCCACCAAGCGCAAGCTAATCCGGTAAAAGCATTATCTAGTGCATGGCAAGACACAGCGCCAAAAGTGGGGGCCGCAGCTGGCTATATTGGCCTCTTTGGTGCGATTGTGATGCTGAGCTTTTATTCGATAGTTGCAGGGTGGATGCTCGCTTATGCGCTGGAGCCAGTCGCAAGCTTCTTTGGTTTTACTGAGCTAAGTAACTTTTTACACAGTGACTCCATGGCGCGCAATTTTGTGTTTACGCCACTGATGCTTATTCTTACTGCGAGTATTATTTTAAAAGGCGTTAAATCAGGTATCGAAACTTGGTCACGTCGCTTAATGCCATTATTGCTAGTGTTATTAGTTGCGTTAATTGCTTATATCGCGACCCTAGATGGTGCGCTGGATGGTTTTGCAGCCTATTTAGTGCCAGATTTTAGTCAAATTCTTGATGCAAACTTAATTATTGCGGCAATGGGGCAAGCGTTCTTTTCGCTGTCGTTAGGTGTTGGCTGTATGATGGTTTACGGCTCTTATTTAAAGCCAGATGCCAACCTGCCTAAACTAACCGGCACTGTGGCACTGCTTGATACCGGTGTGGCCTTCTTAGCGGGTTTATTGATTATTCCGGCTATTTTTGTTGCCCAACATAACGGTGTAGAGGTATTTAGCGGCGGTAAATTGGTTGGTGAAGGGCAGTTAATTTTTGCGATTTTACCTGAACTGTTTAGCACAATGGGCCAAGTGGGTTTACTCGTTGGCTTATTATTCTTTGTTTTAATGTCGATTGCCTCAGTGACATCAACCATCTCATCGACCGAAATTCCAGTGGCATTTTTAGTTGAGAATCACAGTGTAGAGCGCAAAAAAGCAACCTTATTTGTAACGCTAATCGTGTTTATTGCCTCATCACTGATTATCTTAAACTTTGACTGGTTATTTGGTTTAGTCATTATGGTACTTACACAGTACCAATTACCTTTAATGGGGCTGTTCTATTTCATTACTGTTGGTTGGTTATGGCAGCGTGGTAATAAATTGCATCAAGTATCGAGCGGCCCTCATTATTGGTTTGCCCAGTACATTCGCTTTATCTGCCCGTTATTAATGACGGCGGTATTCGTGAACGTGGCGTTGTTGAAGTAGAAAGTCCAGTTGCGAGTTTCTAGTTACTAGATAAAAGTAAAAGGCGTGGGTTTAAACTCACGCCTTTTTTAATTTAAGGTGCATTTGCCTTATATAACTTCGTTAGTTAATGGTAAGCCTTGGCTTATTTCATTGGCACTTTGTAATGTGGTACAGGCTATTTCGCTCAGTGCTTCTTGGGTGAAGAAGCCTTGGTGGCCTGTCACTAACACATTCGGAAAACTAATAAGGCGTGAAAAAATATCGTCTTGCATGATTTCTTCACGGTGATCTTTAAAGAATAACTCTGACTCTTGCTCATACACATCTAGGCCTAGGTGTCCAAGCTTTTTAGACTTAAGCGCTTGAATACATGCTTGGCTATCAAGAAGTGCACCACGAGAGGTGTTAATCAGCATGACACCGTCTTTCATTTTCTCAAATGCGCTAGCATCAATTAAATGATGAGTATGCTCGTTGAGCGGGCAGTGCAATGAGATGACATCACTTTGGGTAAGCAATGTGTCTAAATCGCACAGGGTATAAGGGCCTTCACCAGCCATAGGATCGCACACGAGTACCTTAGCTCCAAAGCCATTTAATATATTTACCAGCGCTAAACCGATTTTGCCGCAGCCTATAATCCCAATAGTTTTTTTAAACAGATTAAAACCAAGTAAACCGTTTAAATCAAAGTTGCCTTCACGTACTCGGTTAAAGGCTTTATGGGTTTTTCGGTTGAGCGTTAGCATGAGTGCAATACAATGCTCTGCTACTGCTTCTGGGCTATATGCAGGGACGCGGCAAACCTTGATGTTATGCTCTTTGGCAGCATCAAGGTCTACATTATTGAAGCCCGCACAACGCAATAAGATTGCTTTAATGCCAACAGCCGCCATATCTGCAATGACGTGTTTGTCGACCGTATCGTTTACAAACACGCACACTGCATCGAAACCTTGGCAGAGGGGCGTGGTATTGCTGTTTAAGGATTGCTCAAAATAACTGAGCGAAACAGACTCAGCGTATTCAGTTAGATTCCTTTCAAAAAACGGTTGCTCATACTTTTGCGCACTGAATAAGGCCAGTTTCATCATTTAAATTACTCTCTATCACCATTTTGAGGGTTTCGGGCTTGGTGCGCGGGGCATATCGCGCAACGAGTTGACCCTCTGAGTTTATAAGAAATTTGGTGAAATTCCATTTAATTGCACGGTTTTGTGCAATTCCACGGGTATGACACTTTAAATAATTAAATAACGGGTGGGCGTCTGGGCCGTTGACTAACACCTTGTTAAAAATAGGAAAGCTGACATCAAAGTGTTGCTGATAAAAGGCTTTAAGCTCATTGCCATCTAGAGGTTCATTGTGGCCAAATTGATTACAGGCAAAACCGAGTACGGTAAATCCTTGCTGTTTATATTCTTGATAGAGTTTTTCAAGGCTTGCCATTTGCACTGAAAAATTACATTTGCTGGCAATATTGACGATAAGCGCTGTTTTACCTTGTAACGATTCAAGGCTAAAGTTTTCACCAGATGCAAGCTGGGCATTGAAACGATATATACTATCCATGTTTTACCTGTGTGTTTTTTAACGGTTTAAATGAACTTTTTTTCATTCGCTTTTTAGTTATTCGGTTGAGATAATGAAATTGTTACTAATTTATCACTCAAATAGGTCAGTTTTATGTCAATGAAAGTCGCCTTCATCGGATTAGGTGTAATGGGTTACCCAATGGCGGGTCATCTTGCCAACGCAGGTCACAACGTGACAGTTTACAACCGCACAACGGTTAAAGCGCAAAAGTGGGTTTCTGAGTATCAAGGTGAATACGCTGAAACACCAAGTAAAGCAGCAAAAGGGGCTGATATCGTTTTCATGTGCGTAGGTAATGATGATGATTTACGTTCAGTTGTTTATGGCGAACAGGGTGTGCTGGCAAGCATGCATGAGGGCAGCTATTTAGTTGACCACACTACAACGTCAGCTGAAGTGGCACGTGAAGTGGCTGCTCAAGCGAAACTACAAGGCATCGCATTTTTAGATGCGCCGGTTTCTGGCGGTCAAGCTGGGGCAGAAAATGGTGTATTAACCGTGATGGTTGGTGGCGACGAAGCTGATTTTAATGTTGTTCAACCTGTTATGGCTGCTTTTAGCCGTTTTAGCCAATTATTAGGTGAAGTAGGCTCTGGTCAACTGTGTAAAATGGTAAATCAAATTTGTATTGCGGGTGTGGTACAAGGCTTGGCTGAGGGCTTACACTTTGCAAAACAAGCTGGCCTTGATGGTGAAAAAGTAATTGAAACCATCTCTAAAGGCGCTGCAGGCTCATGGCAGATGGAAAACCGCTACAAAACAATGTGGGCTGGCGAATACGAATTTGGTTTTGCTGTTGATTGGATGCGTAAAGATTTAGGCATCGCTTTGGATGAGGCAAAGGCCAACGGCGCAACTTTGCCGATGACGGCAACCGTTGATCAATATTACGCCGATGTACAAGCGTTAGGCGGCGGCCGCTATGACACATCCAGTTTATTAGCGCGTATCGAAGCGTTACATAAAAAGTAATATCCATAAAAAACGCGACAATGATTGTCGCGTTTTTTATTACATGCTTTGTGCGTAATTGTACAACGCTTTTAATATATGCAGATTTTTCTCGTTATCATCATTTTCATGAGCCAGATTCTCAAGAGTGATCATGAAATCTTGGCCACTGATCGACGGGCTATCTTCACCGTGCATTAGCTTGTTTTGGCAATACTGGCGCCATTTTGCCAATTCATCTTGGCTAAGTGTATGTGGCCAGTTTCGAGCGCGGTATCTGAATAACAAGGTAGCAAACTTTTTATCATCAAAATCAAGCTGCATTGAGGCTAATTGCTCAGGGCTTGCATCACGTATCATAGCAAATTTTGCTTTATCAGCATGGCTGGTAAAACCATCATAAAGTTGATAGTCAGGGTTAGTGGTTTCGCCGTAATCACGTTGTTCGTTAAACACTTCGGTTACTTTGTCGCGAAGCTCAGTGTTGGCTTTTAAAATAGCGAGATTTTGTAGGCATTTTTCGCGGTCAATACCTAATCGGGCTGCGTTCTCTGGTAGCAAGGTTTTTGCTGGTGCGAGAATAGGGCACTTATTTAAATGCACGAGTTTTAAGCCTACCGGTGCTTCGTCTTCGCCAAGGTCGCTGTGTTTTGTGTAAAGACGCGTGCGTAGCTCTTCAACTGATAAATCTAATAGCACTTGCGGATCTTCAGTCAAATTAAAGCAAATAATGGCGTTTTTATTGACTGGGTGAAAGCTCATTGGTGCAATCCAGCTGGTGCAGCCTTGGCTTGCTGGAATTCGTGACGAAGTGTGCACAAGTGGTGTCATATTAAATACATCAACTAAATCAGCCAGTGCTTTTTTAGAACGTAAGCTAAAGAAAAACTGATACAACTTAGGTTGTTTTTCTTTTATTAATTTTGCCAACGCTATGGTTGCCGTTACATCACTTAATGCATCGTGAGCGGCTGCATGTTCAATGCCATTGGCAACGGTTAAGTGCTCGAGCTTAAAGCTCGGTGTACCGTCTTCTTTGAGCGGCCATTCAATACCTTCTGGGCGCAGTGCATAACAGGCACGCACTAAATCAATAATATCCCAGCGGCTATTATTGTTTTTATATTCACGCTCGTAAGGGTCATAAAAATTACGGTATAAGCTGTAACGTGTGACTTCATCATCAAAACGGATACTGTTATAGCCCGCAACACAGGTGTTAGGTTGGCTAAATTCAGCATGGATCTTTGCCATAAACTCAGCTTCAACTAAGCCTTTTTGCATTGCAACTTGCGGGGTAATACCCGTTATTAAACACGCCTCAGGGTGCGGCAAGTAATCGGCTGCAGGCTTGCAATATTCAATTAACGGCTCACCAATAATATTCAAATCGAGATCGGTACGAATACCTGCAAATTGACTTGGGCGGTCCTTTTGCGGGCTTGCGCCAAATGTTTCGTAGTCGTGCCAATAAATTGTTGGTTGCTGTTGTTCTGGATATGCCATGCATTAAACCTTGCTAAGCGTTGGGCCGCTTTGACTTATTTTTGAATTGACAGAATTATGGCATAGAGGCTTGTTAGTTTATAGAGTTAAAGGTGCTGATGCTGTTTAGTGGTCGTTTTATATACCTGCGTGGTATAAAAAATAGCCTAACGGCTAGGTTTTATGCTTATATAGGGCCTAGTCGTTAGTTTTTACCTAAAATTTTATTGTAGTGGCTCGGTATTTGCTAACGAAAGCTATCTTTAACAATGAAGGAACAAAAAAATGACTTTATCAGCTTTATTACTATCTACTTTAGCATTCGACGCAGCACCAGCTTCAAGCTTTGATACAACAAAACTTCAAGGCTCTGGTGGAATCGTAATCATTAAAGAAAAGAAGAAGGAAGAGCTACAAGGTTCTGGTGGAATAGTTATTATTAAAGAAAAAAAACCTAACTAAACAATAGACTATTCAAAATAACCAGCTCAAACAGCTGGTTTTTTTTGTCACATAGTAATATCCTAATGCTTGGTATGAAGGGTAAACTATGTTTGAATACTTAGCAGAATTATACAACAAGGCATTATTGGTCAGTGAAAACAGAGAAGTGTTTTCATATCAAGTACTCATATCATTGTCTTACCTCTTAGCCCTCATACTTTCAATGATACGAGCTGTTAAAGATAAAGAGTTATTTAGTGACTTTTTAACAATAGCTGTTGTTGTCACGAAATATATGCTTACAACATTATTAATGGAATATGCACTGACTTATATTCAAGAAAATCATGCAGTTGATAATGTTCAGAATGTTTATCTTGGTTTAAGCGCTACTTCATTGTTTAGTATGTATGTGCTTGCTAAGCTTCATGAAAAGTTCAGTTATAAGTTCGGCTTGCTGTTCTTTTGTGTCATCAAGCTAACAATAGGCCTTTCTATCGCTCACTTTATTCTTTGGTTTAAGTTTGTTGTGTTAGACATACAAGCTGAACACGCCTACATACACTACATGTATAGTTTTATTGTGCTCTACATTAGTATTGTCCTTGCTGTTGTAATGTTGTTTCCAGGTCTTTTGAAAACCAAATTAAAACTATTACTTAGTCCAAGCTGGCCTTTTGGAACAAAAAGTTAACATTAATTTATGATGTTTTTCAGTCCTATAACTTCATTTATAATGCTTTTTCCTGATGTATTGCGAACCAAGTTTGGGTGTATAGTAACATTTAGTTTACCGAGGGATCGTAATGCTTGAACTAATTTACATAGCCATTGTCGTTTTAGCCATCTTGCTTGTTGCAAGTACATGGTTGATTGCGCGTAAAAATATCTTTGAAGATCAAATCAGATCTAAATCAGTTGAGGTAGTTTGGTGCACGTTACAAGCTGAGCATGAAACAGATATCAGCAAAGCAATTAAACTATTTAATAAAGCTGAACAGTTAAAGAGTGAAATTGCCACCTTAATGGGTAATTCACCGCAAGCTGCAGACTTTAAGTTAGCAGAGCCTGTTGGGCTTGATAGTAATGAAATAAAAGAGTTATCACTTGGGGAGCTGCAGCGCTACTACGATAAACAAAATAATATATCCGATATCTACGATAAAATGTACAAAGGTAAGAATTAGTAAAAAGCCAGGTTATTTAACCTGGCTTTGTATTTTGAGCTCATTTTTTATTTGTTTTAGCTGAATATCTGCAAGCTGACTAAGGGCTTCATGAGTGTGGTTATCACCTTTAATTAGCCCCGCCATAGAAAGCTTTTTTATACTCTTAATAATACCGTTACTTACTGCTTGTAGTAACGCCCCATCAAGTGTCACTGTGGTTTGTTCGCTACCATTAAGTAGTGAATCAAAGCTAACTTCAGAAGCTTTAGCCACGTTATCAATTAGTTCATAAGGCACTGCAGCAACTTCAATACTTTGCTCGCAAAAACCTGATGTTAACGATAAGTGCCTTTCTAATTCAGCATAGTTTTGCACCTTACAAAGCGTACATATGCGCTTAAAAATATCACTCACATGCTGTTGCTCGGTGCTGAGCGTTTGATTAAACATAGCATGTCCTTGCGCTGCTTTTTTGTTTATATTAAACGACTTTTCAGAAGATCTCATTAATAAAGTTAAGGTGTGACCGTTTTTTAGCCCATAAATAATGCTATTTGATGGTATAAGCCAATTCCTACTAATACATTGAAAGGAAAGGTAATGCCCAAAGAACATAACATGGCTAAACCAATGTCTGCATCGGGTATGGCTGCTTTAATCGCGGCAGGGGCTGCAATGTAAGAGGCACTTGCAACTAGGCTTGCTAGTATTACCACAGAGCCTAATTCTAGTTGTAATGCAGTACCAACGCAGACCCCGATTGCACCTAATAAATTTGGTGTTATAAGAGCAAATAATGCTAATCGCCATTGGTGCCATGGAATAGGGCGCAGAGTTTGTGCAGCCATTAAACCCATTTCAAGTAGGAATAGTGCCAGCACAACTTTAAAGCTGTTCGTTAAGAGACTCGTTACTTGGCTCCCTTGTTGCGTCCCGTACATCATGCCAATAATTACACCACCAACTAGCAGAATGACACTTTTGTTAGTAAGTGTTTCATGCCAAAGTGCTTTTAGAGAAAGGTTTTGTCCAGAACCATTACCAAGGCGGCGATACAGTAACAATCCAACAATAATCGCAGGTAACTCAAGCATTACTAAATAAAGTGTGACTTCAGCACCTACATTAAGTGAATTCGATTCAGCATAGGCTAAAGCAACTGCAAATGTACCTGCGCTTACTGAGCCGTAATGGGCAGCAATACTTGCGCTATTAGCAACAGAGAGGTTTAGCAGTTTGTTTAAAATAGGAAACAGCATCAATGGTATTAAGCCACCAAGTAGTAATACAGCGCCCATTTCTGGTAGAAGTTGCCAATGCAAATTGCCATGCAGCACCATACCTCCTTTTAAGCCAATGGTGAGCATTAACAATAGGCTAAGAGTTTCATAGGTCGCTTGCGGAATTTTTAGGTCAGAGCGAAGTAATCCGGCAGTGAGTCCTAAAACAAAAAACATTACAACAATATCAGGCACTTTGTACTCCTCTTGATTAAAAAGCGCCGCTATTCTAGATAAAAAATCACATAGTAAATAATAAAATAAATGATAATATCCTATAGGTTTTTATCTATGGGTTTGATTTTATGGATTTAAGGCATATTTCTTTTCGTTTACTCGAGGTATTCATGTGCGTTGTAAAAACACGCTCAATTAGTGAAACAGCAAGGCAATTACATTTAACGCAACCAACGGTATCGCAGCAAATTAAACGCTTACAAGAAACAGTCAATGAGCCATTAGTGATGGTTAATCAGCAGCGAATTCATGTTACTGAAGCGGGTTTTGCATTGTTTCAAACTTGTCAGCAGGTGTTTGGTCACTTTGATGACTATCAAGATTATCTTGCTGAGCTTAGAGGTGGTGAGAGAGGGCGCTGTAAAATAGCCATGGTTAACACCGCGCAATATATCTTGCCTAAGTTACTTGGTCCGTATAGTAATTTACACCCTCATGTTGAGTTACCCCTTGAAATAGGTAACCGGGCTGAAGTGCTAGCCCGTTTTGAAAGAGGCGAAGACGATATTTATGTCTTTAGTCATCCACCTTCATTAGAACATGCAAAAGCAGGACGGTTTTTACAAAACCCATTAGTGTTTATTGCACCAACCAACCATGCGCTCGCGAGTCAGACTCAGGTCACATTACAAGACTTAGTATCTGAACGTTTTTTGCTTCGAGAACCTGGCTCTGCCACACGAATGCTGTTTGAAAGTGAACTGCAAAGCAGAGGCTTTGTATTAAGCAACACAGTACAAATGGCAAGTAACGAAGCTATTCGGGTTGCGGTTGGTTCAGGAATGGGGCTAGGTGTTGTTTCTCGCCATGTATTGCCACCCCATGATACAAGTTTTTGTATGTTAGATGTAAAAGATGTCAATTTAGCTAGTCATTGGTATTTTGTGGTACGCACCGATCGCCATTTATCTCATGCGGCGCGAAGCTTTTTAAAATTTGCTCAATTGAATTTAGAACAATGCTTAAATAAACAGTGGGTCACTAATGAGCTAAACCTACTCAATGAAAGCTTAAATTAAAGATTCTAACTACCGCATTTAAAATGCCATAGTTACAACTTGATTTCGGCCATTTGACTTGGCTTTGTACAAACCTTTATCGGCTTCTGCGAGCAATTCATTGACATTATTGGTGCCCGATTTATGTGTAATAATACCGACACTGATCGTAAGCTTTAGAGCTTGGTTTTGATAAAAGAAACGATCGTTGTGTATCGCTAAACGAATTCGTTCAGATAGGCTTTCGCCTTGAGTTTGAGTGGTGCTAGGTAATATGACTGCAAATTCTTCACCACCGATTCTGGCCACCAAATCGTGTTCACGTAGTTGGCTTTTAATCTTTTTTGCAACCCATTTGAGTGCTTCATCTCCTGTTTCGTGACCATATTGGTCATTTACTTTTTTAAAGAAGTCGATATCAATCATCAAAGCGCAGAGCTCAGTCAGGTTATGATTAGCTTGTTCTAAGTAGCTGTTACTAATTGTTATAAATGATCTACGGTTTAATAATCCAGTGAGTGGATCTCGATTTGCTAGATCGTTTAGTACTTGCTCTGATTCTAAAAACATCATTAATGGCCAGATCATGGCGGTTAGAGTGGTAATTATAATATGGCTTATCAGAATGACCGCGAGAATGTGAGTTAAATCAGTATCAATAATGTCTTGATAATCCGAAACTAAAAGCGAAAACTGTAAAAGCATAATCAAAGCATGAATTACAAAGCATAGTTTTAGTAAAGCAAGATGCATGATGCGCTCAACCTGTAGTTTTCTGAGGGCAAAAGCAGCGTAGCTAAAGCATATGGCGATAATGGCCGTGGTGATTATTTGGTTTAACGGGGAGTCATGCACTGGCAGCAATATCAGCATGGATAGAGTCACTACAAATGCACAGGCTTTATGATATTTTTTATCTGACTGACTGAACGCATGGATCCCTAAAATTGCAGCTAAAGGCGCTGAAATAATGAGTAAATCAGCCAAGTAATGGGTAATTAAGGGGAAGTCGATAAAAACACGCAGAGATGCGGTGATCTGCGCAAATACGAAAAGTAAACACGAACTACCCCAATATAAATAGCTTGCTTGTTGTCTCAAGAAATATAAAGACAGTAGAAACGCCCCAATAATCACATTCAATAAAATTGAAATGCTGATTATGGTGGGTAAATGCATCATGATTTTCCCTGGATAATCACTCGACTAAAATCAGGTTAATTATTATGTATTAGTTGAATCTTATCAACTAGTACATTGTAACTATAATTTCAGACTTTCTAATGCGGGCTTCAATGTTGGGTAATGGAAGCGGAAATTGTGATTAAGTAATTTATTGGGAAGCACAAATTGACCATGAAGTAGAAGATCTGACATCTCTCCCATCATCAATTTGAGAACCCAACTAGGCATACGCAACATGGCAGGACGCGAAATTACATTCGCAAGTGTTTGACTAAATTCATTATTATCAACGGGGTTTGGCGCGGTGGCATTAATTGGTCCGTGAATCTCTTGATGTGAAAGCACAAAAAGAATAAGTTGGATCATGTCATCTATATGGATCCACGACATCCCTTGACGACCATGACCTAAAGGGCCACCAAAACCAAACTTGAAAGCTGGCAACATTTTACCTAAAGCTCCCCCTTGTTTTGCTAAAACGATGCCTGTACGCAGCAAGCAAACGCGAGTTTGATCACCGTGCGCTTTCGTTGCGGCATGCTCCCAATCACGACAAAGGACATGGCTAAATTCAGGGTATATATCATTAAAGCTTTCATCGATTGGCTGGTTTTCTTGACGGCCATAAAAACCAATCGCACTGCCAGAAATGAATGTGTGAGGAGGGGACTCACAGCGGCTAATCGCTTTTGAGATTTGTTGGGTAAGGTTAATCCGGCTATTAAGTAAAGTGCGCTTTTGCGATTCACTCCAACGTTTATTGACAATTGGCTCTCCTGCAAGATTAATGACAGCATCAATCTCTTCAAAATTGACTTCATCTAACGACTTAACTGTGTGTACCTGATGAGTTAGTATCACAGCAGCTTGTATCGGATTGCGTGTTAGCACAGTAACCTTGTGGTGATTAAGTAAGAAAGGGCACAAATGTCTACCAATGAGGCCTGTTCCACCTGTTAATAAAATATGCATAGTGCTACCTTAATTAAAATCTGTGTGTGTTTTTTATACATAGTGATGGGGCTTTTTGCAAATTTATACGTATAAAGCAGTAATTTAGATTAGTCTTCTAGCCGCGATTGTTGTGTATGTGATAACTATTCTTTGACTCATGCTTAGCGTGATACATTGCTTGGTCAGCGAGTTTAAGTAGATGTTGATGATTTAGGCTGTGATCAGGAGCGAGGGCTACTCCAATACTTAATGAAATATTTAATGTCAGCTGTTCGAGTACAAAAGGATTGTCAAAACGTGCTAATAAATGAGTGATCATCGCATTAACGTATCTGTATTTGGCAATATTATGTGTAATTATGACAAATTCATCTCCTCCATAACGATATACATCATCATCAGCTCTAACAGATGACGTAATTCGTTTTGCGGTTTCAATGAGAATTTGGTCACCAATTAAATGACCATACTCATCATTCAGTTTTTTGAATTTATTGATATCTATAAATATAACGGCCAGCTTACTGTCTTTAGAGCAAGTAGAAATGGCTTGCTTTAATGCAGGCTTTAGCTCTGTTCTATTCAAAACACCTGTAAGATGATCATGACTAGCTTGAAAATTTAACTTGCTCGTTCGTTTATAAACAATGTCACTCATGCGTGCAAAACGTTTTAACACAAAGCCAATTTCATCGTTGTAATTAATCGTCAACATTTTAGGTCTTTCGCCTTTTTCTAGTTGTTCAGTGTTTTGAATTAACAACTTAAGAGGTTTAAAAAGCCTTGAATTAATATAAAAAGCACAAAAAACTAACAAGGTCACTATTAATGGTATTTGCAAAGTAACAAACCGAGTTATGAATAGTCTGTTTCTTTGGTAGTCAGCATTTTGCTGTTCTAGCTTGGCACGTTCAATATTTTGAAACAGTAAAATATGCTTGCGGATTTGGTCCATATACTGTTTCCCCTCATTCGTCAAAACAATCGCTTTTGCTTCTTCGATTGCATATGGCGTGTTTTGCATTACAAGTGTGACAGTTAACGCTAACTCCGCTAACTTTTTGTCGACTAGCTCATCTATTACTGCAAGTGTATTTTGTTGTTCGGGGTTACTTAGCGTTAGTCTATTGATGGCTAAAAAATGTTGTTTAACTTGTTCAAGTGCTGCGTAGTAGGGTTCTAAATAGTTTAGATCTTGCGTTAATAAATAACCACGTTGCCCGGTTTCTGCGTTCGTTATTTGATTGTAGAGCTTTTCTGATTCATCGAGCACATCATGAGTATGGATCACTGCCTCAAGCTTAGCCTGACCTTGTTTATCTAATACATAGATAATGAAGGTATTGGCTACCACCACTAAAAAAATGGTAGATAGCAAAAAGATGAATTTAATTCTCAGCGACATTGAAATAGCGACAGCCTAAAATTACTAACCTGTAATGATAAAGTATTGACTGAGGTTGAGTATTTTACCAGTTTGAGTTTTGATATATGGATTCGAAATTTTAGCTAATTAATTAATGTGAGCTTAACAAATTGGTGCAGATTGTGTTTATTTTTGGTATTTTGGTCCCGATAATAAGTAAAAAATGTATTTAAGGAACTATTATGCATAAGGGATTAATTGCAGGTGCTGCAGTTTTTAGTATGTTCAGTGCATACTCTCTTCAAGCTGCAACAGTCGAAAGGGTAAGTCCCCTCAACCAGCCACAACTTCAAAAGCAACTATTAATAAATCAGTCTCTTCAAAAAAAGGGTTTTTATTTTGAAGAGGTTATTTTACCTCATCATAGCTCTAATGGTGTATTAAGAAAAAATTCATCAAACAAATTTCTACAGCAATACTATTCTGGCCTTCCTATCTGGGGGCAGCAAATTCGTGTTCAAGAGAAGTCACAGTATATGAGTGGCTTTTTTGCGACTGATATAAATGATGCGCAATTACAATTAAGAGCCAACAGTCAATTTGATTTAGAGTCTGCCGTTTTAGCGGTGCTTAAAGCATCTAAATTGTCATTAGACTTACCCTATAAACTTATAAAATCTGAACGTTATATTTATATTAGAGGTAATCAAGCTCATTACGCATATTTAATTGAACTTGAAATTTTAAATGCTGAACATGAGTCAAAGCCTACAGCTATCATCAATGAAAAGACTTATGAAGTGTATAAAGCGTGGAATAATATTAAGCACACACAGGCGACGGGTCCTGGGGGGAATGAGAAAGTTGGCCGTTATGAATATGGCGAAGATTATCCTGCCTTTGCAGTTTCTCAAGTAGGAGAAACATGCTTTTTAGAGAATGATAAAGTGAAAACTGTTTCGATGGAGTCAGGCAGTGAGCCATCATCTGCGTTTTCATTCCCGTGTGATCGAAATACTCACAAAGAGGTCAATGGTGCCTATTCATCTTTGAACGATGCATCATTGGATAATGATAATGGCGGTTTGAGTAATCTTAATGAGTTTTTAAATCAGGGCGATCCTAATAACCTTGATACAGATGGAGATCAAATTCCAGACGGCTGGGAATATGAGCATGGTCTAAATTCAACAGACTCTACTGATGCAATGCTTGATAGTGACAATGATGGATTTAGTAACTACACCGAGTTTCAGTTACAAACAGACCCACAAGATGCAGATTCATTTCCAGAGCAATTGAATCTAACTAGTTCATTTGAAGGTACTCAACTTCCTCAATGGTTTAATCATTCATCAGAGAACAATGCTGATTGGTACATTGATAATAGTTTTGCTACCGATGGTTCGCAAAGCATTCGCTCTGGTAAAATCTCAGATAGTCAAATGAGCTCATTCAGTGCTACAGGTCTCTTCGTGGAAGCATACCTTATATTTGACTATAAAATAGAGTCTGAAGAATGTTGCGACTCTTTCGTTCTAAAAATTAATGGTTCAAGTAGTGTCTATAAATCGATTGCTGGAAGAAAAGAAGGGTCGGTAAGTGTTAAAATCTCTGAAGGTGCTAACGTTATTGAGTTTTCATATTCAAAAGATGGTTCAATATCTACAGGAGAGGATGCTGTTTGGCTAGATAATTTTAAGTTTATTTCTAATACGAGCGATGTTGATACTGATAGTGATGGCCTGCCAGATTTTTGGGAAGTTGAAAATGGGCTTAATTTAACTGACGCTAATGATGCATCTTCTGACTTCGACAATGACGAACTAACTGCGCTGCAAGAGTATAGCATTGGAACCGATCCTTGGAATTCGGATAGTGATCATGATGCACTTCCTGACGGTTACGAAGTCAATGTAATTATGACTTCACCGATTAACACAAATGTTGCTGGTTCTGATTTAGATGAAGATGGTTACACAGACGTACAAGAGTATTACGCGCAAAGCTCGCCAACAGAATACTCTTCAACGCCTTCAGCAATAAATAACCTCTTCGAAAGCTTTGAAAATGGTGGGCTACCAAATCGATTTACAATGTCATCAACAAATAATGTTGACTGGATTTCAAGTGATAGCTGGTCTACGGACGGAGATAAGAGCCTTTCTATTATCCCGAACTATGATGACAAATATTATAAAGGAGATCGTAAAGGACGTTATAAAGGACTTAAGGCAGGGTTTATTATTGCTGGTATGTTTGAGCAGGGCTTTATTACTGTTGACTATAGGATCAGTAATATTTGGCTTTTAAAAGTTCAAGTTAATAACGAAAATATACCAGTTCGTGATTATCAATCTCGACTATTAATTCCTGTAGCAAGGGGCTTTAATACAATTAAATTTAATCAATTTGATCTTTATTACGAATCCCATGACTTTTCTTTTATTGATAGAATCATATGGATTCCAGAGGTTGATACTAGTTTAGATACCGACAATGACGGCATGCCAGATTTTTGGGAGCTTCAATTTGGCTTAAATGTCTTTAACTTTTACGATAGAGGTTTTGATTATGACCAAGATGGTTTGAGTAACTTAATTGAATTTGAAATAGGTTCTAACCCTAGAGCTGAAGATACTGATTCAGATGGTGTGGTTGATAGTGAGGATAGTCATCCAGATGATCCAAATTTAGGAGAAAATTTACCACCTGTATTCTCTGATTTGTCACCTATGGAATTTGAAGGTGTTGATGAAAAAACAGATATTCCTAGTAGCCTTTATCCTGAGGTAACAGATAACAATAGATTTGCTGTAAAGGCATATCCCTCATCTAAAAGCTTAGGTTATGGCGAGCATCAAATAACTTGGTCAGCTAGTGACAATGCAGGGAATAGGGCAAGTGCTGTGCAAACATTCTATGTAACTGATAGGACTGCTCCAACCATCCAAAACGATATCGTCGCTATGAACAGCGAATTTACTGAAGAACAATTGTTTGAAACCTTGCTAGAGCAGTCAATAGTCTATGATAAGGTATCAGGCATCAAAGAAATAACTATCGAATCAGACATTGATTTAGAATTTCGATCTGGGCGTTACTCTTTAGATATTACGGCAAGCGATAATGCTGGTAATACAGCCTCAGGCACAATAAACCTACATATAAATCCTCGTATTGATATTCAGCCTTATACCTATATTTATCGAAATGCTCTGCCTGTCGTTGCGCTTAATATAAAAGGTAAGCTTCATAATTACCTGGGGTTGAATTTGATTGCTGGCAATTATATTCAATCTCTTAGTGACTACAGCTATGAAGGGATTAAAAATGTAGTATTAGGAAATACGCTTGACTCGTCAGTTGATTCTATTGAGCTTGAAGTATATGACGGCGGTTATACAGGAGAGTTTAATAAATCTGAAATAATTTATTTAGATGAAGATGCACCACGCAGTATCACGGCCACTTATAAACAAAATGGTAAGAGAATGACGAGTTTAGTCAAAGGGTATGATACTTATGTTGAAATAGGAGCGTATGGCTTTTCAAATTATGAACATTTAGACCTAAAAGTGTCATTCGTATCTGATGACCAATTCATATATGGAGTTTGGCTGTCTATGTATGACTCAGTTACTCGGATAGGTGATTTTAATTTTGAAGATGACTTGCAAGGAGACATTACCTTTGAATATACCATCTATAAAGATGATAAGTCGGTTCTGACTAAAACTGAGACCGTGCCATTAATTAATAATGTTACCTTTGATGATGAAAGTGCGGACACCGATGGTGATAATATCCCTGATAGCATAGAGTGGATAGGTGACAGTGATGGTGATGGCATTGTTGATTTCTTAGATAATTCAGCAAACACCTCGAAGGGGGTACTCGCATCTGATTCTTATGTACATACGAACAATGTTTTTCATATCATCAGAGCAGGTGACGTTATTCGAACTCACAGTGAGCACTTCATAGAAAATATGAATGTATCTGAAGAGATGTTGATTGATGCCTTCACGCAGATGAGGGTTGAAGATCCTCACTTCCAATTGAAGAGTGACATGATAAACATTAATGTTGAGCTCGCTCAGCGCACAGAATCAGTAGACCTTGCTTTACCAATGCTTGAAAACGCTTTATTGAGCGATGAGCTACAAGCACGCGTACTAACGTTAAGTGGTTGGAAATCGGTAGAGATAATTGCAAGCAGCGAGTTTAGTGCTGAGTGCAGTAATTGTTCAGTGATTAGGATTGAAGATGGTAGTGAATTTGACTTAGACGGCGTGAAAAATGGTTTTGTTGAGGTTGTCGCAAAACTTGCCCAAGAAAGTCTTAATAGCGCACCAACATTATCTCTTATTATTCCAGAAACGATAGAAGAGCTGCATACTTTCGTTCTAGATGCGTCAGGCACGTCAGATAGCGACGCAGATGAGCTAACGTATCACTGGTCTATTTCAATACCTGAAGTTACTATCGAAAACCAAAATGAAAGTATAGCAATCTTAAAAGTGTCAGAGCTAATAGAGTCAAAGCAAGGGACAATTTCTTTAACCATTAACGATGGTTATGAGGAATTTGTTCATGAACAATCTGTTCTATTCGTGCATGTAAACCAATTGCCAACTATTGAACTTGCTAGTAGTTATACAGTTAATGAGAATGCAGACGGTGTAATTACCGTTTCTGCGACAGATAAGGAATCACAGTCGTTAACTTACAATTGGACACAAACGCAAGGTCTTCAAGCTGATATTCTTCAATCGAATTCGGCAACGTTAAAATTTAAATCTCCAGCTGTTTCAGAGGATTCATTGCTCAAATTCAAAGTAGCAGTTTCGGATGGGGAAGGAACTACAGAACAATCGATAGAAGTTACTGTTAAAAATGTACCTACTACTAGCAATAGTGATAAAGCTGAATCTAGTAGCGGTGGCGTTTTTGTATTTCTCATTGCTTTGTTACCTTTTGTTTATAGAAGGCGACTATACAGAGATTAAAATAGCCAAAAAAGCCCCTTTTAAAGGGGCTTTTTTAATAGGAGCAAGTCATTATAAATAATTTAAATACAGTCATAAATTATGATTACTACTGTTGTTATTTGAAATTCTTGGTATGCTTATTAAAGCAAAATAAAATTCGTGTAACTAGGGAGCTAGGTTGAACTTTCTGCGCCAATTTCACAACATCGTTTCTGATCAAAATACTGACTTCTCAGAGAAAATAACTGAGTTACTAAAATTTGGTCTAGATGTATTTAATCTTGATTTTGCGATAATCAGTCGTGTAGAAAATAATGTTTACACGGTCATACACGTAATTGCTCCAGATGATGCAATTGCTGTTGGTACTCAATTTGAACTATCGGGTACGTATTGCACCCATACGCTCACAGCGAATAAAGCGATATCTTTTCATCAAGCCTCTCAAAGTACTATTGCAGAGCATCCTTGTTATCTGAATTTCAAACTTGAATCTTATATTGGCGCACCTATTTTTGTAGGTAATAAAGTCTTTGGTACTCTTAACTTTTCTGCACCGCAACCTTCACCGCCTTTTAATGATGATGCCCATGATTATGTTGAGCTTTTTGCGCAATGGCTTGGAAATGAGTTTGCACGAAATTCAGCATCAAAAAAATTAATAAAAAAGAACTCTATGCTTGCTCAAGTTGAGAAAGTTGCGAAGATTGGTTCATGGGAGTTAGATCTTGCATCAAATCGCCTTTATTGGAGTAAACAAACAAAAGCGATCCATGAGGTACCAGAAGATTTTACTCCCTTACTTGATAATGCCATAGAATATTACAAAAAAGGGCCAAGTAGGGATGCCATTGAGCTTGCTGTGAAAGAAGCTATTGAAGATGGAAAACAGTGGAATATCGAAATTGAATTGATCACAGCGAAAGGTAAACCTATATGGGTATCCACTTTTGGTGAACCTGAATTCAAAAACGGAAAGTGCGTAAGATTAATAGGTACATTTCAAGATATTACTAAATCGGTATTATTGCGAGAAGAACTTAAAAAGCAAAAGGCAGACGCAGAACGCACCTTAGAAGATCGTAGTATTTTACTTGCAAAAATAAGTCATGAATTACGTACTCCGTTGAATGGTATAACTGGCATGTTGACGACTTTGCTTTATGAGAAATCTGAGCAAAAGCGTGAAGAGAAGTTGAAAGTTGCGCTTCGTAGCGCCGATATATTGCTTAATATTATTAATGAAGTTCTCGATTTTTCGAAAATTAACCATGGAGAGCTGAAACTAGAGCCATGTCATTTCTTGTTAAAGACAATTTTTGTTGACCTTGCTTCGTTATATTTACCGCTATACCAAGAAAAGAACTTAAATTTTGAAGTTGATATTGATATCAGTGATAAGTGCTGGACTTACTGTGATAACACGCGGATCACCCAAATAGTGTCTAACTTGTTAAGCAACGCATTAAAATTTACTGAGCAAGGTGATATTAAATTGCGCGCTGTCGCACAGCAACAAGGTGATGATGTGCTTCTAAATCTGCGGGTAAGTGATAGTGGTGTCGGCATGTCAGAATCTTTTATGAAGTCACTATTCTCTCCCTTTACACAAGAAGTAAACAAAGAGCGTAAAAAAGGTGGTACAGGGCTTGGCCTTGCAATAGTTAAGGAACTTATTGACTACATGGGCGGCTCTATTAAAGTTACTAGCGAATACGGCAAAGGAAGTTGTTTTGATATTCAATTAACTTTAAAAAGGGGAGTAGCTCAGACGTCTGACCTTATTACTGCCGCAAATATTGACTTTTCAACCTTGCCATTGTCGATACTTGTTGTTGATGATAATCAAATTAATCGTTTTGTTCTAAAAGCCCATTTAGAAAAGTTAGGTTTAACTGCTGATTATGCATGCGATGGTATTGATGCGATAAATAAGTGCAAACAAAATAACTACAATCTAATATTTATGGATTGTGTAATGCCTGAAATGGATGGTATTGAAGCAACTAGTATTTTAAGAGAAGAACTAATTTGCCCGGTACATAAAACTTACATAGTTGCTTTGACAGCTAATACTTCAGCCGATGATAAGGCTGCATGTAAGCGAGCTGGTATGGACTTGTTTGTTTCTAAACCTGTTAAAAATACAGCCATAGAACAAGCTATTATTTCAGCAAAAGAGCACTTATTTATGTAATGTTTTTTCTAATTAACCTCACTAAATGGCTGGCGATCAGAGTCCAATAAAAAAGGGTTATCAAATTTATAACCCTTTTTCGTAAGCTTAGTTTGAGATTAAACTAACTTTGCTAATATATCATTAAATGTAGAGCTTGGGCGCATCGCTTTGAATGCTAACTCATCATTTGGTTGGAAGTAACCACCAACACTCATAGCAGGACCTTGTGCATCGTTTAATTCAGCAACGATTTGGTCTTTTTGAGACTCAAGATCAGCAGCAATTTGCGTGAACTGTGCTTTTAATTCCGCGTCATCATTTTGCGCAGCAAGTTCTTGTGCCCAGAATAATGAAAGGAAGAAGTGCGAACCACGGTTATCAATCTCTTTCACTTTACGTGAAGGTGATTTGTTTTCCGCTAGGAAAGTACCTGTCGCTTTATCAAGCGTATCAGCAAGTACTTGCGCTTTCTTATTACCAGCATTAACTGCTAAGTGCTCTAAAGAAGCTGCTAGTGCTAAGAATTCACCTAATGAATCCCAACGTAAGTGGTTTTCTTTTTCGAATTGTTGAACGTGCTTAGGCGCAGAACCACCGGCACCTGTTTCGAATAAACCACCACCATTCATAAGTGGTACGATTGAAAGCATTTTAGCACTTGTACCAAGCTCAAGGATTGGGAATAAATCAGTTAGGTAGTCACGTAGTACGTTACCAGTTACTGAAATAGTGTCTTTACCTTCTTTGATGCGCTCTAAAGAGAATTTAGTTGCTTCAACAGGTGCTAAAATGTGGATTTCAAGACCATCAGTATCGTGGTTTGGCAGATACGCGTTTACTTTTTTGATTAACTCAGCATCGTGAGCACGGTTTTCGTCTAACCAGAAAACTGCTGGCGTGCTCGTTGCGCGAGCACGGTTAACAGCAAGTTTAACCCAATCTTGAATTGGTGCATCTTTAACCTGACACATACGCCAGATATCGCCTTGCTCAACAGCATTCTCAAGTAAAGTTGTACCAGCTGTGTCTACAACACGGATTGTACCAGCTGCTGCTACTTCGAACGTTTTGTCGTGTGAACCATACTCTTCAGCTTTTTGAGCCATAAGACCAACGTTAGGTACGCTACCCATAGTAGTTGGATCAAATGCACCGTTTTCTTTACAGAAATCGATAGTTGCTTGGTAAACACCTGAGTAACAACGATCTGGAATGACAAAGCTAGTGTCTTGTAATTTACCTTCGCTATTCCACATTTGGCCGCTAGAACGGATTGCAGCAGGCATTGATGCATCGATGATCACATCACTTGGTACGTGAAGGTTCGTGATACCACGGTCAGAATCAACCATTGCAATAGCAGGGTTGTTGTCGTATACCGCTTGGATATCCGCTTCGATTTCAGCTTTTTTAGCTGCATCTAGGCTTTCAATTTTTGAGAATACATCACCAAAGCCGTTGTTTACGTCAACATCTAGCTCTTTGAAAAGATCAGCGTGTTTTGTGAAAACGTCTTTGAAGAAAACTTTTACAGCGTGACCGAAGATGATTGGGTCAGACACTTTCATCATCGTTGCTTTCATATGTAATGAGAACAACACGCCTTTGTCTTTTGCTGCTTGAATTTCTTTTGCAAGGAAAGCTTGAAGCTTAGCAGCACTCATACGCGAAGCGTCAATTACTTCACCTGCTAGTAATGGTGTGCTTGCTTTAAGAACTGTGATATCACCATTTTCAGCAACATGCTCGATACGTACGTCAGTTGCTTGTGCAACAGTGACTGATTGCTCTGAACCGAAGAAGTCACCGTCTTCCATGCTAGCAACGTAAGACTTTGAATCTTTGCTCCATGCGCCCATTGAGTGTGGATTGTTACGTGCGTACTCTTTTACTGAACCTGGAGCACGACGGTCTGAGTTACCTTCACGAAGTACCGGGTTTACAGCAGAACCTTTGATTTTGTCGTAAGTTGCTTTAACTTTCTTTTCTTCATCAGTTTTTGGCTCTGAAGGGTAGTCAGGTAATGCGTAACCTTTTTCTTGTAACTCTTTGATTACTGCACGTAGCTGAGGGATAGAAGCACTGATATTAGGTAGTTTGATAATGTTAGCTTCAGGTGTTTTAGCCATTTCACCTAATTCTGCAAGTGCATCATCAATACGTTGATCTTCAGTTAAGTACTCAGGGAAGTTTGCAATTACACGACCCGCTAATGAAATATCGCGAGTTTCAACTTCAACACCAGCAGCGTTTGTATACGCTTGGATGATTGGTAACAATGAATACGTCGCAAGAGCTGGCGCTTCATCTGTTTTAGTATAGATAATTTTTGATGTCATCATCATTCCTAGATAGTTGGCGTAATGTTTGGTAATGACTGCTAACAGTAACCCTTAATTAGCCATATTCAACAATGCAATAGATAGCTTTGAATTACCAAGCTTTAGGTACCTTGATAAAACAACAGCAAGCAGTCTGTTAGCTGTTGCCACTCAATACAAAGTATTAAAATAACCACAGCTGACAGACTGTAAAATTCTTATAGCTCAAATAAGCAAATCATGGAATTAGCCAAAAGCCTTACGTCAAAATGACGAAAAAGCTAAATTTAAGCAACAAGAGTGTAACAAGCTTGGCTCTAAAGGGCTAATAACAATTAATCAATTGGGGTAAACAAATGGAATTTCAAGGTAAGTGTAAGGATAAATTTTAGTGGAAGAGTAAGCGAGGAACTTAACAAGGTCGCTCGCTTGATACTCGAATAGGTTTTACCTAAGAGATTTCATCGTTAGGCGCAATATTCGTTGCGTGTAACCCTTTTGGACCTTGTTGCAATTCGAATGTTACATCTTGACCAGCTTTAAGTGTTTTATAACCGTCCATTACAATCGTTGAGTAATGAGCGAAGATATCAGTCTCGCTGCCGTCTTCTACGATGAAGCCAAAACCTTTGGCATTGTTGAACCATTTGACTTTTCCACAAGCCATACTTCTACATCCTTCTATAAGTTGACTAATTTAGTTATTCTAAACCGTGTAATTTGCTAGACTGACTAATGATTAATCAATCTATATTTGACTGTAGTTTATTTAGCCAGTCAGTCAAGTGTTTTAGACTATTTTTTAACAATTTATTTATTTTTTTATTCAAGTTTGCTTGAGTTCTAAAGACAAGACTATATTTAATTATGAGTGGCATGAAAGATTCTGGTGTTATTGAAACGGTTCGCGATAGTGAAAAGCAAAAATTGCAACCACCGCGAAAATATAAGGTCATTTTAAATAATGATGATTACACGCCTATGGACTTTGTGATAGAAGTACTAATGACGTTTTTTAATATGGATAGCGATAGAGCAACAGATGTGATGCTTCAAGTTCATCATAATGGTAAAGCGATATGCGGTGTTTACAGCGCTGATGTAGCTCATACCAAAGCTGAACAAGTTAATCGTTACGCACGAGACAACGAGCATCCACTGCTATGTAGTTGTGAGCAGGAATAAATACCAAGGTAGGGTGAACTAATTAGCCCGTCACAACGGTATATAAATATTATCTCAGTAAGGGGTTGCCAATGCTAAACAAAGACTTAGAACTAACCTTAAATGCGGCGTTTCGCGAAGCGAGAACACGTCGTCATGAATTTATGACCGTCGAGCATCTTTTACTTGCACTGCTCGATAACCCTTCTGCTGGGGAAGCGCTTAACGCCTGCGGCGTAGATATGGGCGCATTAAAAGTCGAATTATCAGATTTTATTGACGAAACAACACCGGTTATTCCTGATCTTGAGGAAGACAGAGAAACACAACCGACGTTAGGTTTTCAGCGTGTATTACAGCGCGCTGTTTTTCACGTGCAGTCATCAGGCAAAAACGAAGTTACTGGCGTGAATGTGCTAGTGGCAATTTTTTCTGAACAAGAGAGCCAAGCAGTTTATTTACTTAAAAAATCAGATGTTAATCGTTTGGATATTGTTAACTTTATTTCGCATGGTATTTCTAAAACAGATGACGACATTGGCGGTGAAGATCACGACGACATTCATGAAGAAGTGCAAGAAGTGCAAGGTGAAGAGCCAACTAAGCTTGAAAACTTCACGACCAACCTGAATCAACAGGCCATTGATGGCAATATTGACCCATTAGTGGGCCGCGACAACGAAGTTGAACGCACTGTACAAGTGTTATGTCGTCGTAAGAAAAATAACCCGCTATTGGTTGGTGAAGCAGGGGTGGGTAAAACAGCCATAGCTGAAGGCCTAGCTTATCGTATTGTAAACAAAGAAGTACCTGAAGTGATTGCCGATGCAGTGGTCTACTCACTCGACATGGGCGCGTTATTAGCGGGTACTAAATACCGTGGCGACTTCGAAAAACGTTTCAAATCGCTACTTAAAGAGTTACAGGCTAAACCAGGTTCAATTTTATTTATTGATGAAATTCATACCATCATTGGCGCCGGTGCAGCATCGGGCGGGGTAATGGATGCATCGAACCTAATCAAACCGCTACTTTCAAGTGGTAAACTGCGCTGCATGGGCTCGACTACTTATAATGAGTTCAAGAATATCTTTGAAAAAGACCGTGCGCTAGTACGTCGTTTCCAAAAAATTGATGTGCTTGAACCAAGTGTGGCTGATACCACGAAGATTCTTAACGGCTTAAAAGAGCGTTACGAAGAGCACCATGGTATTCGTTACACACAAAAAGCATTGAAAGCAGCTGCAGAACTTAGTGCTAAATACATAAATGAACGTCACTTACCAGACAAGGCTATTGATGTGATTGATGAGGCTGGTGCTAATCAACGTTTACAGCCAGTTTCTAAACGTAAGAAAACAATTGGCGTGGCTGATATCGAGCTAATTGTATCTAAGATGGCGCGTATCCCTCAGCAAAGCGTTTCGTCAAGCGATAAAGAAACACTTAAAAACCTTGATCGTAACCTGAAGATGCTAGTGTTTGGTCAAGACCAATCAATCGATGCGTTGACTTCAGCAATTCGCTTATCACGCTCAGGTCTTGCTAACGAAGATAAACCAGTGGGTTCGTTCTTATTTGCAGGCCCAACAGGAGTTGGTAAAACAGAAGTTACTAAGCAGCTTGCTAAGTGTATGGGTGTTGAGTTTATTCGTTTTGATATGTCTGAATATGTTGAACGTCATGCGGTCAGTCGTCTAATTGGTGCACCTCCTGGCTATGTAGGTTTTGAGCAAGGAGGTTTATTAACTGAAGCGGTAATTAAAAATCCGCATGCAGTTGTACTACTAGACGAAATTGAAAAAGCACATTCAGATATTTACAACATTCTACTGCAAGTAATGGATCACGGTACACTTACTGATAATAACGGTCGTAAAGCCGATTTCAGAAATGTAGTATTGGTGATGACGACGAATGCGGGTGTTCAAGAGACTGTACGTAAGTCAATTGGCTTTACTGAGCAAGACCATTCTCATGATGCGATGAGTGAAATCAACAAAGTGTTTTCACCTGAGTTTAGAAACCGTTTAGATAACATCATTTGGTTTAATCACCTTGAGAAAGAGATTATCTTGCAAGTGGTTGATAAGTTCATTGTTGAGTTACAAGCGCAACTTGATAAGAAGTCGGTTAATCTTGAGCTTACATCCAAAGCAAGAGAGTGGTTGGCAGATAAAGGCTACGATAAAGCAATGGGGGCACGTCCGATGGCACGTGTTATCCAAGATGAGCTTAAAAAGCCGCTGGCAAATGCAATCTTGTTTGGTGAGCTAGCCGATGGTGGTTCAGTCAAGGTTTCGGTTAAGGACAAGAAAATCCACTTTGATTTTGAGACTAGCTTAGAAACGGCTTAATTTATCAAGCTGAAACAAAAAGCCCAGCAATTGCTGGGCTTTTTGTTTATTAAATGGAATTAAAACTAAGTTAGTTTGAACACCATTTAACAAACGCTTTTAGCTCTTTGTAATAAACACACCTGCTCATTCAAAGCAGCAAAAAGCTAAATCTCTCGTTAACGCACTAACTTAGCGAGCACGGAATACGATGCGACCTTTCGATAAATCGTAAGGAGTCATTTCTACGGTTACTTTGTCACCAGTTAAGATGCGGATGTAGTTTTTGCGCATTTTACCAGAGATATGAGCCACAACAACGTGACCATTTTCTAGCTCAACTCGGAACATTGTATTTGGTAAAGTATCAAGGACCGTACCTTGCATTTCGATTACGTCTTCTTTCGCCATGTTTAGCGTAACACCTCTTTAATAGTTAAACGCTGCAGATTTTGCCGAAAATACAGCAATAAGTAAAGCTACAGGGCTCAATTTTGTAAATTAAATCGCCAACCACTCGTCGCCAATGTGCTTTTGTGCAGGCAAAAATTGGGTTTTATATTTCATTTTAGTGCATTCGTCGATTTGGTAGCCTAAATAGACAAATTGTTTTGCTTGTTGTTTTGCAAATTTAATTTGTTCCATGATCATGATGCTACCGATACTGTATTGCTCATAGTCGGGATCAAAAAAGGTATAAATCGCTGATAGGGCATTGGTCATACAGTCGGTTACCGCAACGGCAACTAACTTATCGCCATCTCTTAACTCTATAAATGTAACGGGTAGCCACTGGCAAAACAAAAAGCTTTCGTACTGACTTTGGTCAGGCGGAAACATTGAACCATCTTGATGTCTTTGCGTGATGTATTTGCAATATAACGGGTAGTATTCTGCGCGTTCGTACTCACTATAACTGACCGTGAAAACCTTATTTGCTTTATTTAATTTGCGCTTTTGCGATTTTGAAGGAGTAAATTGTTGGGCTAAAACGCGCACTGAATTACAGGCATTACAAATAGGGCAATGTGGACGATAGATTTGGTCGCCACTGCGTCTAAAGCCTAATGCTAATAATTGTTCAAATTTATCAGGGCAATAACAACTCGGATCAAGTATAACAAGTAGTTGTTCCTGACGGTCGGGTAAATAACTGCAATCAAATTGCTGGCTTAAACCAAGCCTAGCGGGTAAGTGCTCAGTCATAAATATTAATCAACTCTTGTGGTTGCCACATATCTTTTTTAGGCACATAACTGTGTGCTAATTTAAGTCTAGTTAAAAATTCCTCGCGTGGGATAACTTTTGCACCTAAAGTGATTAAATAAGGGTTTTCTAGTTGGCAATCAATAAAATGGGCTTGATGTTTGTTAAGCCAATTAACTAATGCCCACATCGCCAGTTTCGAACCATTACTGACTTGATGGAACATTGATTCACCACAAAAAATACCGTTTTGCATAATGCCATAGAGGCCAGCTACCAGTTCATCTTCATGCCAAATCTCAAGACTGTGTGCTAACCCCTGATGGTGCGCTTCAATATAGGCATGCATCATTTGCTCTGTGATCCAGGTACCTTCAGCATCGATACGTTGCTCACGGCAAGCATTGATAACATGGGCAAATGCGTGATTAATGGTGACACGCACAGGAAAACGCTTTAAATGCTTTTTTAAACTGCGGCTGACATGAAATTCATTTAGCTCAATAACGCCGCGCATGCTAGGTGACCACCACATGATGGGCTCATAGTCACTAAACCAAGGAAAAACACCTGTGTTATAGGCATTTTTAATGCGTTCAACTGATAAATCACCGCCAATTGCTAGCAGGCCATCGGGCTCATCAAGAGCGAGTTCTGGGTCTGGAAAATCAACAGTCTCGGGCGAGAGTTGGTACAGTTGCTTGATCATATCAGCTTGTCGTTGTTCTTTGTTCTGATTTTAACAAAATTTTAGCTATAAAAAAGGGGCTGTTTTACAACAGCCCCCAGTATTTAGTGCTTTAGATCAATTAACTTATAGGTTATCTAAAAAGCGTTCAGCATCAAGTGCAGCCATACAGCCAGTACCTGCTGATGTGATTGCTTGGCGATAAATGTGATCAGACACGTCACCTGCAGCAAATACACCTGGTACACTTGTTTGTGTTGCGTTACCGTTTAAACCAGATTGAACAACTAAATAGCCGTCTTTCATTTCTAGCTGACCTTCAAACATGTCAGTGTTTGGCTTGTGGCCAATTGCAATGAATACACCGGCAAGATCTAAGTTTTCTGTTTCTTCAGAATCAGTTGCTTTAATACGGATGCCAGTTACGCCCATTTCATCACCAAGTACTTCATCCAAAGTGCGATTGTAATGTAAAACAACGTTACCGTTTTCAGCTTTTTCTTTTAAACGATCTGCTAAGATTTTCTCACTGCGGAAGCTGTCACGACGGTGGATAACGTGAACTTCATCAGCGATATTTGATAAGTAAAGTGCTTCTTCAACAGCAGTGTTACCACCGCCTACAACCGCTACTTTTTGACCACGGTAGAAGAAACCATCACAGGTTGCACAAGCAGAAACACCACGACCTTGGAAGTTAGTCTCTGATTCTAAACCTAAGTATTTAGCCGACGCGCCTGTTGCGATAATTAATGCATCACACGTATATGTGCCTGAGTCACCAGTTAAAGTGAAAGGGCGCTTTGAAACATCAACTTTATTAATGTGATCAAAAACAATTTCAGTTTCGAAACGTTCAGCATGCTCTTTCATACGGTCCATTAATGCAGGACCTGTTAAACCGTGTGCATCGCCAGGCCAGTTTTCAACTTCAGTGGTTGTCGTTAATTGACCACCTTGCTGAATACCAGTGATAAGAACAGGGTTAAGGTTGGCACGTGCTGCGTATACCGCTGCCGTGTAACCAGCTGGGCCAGAACCTAAGATTAATAGTTTACAGTGTTTTGCGTCACTCATGGTTTTTCCTAAAAACGTTTCAATACGATGTCTATGCGCCCGATTCTAAGAAAAACAAGGCGGATGTAAACAAAAGCCCTGATTATTTTTTTAGTCAAATCGCTAAGCTGTCAAATAATCCTTACTTATTATAATTTAAATAACTCTTTTTGCTCATAAAACAGGCTAATTACAAATTGTTCTGTGATCAAAGTACGGTAATTCATGACCAAGCAATATTTTTTTGGTATGTTTTAGCTAATTTTGATATTAGCTCTTGGTATGAGCTAACTAAACTAACAGGCAATTATGGTATTTTGGCAGGAAAAGCCCGCTTTTGGGCTGACTACAGAAGACGTACAGGTCTTAACCAATGCAAAAGAGTATCGCACTGAACTATTGCGTTTAATTGGTTCAGCGAAAAAAAGAATTTATATTACTGCTTTGTATTTGCAAGATGATGAAGCAGGACGAGAAATATTGACTGCCTTACATCAGGCATCACTTGCTAATCCTGAGTTAGAAGTAAAAGTACTCGTTGATTTTCACCGAGCTCAACGTGGTTTAATTGGTGCAGCTAAGTCTGATGGCAATGCCAGCATGTATTGTGATTTTCAAGAGCAGTATCAATCAAATGTGAAAGTACATGGTGTTCCGGTAAAAGCCAAAGAGCTTTTCGGGGTACTGCATTTAAAAGGTTTTGTGATTGACGACACATTATTATACAGCGGCGCAAGCTTAAATAATGTATATCTTCAGCAAGATGACCGTTATCGTTTAGACCGTTACTTCTTAGTTCACCAAGCTGGATTATGTAATTCGGTCATCGAATTTATAGAAACACATCTGTTAAGCTCAGTTGCCGTGCCGCGAATTGATATGCGCCCACTGATACAATTTAATGATATTAAAGTCGCGCAAAAGCAATTGATGCGTGAACTTAAATCTGCAAGTTACGAAAGCGCTGCAGAAGCCAGTGCCGGTGAGTTGGGTGTGCGTTTATTTTTAGGTTTAGGGCGTAGAAGTAATAAGCTGAACCGTTTAATTAAATCGTTATTCGATACCACTGAGCAAGAGCTCGTTCTTTATACCCCTTACTTTAACTTTCCTGCGCCATTAATGCGTTCATTACGCCGTTTATTAAAGCAAGGTAAGCAGGTAACTATTGTGGTAGGGGATAAAACTGCCAATGACTTTTATCTGCCGCCAAGTGAGCCGTTTAGTAAGATTGGTGCATTACCTTATTTATACGAAACCATTTTGTATAAGTTTTTAAAGTCACAAAAACGCCACATCAGTAATGGTAATTTGAATGTTTACCTTTGGAAGCATGAAAGTAATTCTTTTCACTTAAAAGGGATTTGCTCAGATAAGAGCTTACATTTATTAAGTGGGCATAATTTAAATCCACGTGCATGGGGCTTAGATATCGAAAATGGTATTTTAATTGACGACCCTAAGCAGCATATCCTTGAACAAATAGAAAACGAAAAACAAGCTATATTAAAGCACTGTCGACGTTTAACAGGCCCACAAGACTTAGAAACGATGAATGACTATCCTGCGCCGGTTAAAAAGCTATTGGGGCAGGCTAAACGTGTAAAAGTTGATTTTATTATCAAACGCTTTATTTAATCGAAAAATTAAAAAAGCAGCGAAAGCTGCTTTTTTTGTGTCTAGATATTAGTTTCGGGCTTATTTTTGCTGAGCATCTAAAGACTGACCATTCACTTCTTTAGAGTCGTCGCTCATCAAGTATAAATAAGTTGGCATTAAATCTTCGGGTGTTGCTAACTTATCCCTATCTTCACCAGGGTATGCAGATGCACGCATTGATGTGCGGGTAGCGCCAGGATTGATACAGTTTACGCGAATATTGGTTTTACCCACTTCACAAGCCCACGTTTGCATCATGCCCTCTACAGCAAACTTTGAGATAGCATACGCACCCCAGTGTTCGCGGCCTTGGCGACCCACCCCAGATGAAGTAAAAATAACAGATGCACTGTCAGATTTTCGAAGCAGAGGGAACATAAATTTAGTGATCATAGCTTGTGCAGTTACATTCACTTTCATGATGTTTTCAAATGTTGATACACAGAAGTGCTCAAGTGGACCTAATGAACCTAAAATACCTGCATTATTAAGTAAGCCGTCTAACTTACCGAACTGCATTTCGATGGTTGCAGCTAAGTCACGGTAGTTTTGCTTTGTGGCACCTTTTAAATCCATTGGCACAATAGCCGGTTGTGGATAGCCAGCGTTTACAATTTCATCGTAAACACATTCAAGCTTATTGGTTGTTTTTCCAAGTAAAATAACAGTGGCACCATGCTTAGCATAAGTTAGTGCGGCAACACGACCAATGCCGTCACCAGCACCTGTTATTAAAATTACTTTGTCTTTTAGCGCATTCTCTGCGGCTTCATAAGTATGCATAAACGTACCATCGATTGAGTTTTTTGCTATTTTACCATAGCAAAAAGCCAAGTTATCGAATTTATTGCAAATTAAGGTGGCGAAAATTGAAACTTTACGTTAAGTTTAACTGGTCTAATGTCTCATTAATAACCTAATTACATTAAATTAACTTAGAATGAAGGTAGTAGAACCACTACTTTTAACTTTGAACACACAATAACAATAAGATTTGCGCGGAGCGAAATTATGAAAAAACTGCTACTCTCACTAGCCATTGCGTCAGCCATTACTGGCTGTGGTGGAGGAGAAACATTAGAAGATGTAAAAAATGATAATCCTCCTGTTCTCCCAACCGCGACAGTAAAATTTGACCCAGCGAATAGTGTTATCTCAGTGCCGAATGATTTACTTATGAGTGGTACGCTTGATGGTACTTTAAATATGCCGGGTGAATTAGACGACGACAATGTTAGTGTTGACCGTGCGGCCTATGCTGATCCACAACTTGCACTTGGTGCGCTTGATGGTTGGTCTACGCAAACTCCGTTTAAAATTGACTTAACTTTTCCTTCGGGTATCTCTCTTGATATGACATCTGCTGCTTCACCAGGCGCTGTGCGTATTTTTGAAGTTGTTATGGGTGCAAGCCAAACAGACGAAACCTGTTCACAAGTACCAGCTGGTATCGCTTGTAAATTAGTGTCTGAACTTACTTTCGGTGTTGACTTTATCACACAAGGTTCTGGTGATGCGGTTGCTGTGATCCCACTTAAGCCATTTAAAGCTGGCAGCACTTACATTAATGTTTTGACAACGTCATTAATGGACTCAGAAGGGCGCTCAATTGAGCCTTCTTCAACTTATGCACTCGTGAGCGAAGAAGCAACACTTATTACCGACTCACAAAAGTCACTTCAAGCGGTTATCAATAGCTATGAAAACGCAGTGACATCAGGTGGTGCAATCACAAAAGATGAAATCATTTACTCAGCAGCGATGACAATGCAATCAGCAGGTCAAGTGCTTGGAACAGTTAAGCAGCTTCTTGCTGCAAGTTTAACCCAAGATGCACTACCGACGCCTATGGTGCAAATTCCTGATCAACCCGTTATTACCGTTGAGCAAGTATTTGCATCACAAGGTATTACTGGTGTGTCACCTGTGTTTGGTGGTGTGCAGTATCAAAAAGGTAGCGTAATGTTACCTATGTATTTAGCTACACCAACTGGCACAACGGTTGATGATTTATCTGCGACTTACTGGCAAGGTTTATGTGATAGCGGTGTTGCGGTACTAGGTTATGCAGCCGCAGCGGGTGATTCATTCCCAACAGATCCTATTAGCGAAACTGATGGCCTGTGTATGGCGTTAAGTGAAGGCAAGTTACGTGATTTAGGTTTAGACCAAACTAAACACTTAACTAAGTACAACACAATTCCAAAAACACAAAGTATTGCTAATGTGCCAGTACAAATTACTAAACCAATTTTACCTGTAATTAATGCAGTGCGAGCTCAGCTCGGCTTAGACGCATTGAGCATACCTGAGACAGGCTGGCCAGTTGTTATCCTTCAGCACGGCATTACTTCTAAAAAAGAAGATATGTTAGCCATTACTGCACAATTAACACTGCAAGGCTTTGCAACAGCTGCAATCGATCATCCTATGCATGGTGAGCGTGGTGTAGATGTAGATGGCGACGGTACTGACGACTTTAATGCCTCTACTGGTTCTGTATTAAGCTATATGAACTTACAGTCATTATTAGTAGCCCGTGATAGCTTACGTCAATCAGTTGCTGATTTACTTGGTTTACGTTTAGGCCTAAGAACAGCAACAGATCTAAACTCACAGGACGTATCTTTCCTAGGTCATTCGTTAGGCTCGGTGGTTGCCCCTGCCTTTGTTGCTGTTACTAATGCACCGCTAGCTGACCAAGTTGATCCAATGTTCAACGTTAAAAGCGTAGCACTTGCCAGTGGCGGCGGTGGTATCGCAAGTTTCTTAATTGAGTCAAATACATTTGGCCCATTTGTTCAAGGCTCTGTATTACTTGCAGCCGGTACAGCTGAATCTGCTGAGTTTGGTGCTTATGCTCAAAATGAAGCGTTATCAAATTGTGGCGTGCTATTACCAGACCAAACTAAATTTGTCACATGTGCTTATAAAGAGTACGTTGGTTCACTAACAGTGGCAGGCGAAACAGAAAAGCTAGCAAACATTCAAAGTGTGGTTACTCAATTTGCTTTTGCTGCACAAACAGCACTTGATAGTGGCGACCCGTCAAATTATGCAGCCTCTGTTGCAGCGCTTGGCACGCCAGTGTACATGAGTGTAGTGGTTGGCGATGGTGCTAACAACAATGCTGATATGGTTATTCCACCAATGGTGGCGAGCAACCCAATTGCTGGTAGCTTACCTCTTGCTAACCTAATGGGCTTATCAACTATTGCAGAAACTCAAGGCCCGACTGCTGATGCAATGAGCTATGTGGTTAAATTCACAAAAGGCCATCACAGCTCTGTATTATCACCTGCAGCGACAGAAGATTCAGGTGCTACTGCTGAAGAAAGTGCAGCAGCAACAACAGAAATGCAATTACAAATCGCGACTTTCTTAGCAAGTCGTGGGCAGTATCTTCAAGTTACAAACACAGAAGTTGTTACTGAATAATTAAATGCTATTAATTACGTAATAACCAATTAAGTAAAAAGCCACATCATGTGGCTTTTTTTTGCTTTAAAGCGTGGTAAATTGTGCCGAAGTATTAATAAATGGAGAGTTTGATTGGAATTTTTATATGAATACGGGTTGTTTTTTGCAAAGACCCTGACATTTGTCATCGCAATTGCAGTGATTGTTGCCATTATCATGGGCGCAGCAGTGAAACCAAAAGCGAAGAAAGGGGAGATAACAATTGATGATTTAAGTGAGCAACTTGATGATCTAAAACAAAGCTTTATCGAAAATACCCTTTCTAAAAAAGAGCTCAAGGCTCATCAAAAACAGCAAAAAACTGAGGCTAAAAAACAGCAAAACGACGAGCCTAAATCGCGTTTATATGTCATTGATTTCAATGGCAGTGTTGATGCCCATGAAGTAGAAAGCCTACGCGAAGAAATTACCGCTATTTTAACCATTGCTGACAAAGAAAAAGACCGCGTACTGGTTCGCCTTGAAAGTGGTGGTGGTGTGGTGCACGGCTATGGCCTTGCTGCCTCTCAACTGCAACGCTTACGTAATGCTGGCATTCATTTAACGGTAGCTATTGATAAAGTAGCAGCAAGTGGCGGCTATATGATGGCCTGTGTGGCCAATGAGATTGTTGCAGCACCTTTTGCCATTGTTGGCTCGATAGGTGTTATTGCGCAAATTCCTAACTTTAATAAAATCTTGAAAAAGAATGATGTTGATTTTGAGCAAATCACCGCAGGTGAATACAAGCGTACGCTAACTATCTTTGGTGAAAATACCGATAAAGGTCGTGAAAAATTCAAAGAAGAAATTGAACAAACCCACGGTTTATTTAAAACCTTTGTGAATGAGCAGCGTCCATCTCTAGATATTGATACTGTTGCAACCGGTGAACATTGGTTTGCTACTCAAGCGTTTGATAAAGGTTTAGTTGATAAGATTGATACAAGTGATGATATCTTATTGAGCCAAGCTAAAAAACGTCAAATCTTTAAAGTAAAATACCGTGTTAAGAAGAATTTAAGCGATAAGCTCGCCGTCGGATTAAGTTCAGGGGTAAGTAAAGCGGGAGTGACTTTAATGTCTCGTTTAAAAGGCTTAAACCCTTAAATTTAAAAACATGAAAGTAGTATAAAAAACCCGCTTATTATTTAGCGGGTTTTTTTATGAGTTAATTAGTGTGAAATTAATTAATAGATTTATGGTAATCTTCTAAATCTTTAGCGGCATTTGGGTCGTTAAATACGTCCTCATCAAACTCACCTTCAGATTTTGCAACCACACAGGTCACCATGCAGTCACCGGTCACGTTAACAGCGGTTCGCGTCATATCAAGTAAGCGGTCGACACCAATGATGATAGCAATACCTTCTACAGGCAATCCAACTTGATTTAATACCATAGCTAACATAATAAGGCCTACACCCGGCACACCAGCAGTACCTACAGAAGCAAGGGTTGCGGTTAAAATAACCATCAGATAATCAGAAATCGTTAAATCTACTGCAAAAACTTGCGAAATAAAAACAGTCGCAACGCCTTGCATAATCGCCGTACCATCCATGTTGATGGTTGCGCCAAGGGGCACGGTAAAAGAAGCAACAGAGTTATGAGCACCTAACTTTTTATTTGCTGTTTCAAGGGTTATAGGCATAGTTGCGCTTGAGCTTGATGTACTAAATGCAAATAAACAGGCATTTTTCATTTTCTTTAGAAATGTAATAGGGTTTAGACCTGTAAACAGCTTAAGTAACAGGCTGTAATTCACAAAACCGTGAAATAATAAAGCAAAAACAACGACACCAAAATATAAGGCCAAGCTAGTGATAAGCTTTAAGTCAATGGTTGTAAATAATTTTGCCATTAAGAAAAATACACCATACGGTGCAATATTCATAAGCAGTGTTACAAGCTTTAAAATTACGGTATTTAAATCTTCAAAAACACTGGCCACTCGTTTACCTGCTTTTCCACTGAGTGCCATCGCAACACCAAATAACAAGGCAAAAACGATAACTTGGAGCATGTTGCCACTTGCCATTGCATCAATAGGGTTTGTTGGGAACATACCAATAATGACTTGCGCAAGGGTGGGAGCTTCTTTCGCACTATAGTTAGCATCTGAAGGTAAATTGATTCCCTCACCTGGATTCACTAATAACGCCAAGGTGATAGCAACAGTAATGGCGATTGCCGTTGTCGCTAAATAAAGCAAAATAGACTTACCACCTAGTCGACCTAACTTTTTTGGGTCGCTCAAGCTACAAGTTCCACAAACAAGTGATACAAATACTAAAGGCACCACAAGCATTTTTAAGCTTGCAATGAATATTTGCCCGCCAACATGGAAAATACCATCAACAAAAAAAGCTTTAATAGGTAAAGAGAATAACCCTAATGGAATAAGGAAATCGTCTTCACCCGCTAAAATGGCTTGAAAGATAAAACCAACAACTACACCAAGTACCATACCAACCATGATACGAGATGTAAGGCTTAAAGACCGTACTTTTGACATACACCTAATCTATCTTGTTATAAATTTTGTCATAGACTACCAGCATAAGGATTTTTATACAGAAAAATTCGATAAATAATTAAATTAATTCGTTAAGAAATGAATAAAAAAATGATTATTTTCGGACTGATTTTAGGTTAATATTAGGTAAATAATAAAACAAAGTTTGAAATAGCTAACTAGGGAGAGGTCAATGCCTTTATTTCGATGGCTAAGTGTAATAGTTTTCAGCTCATTATTAGCTGCATGTGGTGGCGGTGGCTCACTGGAAAGTGATGGTGGTTCGCTTGATGGTGGGGATGATTCAACAGCTGAAGCTAGTTATGAAATTGCAGTACAAGGTTTTTCGCTGTCATCTGGTGAACAAGATAATCAGGTAACAGCTGACTCTCCGTTAACAATATCTGCTACATTAACAAATAATGATGAAGCTGTTGCTGGGGTTGTTATTAACTTTAGCTTAAACGGCGATATTGGTCTTTTAGATCCAGTATCTGGAACTGATCTAACAGATAGCAATGGTGTTGCTTCTATTAAACTTACGGCAGGTGATACTGCTGGCGCTGGCATAGTAACTGCTACCTACGCTCTTGATGGAGATACCTATAGCGACACATTTGGTTTCACATCGGATGGTTCAGAATCAGATGATTCAAGTGTGAGTGGCAGCGTCACATTAAACCTCGCTATTACAGACACTTCTGGAGCACCGTTTACTGTTGATAACCCTGTAAGCAAAGATAATAAAGGTACAGTCACAGCAACTTTGCTTGATGAAGAGACGCCCCTTGCAGGTCAACTTATTTCATTTAGCACTAATTTTACAGGTAAAATTACGCCTGTTTTAGGAACCGCTCTAACAGATTCAAATGGTGAAGCTTCTGTAACACTGAGCAGTGGTGATGCGAAAGGGGCAGGTCAAGTTGTAGCAACCTATACAGATGAAAGCGGTAATGCAGTCACTAAAATTGCTGGCTTTATTTCTAATGGTGATGAAGCCCCTGATGATGCTATACAGTATTCGGTTACAGCTTCTCTTTTAACTGGTTGTGTCCCTTCTTGGGATGACAATAGAAGTAACGTAAAACTAGACCCGACCTCAATAGCATCAGGCTGTAGCATAACTAACTCGGTATCGAGTGCTGAACTTGCTGATTTATTTATTGAAGTAACAAATCAGCAAAGTGGTGACGCTGTTGCTAATGCACTAGTAGAAGTAACAACTGATCTAGGGACAGTCCTTCCATCATCAGGTCGAGCGTTGACTGATAGCTTTGGTGTTGCACTATTGAAAATCCAACCTGGTAACACTGGCGGTGCAGGAACAATTACAGTATCTGCTTTAGATGAACAAATTAGCACTAACTTTGCAGTAGGTATCGCAGATTTAATTCTAGAAGTGGACAACGGCCTAAATGTTGACTCAAATGGTGATGTAATTCCTCTTAAAGCTGGAGGAAGTACAATTATTGAGGTCACTTTAAAGGACGAAGAAGGGAATTTATATACCACACCAACAGATGTAGAATTTAGTTCAACATGTGTTGATAACAATAATTCAAGTATTGATGCCTCTGTAAAATCATCAAGCGGTATAGCTAGTTCTACCTATAGAGCCAATGGTTGCGGAATTGATGATGTTGTTAATATTACAGTCGAAACGGGCGGAAAGAACTTTACTGCTTCAACGATCATCCCTGTTGAAGTTTCAGCAGTACAATCAATTCAGTTTATCGACGTCTCAGAACCGGTAATTGCTCTTCCTCCAGGTGAAGGTGGCTTACCTACACAGTCTGTCGTTCGCTTTAGATTATTAGATGCCGACGGCATTGTATCGCCACAGCAGCGAATTGACTTTAAGTTAACAGACTCAACTGGTTTAGCTGGTTTGACTCAACGTACAGCGAATACAGACAATGATGGTGTTGTGCAAACTACGGTCACTTCAGGTATTGTGCCTGGTCCTCTTGTAGTTAAGGCTTGTTTTGTTTCAAAAACAGATGTTGCTGCATTACCAGAAGGTGATGATTTATCATGTTGGACAGATGAGGTGCAGTTGTGTGCAGATGAACCAACAAATGACATTTGCCCTGAAGGAACGCTTCACCTCGTACCACTAGCAGAGCAAATCAATGCAGTATCATCGCAACTTGCATTATATTCAGGCATTACGGATCAAAATAGTTTCGATTTAAGCCCTCAAGTTTTTAACCCTAATGCACTGAATTACAATGGAATTACTAATAGTCTTACGGTTTATTTTGGTGACCAATTTAATCAATTTAATAGTAATGGTGTCGAATCAACAGTTTTGACAGAGTCAGGCGTTGTAGGTCCACAAAGTAATGAAGCGGTGTGTCGTACTACTGACGCGTCATGTGTAGTAACGTGGCGTTCACAAGGTGAGCGACCGTTCTATGATTACAAGTGGGGTAATAGAATTGGTGAAATCGATGGTAACTCTGCAACTACCGAAGGTATAAACCCTAAGACGGGTGATGTTAACTGCGATCCTTATTTTGAAACTGCAGCGCCTTGTATCGGGACATTAGTTCGCGCTAAAAACGATCCTAATGGTGTTATACGAGGCGGAAGAACAAGTATTATTGCTGTTGCAAAAGGTCAAGAAAGCTTTGTCGATGAAGAGTCATCAGATGGAATAACTAGGCGCAATGGTTTATTCGATATTGGCGAATATTACACATTATATGACTTACCAGAAGCGTTTAATGATCATAATGAAAATAGCACTTTTGACAAGGCGAACTGCAGTGATGCAGATAGTGATAGTTACGATCCGAACACAGATCAATGTTCTGAATTAAACTCGCGTGGTGGTCATAACGAAACATGGCGTGATCTTAATAATAATGGAATTTATGACGGTGCAGATGGTTTGTATAATGGCTTATTGTGTAGTGAAGCTGCCTTTAATGCAGGCCAGTGTACCCGTGATTTAATTGAAGTTCGTAAGCAAATTGAAGTTGTCATGTCTGGTGATGATCCATATGTTCGCTTTGCTGTATTAAAATCCAATGAAGTAGTATCTGCTCCATATGAGGTTTTAGTGCCTGCTGATTGTTCGAGCACAATAGCTGGTGTATTTGAGGTATCTGATAATGTGTTGTGGTGCGATGCCGCCTCTATTGATTTATCTGAAGTATCTCGTGCTAACCCAGACTATGATGCAACAGACCCCGATGAAACAGATCCTGAGACCTTAGAAGTGGGTTTATCTAGTATCAATGTACGTATTTTTTATAGTGATGAGTTTGGTAATCCACTTCCTGCTGGAACTGAAGTTTCGCTAACGGCCGATAATGGAGATTTTTCTATAATTGAGCATGAGGAAACGATTCCGAGCACAAATCGTGACTCAACAATGTATTCTGATGTTCGAATTGCTAGGGAGTCTGATGGTAACCAAGATCAAGATGGTGTGCTAACTATAACTTTCCAATTTGAAAATCAGCTTGGCGGAACTAAAACGGTGAGCCGATCGATTTCAATAATCGATGATAAATAAAGTTAAATCTTAAAAAATGCCAACCAGAAGGTTGGCATTTTTGTTGCTGTTCTATATATTCCCCTTGAAATTACCTTAAAACACCACATTGACTAAATTAGCAACAAAAATTGTTTAATTATTCAGTCAATGAAGAAAAGTTTCTATTAAAAGCTTGTAACAATTGGTGTTTGTAGATATACCTATAAATATTCGTGCTCCAATGATAAAAATCATACTTATTTGTTTAATGTGATTGATATACATTTATAAGGGCAAAAAACTTTTAAAATACTCGGTCAGAAATAGGCAACTATGGGCAAATCACTTGTAATTGTAGAGTCTCCTGCAAAGGCAAAAACAATTAATAAATACTTAGGTAACGATTTCATCGTAAAGTCCAGTGTTGGGCATGTGCGTGATCTACCAACTTCAGGTTCAGGCAAAACAAAAACTGCAGCGACTAAAACCCCTGCTGAAGTTCGAAAAATGTCGCCAGAAGAAAAAGCTGCCTATAAAAAGCAACGCGACTATAAAAATTTAGTTGCTCGTATGGGTATTGACCCTGAAAAAGGCTGGGAGCCACATTACGAAGTCTTACCGGGCAAAGAGAAAGTTGTTCAAGAATTAAAGAAACTTGCTGAAAACGCCGATAAAATCTATCTCGCAACCGATTTGGATAGAGAAGGGGAAGCGATTGCATGGCACCTCGAACAAATTATTGGTGGCGAGCCTGAAAAATATAAGCGAGTTGTTTTTAATGAAATTACTAAAAATGCGATTCAGCAGGCATTTGAAACACCCGGTGAACTAAACACTGACATGGTTTATGCGCAACAAGCGCGTCGTTTTCTTGACCGAGTCGTGGGTTTTATGGTGTCGCCATTACTGTGGGCTAAAGTAGCACGTGGCTTATCAGCCGGTCGTGTGCAATCTGTTGCAGTACGTTTACTTGTTGAACGTGAACGCGAAATCAAAGCATTTATCCCCGAAGAGTTTTGGGATATCCACGCTGACGTTAAAAATACAGAGGCAGCTTTACGCTTAGAAGTTACTAAACACGCTGGCAAGCCTTTTAAACCAGTTAATGAAGAGCAGGCGATGTCTGCTGTTAGTGAACTCGAAAAAGCTGACTACAAAGTCATTAGCGTTGAAGAAAAGCCTAGCAAGAGTAAACCGAGCGCACCTTTTATTACTTCAACCATGCAACAGGCTGCCAGTACGCGCTTAGGTTATGGTGTTAAGAAAACCATGATGCTTGCTCAACGCTTATATGAAGCGGGTCACATTACCTATATGCGTACCGACTCAACTAATTTATCGAAAGATGCAGTTGAAATGTGTCGTGATTACGTGACAGAGCAATTTGGTGAAAAATATTTACCGAAAGCACCGATTAGTTATAGCTCTAAAGGCAATGCACAAGAGGCACACGAAGCGATCCGTCCTTCTAGTGTTACCGTACTATCTGGTCATTTAGACGGTGTTGAAGCAGATGCTAAAAAACTTTACGAATTAATTTGGCGCCAATTTGTTGCCTGCCAGATGGTTCCTGCTGAATACGATCTAACCACTTTAACAGTGGGTGCTGGCGAATATCAGTTAAAAGCTAAAGGTCGCGTTCTTCGCTTTGATGGTTGGACAAAAGTCCAACCGGCTGTTCGTAAAAAGAATGAAGAAGATCAATCACTGCCAGCAGTTAAAGAAGGTGATGTTTTAACGCTTGTTGAGCTAGATCCTAAACAACATTTTACAAAGCCACCTGCACGCTTTAGCGAAGCGAGCCTAGTTAAAGAATTAGAAAAGCGTGGCATTGGTCGCCCATCTACGTATGCATCTATCATCTCTACGATTCAAGATCGTGGTTATGTGCGTGTTGAAAATCGCCGCTTCTTCGCTGAAAAAATGGGCGAGATAGTTACAGACCGCTTAGTTGAGAACTTCGAAGATCTGATGAACTTTGACTTTACCGCTAAGATGGAAGGCCGTCTCGATGATATCGCAGAGGGCGAACGTGTTTGGACACAAGTACTTGATAGATTTTACGCAGACTTTTCAACACAGCTTGAAATTGCTTCAGGTGACGAAGAGCAGGGGGGCATGCGTCAAAACCAAATGGTCGAAACTGATATTGATTGCCCTACGTGTGGTCGTAAGATGGGGATTCGTACCGCATCAACGGGTGTATTTTTAGGTTGTACTGGTTACAACTTGCCACCTAAAGAGCGCTGTACTACAACCATGAATTTGGTATCAGGCGATGAAGCTATTGCTGCGGATGTCGAAGACGTAGAAACTGAATCTCTAATGCAAATGAAGCGTTGCCCAATTTGTGAAACGGCAATGGATTCATACTTAATTGACGAAACACGTAAGTTACATGTGTGTGGTAACAACCCGGCATGTAAGGGTTATATCGTTGAGCAAGGCACCTTTAAAATTAAAGGCTACGACGGCCCTATTATCGAATGTGATAAATGTGGCTCAGACATGCAGTTAAAATCTGGTCGTTTTGGAAAGTACTTCGGTTGTAGTAATGAAGAGTGTAAAAATACACGTAAGTTACTCAAAAATGGTGAAGCTGCGCCACCAAAAGAAGATCCAGTTCACTTACCTGAACTTGAATGTGAAAAGTCAGAAGCTTATTTTGTACTGCGTGATGGTGCGTCAGGTATTTTCTTAGCGGCTAATACTTTCCCTAAATCACGTGAAACGCGTGCGCCTAAAGTGGAAGAATTAAAGCGTTTTAGAGATCGTATTTCTGAAAAGTTTTATTATCTTGCTGACGCACCTACACAAGATCCTGATGGAAATCCTTCAGTCGTTCGCTACAGCCGCAAAAATAAAGAGCAGTATGTAATGAGTGAAGTAGATGGCAAAGCCACAGGTTGGACCGCCCACTACCAAAATGGTAAATGGGTAGAAGAAAGTAAAAAGAAAGCGCCTGCTAAGAAAAAAACAGCAGCCAAAAAATAAATCGCCAGATTATATAATCGAAGTCGCGGCGTAATGTCGTGCAAACTTATTGTTAATTTGAGATGCAAATAAAAAACCGGAACGCACATCATTGTGTCATTCCGGTTTTTTCATATTCTAAGTAAACGTAAAATTAGATTTGTACGTCTTTTACTTTTTTATAGCCTTCAGCTTCAAGCTCATCGTTTACACATTTTAATACGTATGGCTTTAATTCTTCGTTGCTGATGTCATCATCTTTTGCCCAGTTTAAACACATTTCAGTGTATTCTTTGATCATTTCAGCTGATGCTTCAGGTGCTTCGTTAGCGATTGCATTCGTTGCTGACACGCTTAAAACAGGTGCCAAAATTAGTGCTAGCAATGCTTTTTTCATTTAATTATTCCTAATCAAAAAATTAATTATCACTGGCTAAATGCACAGTAATGGTGCGCAATGTGTATGTCACTTTGCTTGAGTGAATTTATAAACTAAATTTCAAAAAAAGATAACGAAATTTTTTTATCGTAAAGATAAGCAAAAAATAACCACTATTTTGCCTCTAATGCTGGTAATCGTAAGGTCAAAACACGTATTATCGCGCTAATTTTAAAAGAAAAGTGAACTAACTTATGTCTGAACAAGGGACTCATTCAAAAACAAAGAAAGTACCAACCAAACTAGAACAAGTTGTAGAGAGTTTTATTTTTCGCTCGCGTTGGTTACTAGCGCCATTCTTTATTGGCTTATTAGTCGCTGTGGTATTACTGTTGCTAAAGTTCTTTAAATATTTATACAGCATGGCTTTAAATACGTTCACTGCGTCAAACCAAGAGCTTTTGGTAGGTATTTTGACTTTAGTTGACACTGCGCTACTAGCTGGGCTTTTGCTTATTATTATTTTTAGTGGTTATGAAAACTTTGTTTCAAAATTAAATATAGAAAACCATGAAGATAGACCAGTTTGGATGGGCAAGGTTGGTTTCTCTGGCCTTAAGATGAAGTTGATTAGTGCAATTGTTGCAATCTCGGCTGTGGAGCTTTTAAAGGTATTTATTAGCTCAAACAACCATTCAACAGATGAGTTACTCTGGAAGGTGTTAATTCATGTCACGTTTGTGGTGTCGGGGGTGTTGTTTGCTCTTACAGATTACATTAATAGTAAAACCATGAACCACTAATACCACGAAATAAAAAAGCCCTGCATTGCAGGGCTTGGTTTTAACAACTGATTTTTAATTCAGAGTTGCGTAAAAGCAACCAAACCCGGGCAGAGTGACTGTATTATTGTTTAATTCAGCTGTGTGATGAGAGATCTCTGTATGCTGTGAAGACACAGAATCAGAGATTGTCAGTTCGCTACTTTTTGCACCTAAGTTGAATGCACAAAGCATTTTAGTGTCGTTAAGCGTTCTATAAAAAGCAAGCACAGGCTCTTGTGTTTCGATAAATTCAATGTCGCCTTCAAGCAGTACGTTCTTATCTTTACGCCATGCCATAAATTCACGATACGCATTCAAAATTGAATCTTTATCTTGATCTTGCGTGTTTACCGCAACTGATTTGTGTGCATTGCCTACAGGTAACCAAGGTTTTACTGTAGAGAAACCAGCTTGCTCAGCATCTGCTGCATCCCATGGCATTGGTGTACGACAACCATCACGGCCTTTAAAGTTTGGCCAGAATGTAATGCCGTATGGGTCTTGTAAGTCTTCAAATGCGACTTCAGCTTCACCTAAACCAAGCTCTTCACCTTGGTACATACACACGCTGCCACGTAAAGACGCTAACAGGGCAGTAAGCATTTTACATTGCTGCGGATTGATAATGTTATCTTTACTCCAGCGGCTAGCAACGCGTTCTACATCATGGTTACTAAATGCCCAACATGGCCAGCCTTCGGTCATACGCTGCTCAAGAGTACTAACTGTTGTACGAATATATTCAGCGCTATAGTCGTTAGTCAGTAGCTCAAAGCTATAACCCATATGAAGTTTGTCACCACCTGATGTGTATTCAGCCATGGTTGCGAGTGAATCTTCAGATGAGATTTCGCCTAATGCAACGGTACCAGGGTACTTGTTTAGTAGGGCACGAATGTCCTGCATAAAAGTCAGGTTTTCAGGTTGTGTATTATTGTAGTAGTGATACTGGAACGCATAAGGGTTGTCTTCGCTAAAGCCACGGCCTTGACGCTTCTCAGGTGGCTTAGCCGGGTTGTCACGTAATTGCGCATCGTGATAGCAAAAGTTAATTGCATCTAAGCGGAAACCATCAACGCCTTTCTTCAGCCAAAACTCAACATTGTCTAATACAGCTTTACGTACCTCTGGATTATGGAAGTTTAAATCAGGTTGTTCAGTCAAAAAGTTATGTAAATAATATTGACCACGACGCGGTTCCCACTGCCATGCAGGACCACCAAAAATAGATAACCAGTTATTTGGTTGTGTACCGTCAGGTTTGGCATCTGCCCACACGTACCAATCTGCTTTATCGTTGATCTTATCTTCACGGCTATCAAGGAACCATTGATGTTGATCTGAGGTATGGCTCAATACCTGATCAATAATGATCTTAATATCACGTTGATGAGCTTGTGCAATGAGTTCATCAAAATCATCAAGGTTACCAAATAGTGGATCGATATCACGATAGTCACTGATGTCATAACCAAAGTCTTTCATTGGTGATTTAAAGAAAGGTGAAACCCAAATAGCATCAACACCTAGGCTTTTAATATAATCAATGCGATCAATGATACCTTTGATATCACCAATGCCATCGCCATTGGTGTCTTGGAAACTGCGCGGATACACTTGATAAATAACCGCACCTTTATACCACTGCTTTTGAGCCATGTTTTTCTCCATCGTGACACTCAGAGTGTGTAAACTATAAGGCAACCATTAGTCGTATATGTTGCCGGAATGTCAAAAGCATACGTGAAGGGTGTGATACTGTAAAAACTCTGCATACGTATGCACGCCAAATTCACCTCTGTCCTCAGTAAAACTTATTAACTTGATTTAAAATTGAGCAGCATAAATTTAGCGCCGTAAAATTTACCAATTAGTAAAGTAATTGTCTTATTCAAACTCAAAACGCCAGCGTGGTGCATAATATAGCTGGCTTACACCAGAATGGTGCAATGTGATTATTGGTAAGACCAATTATCATTGTTCCATGTGCGTTCCTATTATTATTGCGTTAAGTCACCATTTAAGCGGGGTAAATGGCCTAGTACCTATTTCTGTAACCAAATTGGGGGCGAAAATATAGCGAAAATGTTTCATTACTATTAATTTACACAGTAAAATTGATAAATCATTTATATTCAATCGGTTATGGGGTGAACTTGTAAAGATGGTGTTAATATTTGTAATGATGAGCTACGCTGAATACGTATGCATAAATTTGTTAAGAAAATAACCAGGGCGTTAATATTTAATTCGACAACAAAATCAGTCAGCGAATAACAGCTATTATGTTCATGAATAACTGCAACACGTTGACATTACAATTTGGGTAATGGGAAAACATCATGTCTATGTTCAAACCAAGTATATTAACTCTGGCTTTAACAGCCGCAGGTTTAAATAGCTTTGTAGTGTATGCTGCAGAAGAAGACCAAAAAACAAAAAACGACAACGTTGAAGTTATCGAAGTAAAAGGTTTTCGTGGCAGTGTTGTAGAATCTATTAATACTAAACGCTTCACTCCTGAAGTTGTTGAGTCAATCTCAGCTGAAGATATCGGTAAATTACCTGATTCATCAATTGCAGAATCGATTGCACGCCTTCCTGGTTTAACAGCACAACGTCTAGACGGTCGCGCTAGTCGTGTAAGTGTTCGTGGTTTCAGTGAAAACGAAAGTGCAACAACATTCAACGGTCGTGAGCAAGTTTCAATCGGCGACAACCGTGGCGTTGAATTTGACCTTTACCCATCAGAAATTATGAGTGGCGTAACGGTATACAAAACCCCAAGCGCAGGCATTGAAGCAGAAGGTATCGCTGGTGTTATCGACATGCAAACTGTTAAACCTTTAAGCAAAGGTGAGCAAGTTATCATGTTCAATGGCCAGTACGAACAAACGGGTTTTGATAAATTAAACCCAGACGGTGACGACCAAGGTTTCCGTGGTACGTTCTCATATATTGATCAATTTGCTGATGACACAGTTGGTGTTGCATTTGCATACAACACGATGAGTTCTCCAAACCAAGAGAAACGTTGGAACGCATGGGGTTACCCTGAGTTTACAGGTGAAGATGGTAATACGTACTCAATCTTAGGTGGTGCTAAGCCATTCGTACGTTCATCAACGCTTGAACGTGATACAGCCATGCTTGTTATTGAAGCTGCGCCGACTGAACGCCTGAACATGACCTTTGATGCTTTATATGTAGATTTCTCTGATGAGAAAATCTTACGTGGTATCGAAGTGCCATTTGCATGGGGCCAAGGTTCAATTGACCCAAGTTCAGCTGTTGTTGACGCAGATTCTGGTTTCATCACAAGCGCAGTAACAGAAGGCCAACGTGTTGTTGTTCGTAATGACTACGAAGAGCGTAACGCGGAGCTAACTCAGTTTGGTTTTAATGCAAAATACGACATCAGCGATGATTGGTCAGTAGAATTTGATGTAAGCCGCTCTGAAGTTGAGCGTCAAATCTGGAGTATCGAAAGCTACTCAGGTACAGGTCGTGGTGATGCAAATGGTGTTGCTGATACGATTGGTTATGAGTTTGACGGTGGTAACACAGGCGCACAATTCAGCCATAACCTTGATTACAGCGATTATGACTTAATTCAACTTGGTGGCCCATTATCTTGGGGTGCAAGTGCTGCACTTAACGATAAGTACGGTCTAACTGATACTGCTTATCAAAATACTGCGCAAGATGGTTTCATCAATGCGCCAGAAATCAATGATGAACTAAGCACATTGAAACTTGCGGCTAGCAAAGTACTTGATAACGCGTACATCAGCCGTGTGTCATTTGGTATGTCTTACCGCGACCGTGAAAAGAGCAAAGTGTCTGAAGGTTACTTCATGACATTAAAAGACTTCTCTTTATCAAACCCGGGTATGTTATCAATCCCAGAGCAATACCGTTTAGGGTCAGCTAGCCTTGATTTCATTGGCATGGGCAACATGGTTGCTTACGATACCAACGGTCTAGTGAATGATGGTTACTATAGCCTGCTTCAAGAAAGCTTAACTGATTCAAAACACAAGACACAGTCTTGGACAGTTCAAGAAGAAGTAACAGCGTTCTTTGCTCAAGCTGACATTAATGCAGAGCTGGGCTCTATCCCTGTAACAGGTAACGTTGGTGTGCGTTATGTGAAAACTGAACAGTCTTCACAAGGCTTCGCAGCTAACACTGTGGATGGTTTAGTTGTTGTATCACCAACAGATGTAAACCATGACTACAGCCACTTCTTGCCAAGCATCAACTTATCATTTGCAATTGATGAAGAGCAAACAGTACGTTTTGGTGCCGCGAAAACCATTTCTCGTGCTCGCTTAGACGAAATGAACGCGTCAGTTAACGCTACTTACAATCAACAACCAGATGAAAACGGTAACTATTGGAGTGTATCAGGTGGTAACCCTGAGCTTGAGCCAAAAGAAGCAACTGGTTTTGATTTAAGCTACGAAAACTACTTCCATGAAGAAGGTTACTTCGCTGCAGCTGTATTCTATAAAGATATCACTCAGTGGATTTTCGATGGTACTTATGAAATCGACATGAGCGGTGTAGCTGATCCGTCTACTGGTGAAATTCCTGCGACTTCAACTGGCACAGGTTCAGGTAAAGTGAACGGTGGTTCTGGTGACCTATGGGGTTATGAGCTTTCATTAACTCTACCATTCACTATGTTCAGCGAGTCACTTGATGGTTTTGGTTTAATCGCAAGCCATACAGGTGTTGAGCAAGACTTAACTGACCAAAATGGTAACGATTATGAGCTACCTGGTTTATCTGACCAAATCGATAGTTTAACAGTTTACTTTGAGCGTAACGGTTTCCAAGCGCGTACTAGCATGCGTAAGCGTAGCGACTTTAAAGGTGACGTATACGGTTTAGGTTTTGCGACTACACAAGTTGACATTAAAGGCGAAACAATTTGGGATGCTCAAGTTGGTTATGACTTTAGCGAAGGCGGTGTAGAGAGCCTTGACGGTTTATCTGTCACTTTCCAAGTACAGAACATCACAGAAGAGCCGTTCACGTCACTACAAGGTGATAACTCACTTCAAGTACGTGACTACCAAGACTACGGTCGTACATTCCTGTTAGGCTTCAGCTACAAGCTGTAATTAGCTAAAACAGCGATAGAAAATTGCCCTTGTGATTTGTTTTACAAGGGCTTTTTTATATCAGTGAGCTACACTCAATGAATAGAAATTGGCGTTAGGTGTACTATGGAAACAAAAAAAATAACCAAGGTCGTGATTGCCGGTGGTGGCACAGCAGGGTGGATAACCGCTGCATTACTTAATAAAGTACTGGGCAAAGTAATTGATATCACGCTGGTAGAGTCAGCAGAGATTGGCACTGTTGGTGTAGGCGAAGCAAGCATCCCACCTATTTTGCATCTAAATGGTGCGCTAGGCATTTCTGAAAAAGAATTTATTAAGGCTACTGGTGCCACGATTAAGCTTGGTATTGAGTTTGAAAATTGGCGCAGCCAAGGCCACAGCTATATGCATGCCTTTGGTGAGATAGGTAAAGATTTTCCGTTTTGTGAGTTTTATCATTTTTGGCTAAAAGCAAATCAAACACAAAACGCGCCTGACTTTTGGGATTTTTCACTTAACTACCAAGCAGCAAAAGCGCATAAATTTGCTCACCTTAAGCACATTCCTAACACTCAGTTGGCGGGCTTACATTATGCCTATCATTTTGATGCCACTCGATACGGCGAATTCTTAAAAGAGTTGGCGCAATCACGGGGCGTTAAACGCATTGAAGGCAAAATTGAATCGGTTAATCAATGCCATCAAAGCGGGCATGTTCGTTCTTTGTTACTTAAAAATGGCGAGCAAATTGATGGCGACTTATTTATTGATTGCACCGGTTTGCGTGCTTTATTAATAGAGCAAACACTTAATACCGGCTTTGAAGATTGGTCGCATTGGTTACCGTGTGATAGCGCGATTGCGGTGCAAAGTGAATCAGCTTCGGATGCAATTCCTTATACACGTTCAATTGCAAGAGACTCAGGCTGGCAGTGGCAAATACCATTACAGCATCGAGTAGGCAACGGGCTTGTGTATTCTTCTCGTTTCTTATCAGACGAAGCGGCAAAACAACAGCTCTTGGATAATTTACCTGCCAAACCACTGACAGAGCCGCGTGTTATTAAGTTTAAAACAGGCCGCCGTTTAAAGCAGTGGCATAAAAATGTGGTATCGGTCGGCTTATCAAGCGGCTTTTTAGAGCCATTAGAATCGACCAGTATTCATTTAATTCAAAGTGCAGCCATTCGTTTAATTAAGTTTTTTCCTCATCAAGGTATTAAACAAAGCCTTGTAGATGAATTTAATCAACAAAGTAAAACAGAATTTGAGCGAATTCGTGATTTTATTATTCTTCATTACAAGCTTACTGAGCGTGATGACAGTGCGTTTTGGCGTTTTTGTAAAGGCATGGATATTCCATGCAGTCTCAGAAAGAAAATTGAGCTATTTAAAACCAGCGGCAAGCTAATTAGAGAAGACGATGAGCTCTTTGCCGAAATCGCATGGCAGCAAGTGATGATAGGGCAAGGGCTTATTGCAGAGGATCACCATCCTTTAACAGATGCGTTATCTGATGAGCAATTAAATGAGTTATTTAGCAATTTAAAAACCTTGATTAATAGCACTGTCGAGCAGTTGCCGACCCACAATCAATTCTTAGAAAAAGTACAAAATTAATTATGAAAAAAACACAAACATTTTTAGCGTTAACAACCGCATTTACACTTTTTAACTCAACAGCAAGTTTTGCAATTACTGCGTCACCAGAAAACTGGTGGGTAGGGATGCAAAACGACTCATTACAAGTCATGCTTTACGATAACAATATTGCTAACAAAGCGTGGCAAATGGTGCCTTACAAAGGCGTTGAGTTTAAAGGGGTGACAACAACAAATAACCCTAACTACGCGTTTTTAGATTTAACCATCAGCGATAATGCAAAGGCGGGAACACTGACTTTTAAAGCTGAAGACGGCACCACCTTTACTTACCCATTAAATGACCGTGATAAGCAAAGTGCCAATCGTCATGGCTTTACAAATAGAGACACGCTTTATTTAATAAACCCTGATCGCTTTGTAAATGGTGACCCAAGTAACGATAGTGTTGCAGGTATGCAGGAGGCTGCAAACCCAAGCTTTAAAGGTGGCCGACATGGCGGTGATATTCAAGGTGTTATCAATAGCCTAGATTACCTTGAGGACCTCGGTGTAACGCAACTTTGGTTAACACCGGTGCTTGAAAATGACATGCCAAGTTATTCTTATCATGGTTATGCTATTACTGATTTTTACAAAGTTGATCCGCGTATGGGCAGTAATGCGCTTTATAAAACCTTATCGGCAGAAGCGAAAGAGCATGGTATCGGCTTAGTGATGGACATGGTACTTAACCACTTTGGTTCATCGCATCAGTGGATGAGTGACATGCCAACGGCAGATTGGGTTAACTTTGATGGCAAGTTTGAAAACGGTAAAAATGCCACTAGTCACGCCAGACAAACAATTCAAGACCCTCATGCGAGCCAATACGACAAACGTCAATTTAATGATGGTTGGTTTGTTGAGACGATGCCTGATTTAAATCAGCGCCAGCCGTTAATATCAACGTATTTAATTCAAAATGCCATTTGGTGGATTGAATACGCCAACTTAAGCGGCATTCGTGTTGATACCTATTCATACTCAGATAAAGCATTTTTAGCCGATTGGACTAAAGCGATAATGACCGAATACCCAAACTTTAATATTGTTGGTGAAGAGTGGACAACCAACCCAGCAATTGCATCTTATTGGCAGCGTGGCAAAGTCAATCAAGATGGTTATACCTCTGAGTTACCAAGTGTAATGGACTTTTCATTACAAGAGGCGTTGATCCAAGCACTTAACGAAGAAGAAAGCTGGAATACAGGTTGGGTTAAAGTGTATCAATCGCTGGCGAATGACTTTTTGTATGCTGATACAGATAACATTTTAGTGTTTGCAGATAACCATGACATGAGCCGTGTTTACACTGAGCTGGGTCAAGACCTAGCAAAAACTAAATTAGCCATGACGCTGCTGTTAACAACTCGTGGTATTCCACAAATCTATTACGGTACTGAGCTGCTGCTCGATAACACACCTAGTAATGACCACGGTGATATTCGCATTGATTTCCCGGGTGGGTTTAAAGGTCAAAAAGCGAATGCCTTCACAGGTAAGGGGCTTTCAGCTGATCAGCAAGAGATGTTAGCTAGCATGAAAAAACTGCTTAAGCTTCGTCAAGAAAAACCAGCGTTAAGCGAAGGTCGTTTAATGCATTTTTCACCCAAGCAAGGCGTTTACAGCTATGTGAGAGAGCACAATGGCCAAACTGTATTGGTTGTTCTTAACAAAAACCAACAAGCTATTGATTGGGATTTAAGCTACATGCAAGAAGTGCTGAAAGGCAATAATAAAGGACGCGATTTAATCAGCGAAGAGCGTGTTGATCTTGCTGCGCCAATCCGCTTAAAAGCTATGCAAGCACGCTTAATCGAACTTGAATAATTGCAACTAATAGGCTGAATACGTATGCATTTACTGTCCGTATGCAGCCCTTAACATTAGTATGAACTTATATTTACAGAAAAATGAAGTAATGATGACAACATACAAACTAACTGCGTTAGTAGTGGCTTCGGTTTTAGGTTTAACTGCCTGTGGTAACGATGCGCCAGTACAGCAGAACACGCAACAGCAGCAATCAGAATCTAGCCAAGCAGCTATCTCTAAGCCTGTGGTTTACCAAGTATTCACTCGATTATTTGGTAACACTAACACCACCAATAAACCGTGGGGCACATTAGAAGAAAATGGGGTAGGTAAATTCGCTGATTTTAATGATGCAGCATTACAAGGCATTAAAGAGCTAGGAACAACACATGTTTGGTACACTGGTGTACCGCGTCATGCTTTAGTAACTGACTATACCGAATACGGTTTGTCTCAAGATGACCCTGATGTTGTAAAAGGCCGTGCAGGCTCGCCTTATGCAGTGAAAGACTATTACGATGTTAATCCTGATTTAGCAATTAACCCTGAGCGCCGCTTAGAAGAGTTTGTCGAGCTAATCAATCGCACTCATAAGCAGGGTATGAAAGTGGTTATTGATATTGTGCCAAACCACGTAGCGCGTAACTATGAGTCGGTTGCTAAGCCTGAAGGCGTAAAGGATTTTGGTGCTGAAGATGACACGACGAAAACCTATGCTCGCGATAATAACTTTTATTATGTAACAGGGCAGTCATTTCAAGTGCCAACAAGCGATAGCTACCAAGTGTTAGGTGGTAACTCGCATCCTCTTGCTGATAATCAATTTGCCGAAACCCCAGCAAAATGGACGGGCAATGGGGCCCGTGCCGCTAAACCTGACATTAATGATTGGTACGAAACAGTTAAAATCAATTACGGTGTGAAACCAGACGGTAGCTACGACTTCCCAACACTACCGGATGATTACGCTGATAAAGATTACCGTGCGCACTACGCATTTTGGCAAGACAAAGATCTACCAAATAGCTGGTATAAATTCCGCGATATCGCGCTTTATTGGTTAGATAAAGGTGTTGATGGTTTCCGTTATGATATGGCCGAGATGGTGCCTGTTGAGTTTTGGAGCTTTTTAAATTCATCAATCAAGATGCAAAAAAGCGATGCCTTTATTTTGGCTGAGGTATATAACCCAACGCTTTACCGCCCATATATCCAACAAGGTAAGATGGATTACCTTTACGACAAAGTCGGTTTTTACGACACGGTTAAAGCTGTAATGCAAGGCAAGCAATCAGCGGATACTATTTTCGATATTCAAAGCCAAGTGGCGGATATTGAAGAGCATATGCTGCACTTCTTAGAAAACCATGATGAGCAACGTATTGCTAGCCCAGATTTCGCTGGTAGTAGTGAAAAAGGTAAGCCAGCGATGGTGGTATCTACATTGATGTCGCGCTCGCCAACATTACTTTATTTTGGTCAAGCTGTCGGTGAAGATGGCTCTGAGGACGGTGGTTTTGGCGACCCAACGCGTACCAGCATTTTCGATTATATGGGTGTACCTGCGCATCAAGCATGGATGAATAATGGTAAATTCGATGGCGGTGCGCTTTCAAAGCAGCAAGCTGATCTTCGCACTTACTACACTAAGTTAATGTCGTTAAACACACTTCCTGCCATTGTTGGTGGTGACATGCAAGCGATTGAATTGACAGGCTCAGAGCAAGTCATTGCATTCACGCGAAAGCTAGGTCAACAACTGGTGCTCGTCGTAAGTAATTTTTCAGAAAACCCTCAAGATGTTGAACTAACACTTAACCAAACGTTGTTACCTAAGCTTAATCACAGTGGCTTAACGTTAATTGATAACCTAGAAAATCATGCCGACATTGCGATTTCTGAGGCAGCTACGAATGCGCCAATTCAATTACAGCTGAATGGCTTAAGCAGTGCAGTATTTACCTTAAAGGCTGACTATGAATAATAACAAACCAACGCTGAGCTTTTGGCAAATATGGAATATGTGTTTTGGATTCCTTGGTATCCAATTTGGCTTCGCATTACAAAACGGTAATGTAAGCCGTATTTTTCAAACTTTAGGTGCCAATGTTGATGATATTCCAATCCTTTGGGTTGCAGCACCATTAACAGGTCTAATTGTACAACCGATCATCGGTTACTGGAGCGATAAAACTTGGAATAAGTTAGGTCGTCGTCGTCCGTTCTTTTTCTATGGGGCTATTTTAACGACGTTATCGTTATTCATCATGCCTAACTCACCAAGCCTTTGGATTGCGGCGGGTATGTTATGGATCATGGATGCGTCAATTAACGTGACTATGGAGCCATTCCGCGCCCTTGTTAGTGATAACCTACCGAAAAAACAACGTGCAACTGGTTATGCGATGCAAAGCTTCTTCATTGGTGTTGGTGCGGTTGTTGCGTCTGCATTACCTTGGATGATGACTAACTGGTTCGATATTGCTAATACGGCACCTGCTGGGCAAATTCCAGATTCTGTAAAATTTTCGTTTTACTTTGGTGCAGTAGTTTTATTAGTTGCTGTGTTTTGGACCGTCTTTACTACTAAAGAATATTCACCAGAAGAACTTGAAAGCTTTCATGAACAAGAGCAAAGCGATGACTCGAGTGATGTTCAAAGTGATGTAAACTTTAACAAAGGCGCTGCAATCTTTACGGTTCTTGGTCTAGTAGTACTTGGTATTGTAACGGGTCTATCGCTTGAAAAAGAGCTTTATTTACTCGCTGGTGGTTTGATTAGCTTTGGTGTTATTCAATTTATTGCTGGTGCTTTAAAGGCTAAAAGCGCAACCAGTGGTGGCTTTTATCAAGTTGTGAATGATGTATTCACTATGCCAGAAACGATGAAACAATTGGCTTGGGTACAATTTTTTAGCTGGTTCTCATTGTTTGCAATGTGGATTTACACCACGTCGGCAGTAACTAGCTTCCACTACGGCAGCAGTGATACAAGCTCTCTTGCCTACAATAACGGTGCGGATTGGGTTGGTGTATTATTTGCCGCTTACAATGGTTTTGCTGCCATTGCAGCACTGTGTATTCCGATTATTGTTAAAAAAGTAGGGCTAAAAATGGCCCATGCTCTCAACCTAGTGTTAGGTGCATTGGGTCTGGTCAGCTTCATTATTATCAAAGATCCAAGTTTACTGATCTGGCCAATGATTGGAGTAGGGTTTGCTTGGGCGTCAATTCTCTCTTTACCATACGCAATGTTAAGTACCTCAGTACCAAGTAAAAAAATGGGTGTGTACATGGGTATTTTTAACTTCTTTATTGTTATTCCGCAGCTGTTAGCGGCAAGCGTATTAGGCCTAATTTTACGTCACTTTTTTGATAATCAACCGATTTATGCGTTAGTGCTAGGTGCAGTGTCATTCGTACTAGCAGCAATAGCTGTACTGCGCGTTAAGCAACAATAATAAGGACACACAATGAAAAAATTTAATCTTATTACAGCAAGCTTGTTAGCGTTAGGTTTAACAGCTTGTAGTTCAGAGCAATCAGTTAATACAGCCGCTGAGCAAGTGTCGGCGCCTGGCGCACCGGGCGTTGAGCCTTTTTGGGCATACTCAGGTAAAACGGGTATTGGTACCTCTTACGAGCAATACCAAGACGGCCACTACAGCGACGCAGCTGCTACTGGCAAAGTATCAAAAGTTTGGTTTTCAATCGCTAAAGGCATGATCACAGAAACCATGTTTGGTTTAATTCACCAAGCACAAATCAAAGATATGCAGTTTGTTGTAGTCGGTAAAGACTTTACCGTTACAGAGAGCGATGATCTCGATGTAAGCATTGATTATTTATACAAAGACGACGCTGGTCGCCCATTATCGCTTGCTTATAAAGTCGTTAGTAAAGATAAACAAGGTCGTTTCACTTTAGAAAAGCATATTTTTACAGATCCAAATGGCCAAACATTGTTTGTTCGTAGCGTATTTAATACCGACCTTGAAGGTGTGAAAGCCTACGTTAATGTGAACCCTTACATTGATAACAACGGTTTAGATGATTTTGCAAAAGTCACTGATAAGGGTCTAGTTGCGTGGCAAGATGATAACTTTTTATCTTTACAAGCCGCTCAACCATTTAAGCAAGCAAGCGTTGGCTTTACGGGTGTAAGTGATGGCTTAAAAGAGTTAAAAGCATCGCAATCACTATCAACGACTTACCAAAATACTGGTGATAAGTCGGGTAATGTAAGCTTACTTGCAGAGCTTGGTGAAGTATCAAAAAACACCACCTTTGATTTAGCGTTAAGCTTTGGTAACTCTGAAGCTGCAAGCTTAAAAGAAGGTCAAGCGAGTTTAAATCAAGGTTACCAAAAAGTGCTTGCAGCATATAACGGTGAAGGTGCTGCAATTGGTTGGCAAGACTATTTAGCAAGCCTTGAACCTTTGAGCACATTAACTAACAGCACCGCAGATAATGGTAAGTTACTTTATACCAGCGCCATGGTTTTAAAAGCACAAGAAGATAAAACGCATGCTGGTGCTTTAATTGCGTCACTGTCTAACCCTTGGGGTGAAACAGTATCAGCTAAAACAGGTTCTACCGGTTATAAAGCGGTTTGGGTACGTGATTTCTATCAAGTTGCGATGGCATTTATGGCCATGGGTGATACACGTACCGCAAAAACGGCGTTTGAATATCTAGAAAAAGTACAAGTAACAGATAACACACCAGGCAATGGTGGTGACACGGGTTGGTTCTTACAAAAGACTCACGTTGATGGTGAGCTTGAGTGGGTAGGTGTTCAGCTTGACCAAACAGCAATGCCAATTATGTTAGCGTGGAAACTACATCAAGCTGGCGTTCTTAGCTCTCAAGAGCTCACAGATTGGTATGGCAAAATGTTAAAGCCAGCTGCTGATTTCTTAGTTGATGGGGGCCTTGCGAAAATTCTTTGGAACGACACGCAAATTACACCGCCTGCTACGCAACAGGAGCGTTGGGAAGAACAAAATGGTTTCTCTCCATCAACAACGGCTGCGGTTGTTGCAGGCTTAGTCACGGCTGCTGATATTGCTAAAAAAGCAGGTGACACAAAAAATGCAGAGCGTTACCTAGCAACGGCTAAAACCTACAACAGTGAAATTGAAAGCACCATGTTTACGACTCAAGGTAACCTTAAGTCTGAAAATAGCGATGGTGAATATTTCATTCGTATTGGTCAAGACAAAGATCCAAACTCATCAACCACGCTTAATGCCAATAACGGTCGTGAAGGCTTTGATAAAAAGCAAATCCTTGATGGTGGTTTCTTAGAGCTTGTACGTTATGGTGTTCGTGATGCACTTGCGCCAAGCATTGTAAAAACATTACCAGAATACGATGACGAAACCTTAGTCGATAATCTGCAAGTGCGTTACACCTTTAATTTTGCTGATGGCTCAGGGTCATTCCCTGGTTACCGTCGCTATGGTAACGATGGTTACGGTGAAGATGAAGTGACAGGTAACAACTATGCTGAAGGTGGCAATAACACCCCTGGTCAACGTGGTCGTGTATGGCCGTTTTTCACAGGTGAGCGTGGTCACTATGAAATCGCTGCGGCAAACGCAACCAACAGCCTAGATGCGATGAAGCAACAAGCGATTAAAGACACCTATGTAAAAGGTATGGAAGCATTTGCCAATGAAGGCATGATGTTACCTGAACAAGTTTGGGATGGCGTAGGTAACAATAAAGCAGGCTATCAGTTAGGTGAGGGGACAAACTCAGCGACACCGCTTGCTTGGACTCATGCAGAATATATCAAGTTACTCCGTTCAGTGAGTGATAAACATGTATGGGATCATTACCCAGTGGTTGAAAAAGCCCTCAAGTAATACCTTATTAATAAGCCGCAATTCATTTGCGGCTTTTTAGTTTAAATTTGAGTAGACATTATGTTTAAGAAATTAATTTGTTTAACCTTGATGCTATTTTCAGGTGTCACTTTTGCAAATGTGATAATCCCTAAGGTGTCAGAAGGGCATCTTGATGTTAAGAAAAACTTTAGTTCAAAGTATGTTGAGAGCCGTTTTTTAAATATCTGGTTACCACCAGGTTATAGAAACACACGTAAGTATGATGTTTTATATATGCATGATGGTCGAATGTTGTTTGATGCCAAAACAACATGGAATAAACAAGAATGGCAAGTTGATGAAGTTGCCGCGAAGTTAATTCAAAGCGGTAAAGTTAAGCCATTTATTGTTGTTGGCATTCCAAATGCGGTAGAAAATCGTCATAGCGAGTATTTTCCGCAAAAAGTATTTGAAAGTTTAGCAAAGCAAAAACAAGCAGATTTATTTGAGTTAGAGAGGTATCCAGGGCAAAAGCTGTTTTACTCTAAGGTTTATTCAGACAACTATGCTCGCTTTGTTGTTGAAGAAGTCATTCCCTTTATTGAGGATAACTATTCAGTAAATAAAGGTTTTGAACATCGGTATATCGCAGGATCAAGCATGGGAGGGCTTATTTCTTGGTATACATTACTTCAATATCCAAATGAGTTTGCCGGCGCAATTTGTATGTCTACGCATTGGCCAGGGATTTTTACTTATGACAAACAAGTATTTACTGCTTTCAAGCAGTATATTTCTGACAATATTGGCAAACTAACAACACAAAAAGTTTACTTCGATTATGGAGATGGCACATTAGACTCCATGTATCCTGATCTTCAAAAACAAATTGATAATGTATTTATGCAACACGGTTATCCAGCTTCGTTATGGCAGAGTCAATATTTCCCAGGTGCGACGCATGCAGAAGTTGATTGGGCTAAGCGATTGCAAATCCCACTTGAGTTTATGTTCAGAGCAAACTCGCAAGCACTGTAATATTTGATTGATTAAAAGAATCGAACTGCTTCTGCTAGAGTAAATGTCTGTATTAGCCGTATTCATAGCACGAAGCTATATCGATGAAGTAAATATTTAATTACATACCCAATATTTATTGGGCATGGCTTTTGGTATAAGGAAAAATAATGTTAAAAAAACTAGCTTTATGTGCTCTATTAGCAGTAAGTACGCAAAGTAAAGCGGATGACTATTTGCTTTACTTTATGGGGGGCCAATCAAATATGGAAGGATTTGGCTTTAATAAAGATTTACCTGCGCAGTATAAAAAACCAGTTGAAAATACCTTACTCTTTTTTGGTAACCCTGTTGCTGATGATGCATTAAATGGTGGTAAAGGTGTTTGGACTAATTTAATGCCTGGTTTTGGAACAGGGGCAAGATCGACAGATCATTCAATTACTTTATCTGATAGATTTGGCCCTGAATTGAGTTTTGGTAAACGCTTATCTGAGATCACTGATAAGAAAATAGCCATTATTAAATATGCGCGGGGTGGCTCATCTATTGCGCTTGGGGCATCTGGCTTTGGTACGTGGGGGCAGAACTATGCTGACAACACCAAGATCAACCAATGGGATAACTTTCAAACTACCGTAAGAGCTGCGTTAGCTAACAATGATATAGATGGTGATGGTGAAGCAGATACTTTAGTCCCAGCAGGGATCATTTGGATGCAAGGCGAGGCCGATGCCTATCATGAGCAAGCATCTAAGGTTTATTTAGCTAATTTAACAAGCCTTATGAATGATATGAAAATGGCATTTGGTGATAAGGAGTTACCAATCATCCTTGGCAGAATCGAAGACTCTGGTAAAACACCTGAAACACGCATGATGCCACATATTGAGAGTGTATGGAATGCTCAGAAAAAGTACGTTAAATCAAATGCTAATGCTCATTTAGTTGCCTTTGATGAGCCTGTCGAATTCATTGAAGATAAATGGCACTATAAAAGTAATTACTATATAAAACTAGGTAACCTTTTTGCAGAGAAAGCAGCCGAAACATTAGCTAAGTAAGTTTCTTTTAAATATCTAATTAAATAATTAAACCGCCGAATTAACCTCGGCGGTTTTTTGTTTATAATAGGGCCAAATTTAAAATGGAATTTACCATGAATAAGCAAAATTTTATTCTTGTTATACTTATTCTCATTGCTTTACCTGTGTGCTTAATTAAAGCTGAGGCAGCTGAACTTAAACCCTTCACTACAGATGGTTGCAGCTCTTTTCCTGATGGAACGATAGAACACAAAAACTTATGGTTAGCTTGCTGCACTGCCCATGATCTCGCTTATTGGCAAGGCGGTACTTTTAAGCAACGTGAGCAAGCTGATATAGATTTAAAAGCGTGTGTTGCACAAGTGGGTGAACAAGAAATTGCGGTATTGATGCTTGCCGGTGTCAGAGTGGGAGGGACACCTTTTTTACCTACCAGCTTTCGCTGGGGTTATGGCTGGCCATACCCCAAGTTTTATAGCGAACTCACTGAGCAAGAACGCTTACAAGTTGAAAGCCGTTTAGCAGAATACGCTGATACTGAACAGCATTAATACTTAATAAAGAGAATGGGCAGAGAGCAACTTATTCGAGTTTTTTATAATTTTTAAAATGGAGTTTGTAGATGATCAAAACAGCCGGGATGTTATTTTTATTATTTGCTCTTAATTCTCAAGCAGAAAGCTTTCAATCTAAACTTGTTGAAGCTGCTAAAGAGCGTACTGAACACTTTGTAGTTTATAACGGAAGTTATCGAAAAATAGACTATCCCAATGGTGATGTGCCTAAGAATATAGGTGTATGTACCGACGTGGTTATTCGTACTTACAGAGCTTTAGGAATTGATTTACAAGCGCTTGTACATGAGGATATGCGCGACAACTTTAGCTTATATCCTTCAAAACGAATTTGGGGCTTAACCAAACCAGATACCAATATTGACCATCGCAGGGTACCTAACCTACAAGTGTTTTTTGAAAGACATGGTGAAAGTCATGTTACTAGTAAAGCAGCTGCTGACTATCAAGCAGGTGATATTGTGACTTGGGTTCTACCTAATAATAGGCCTCATATAGGTATCGTTACAGATGAACTATCGAAAGATAAATTAAGACCTCTGATTGTTCATAACATAGGCTGGGGGCCGAAAATGGAAGATATGCTATTCACTTACAAAATTACAGGGCATTACCGATATAAACCCTAACATTCACATTAGGCTTCAATTAGTTACCACTTTAATATACATTTAAGATATTCATGTACCTTAATTGGGTTTAGCTTAATTTTACTTAAAAGGGATTTATATGAAAAATGTGAGTAAATGCATTGCCAGCTTTTTGTTGCTACTTCCGACGACTATTTTTGCTTCTCAAGAAGTTGTGATCGAAAAGTCAGATAAATTTACCGAACTGTCAAAAGACTTAAAGATAAGTGTTAGAACTGGCCCTACAAAAAATGCCAAAATTTATGACTTTTCGACCAAAAAAATAACCATCAACGATGAGCATGGTGCGCCTTTTCAACGTTACTATTTGCAAATTGCCACAGCAGATAAAGAATGGGTTAAGGAAATCATTACGTTTGATGATAAAACAAATATAATTGATTTAAATGCACTACTTTTTGGTCAATTGGTAGACACTTCTGAACTGAAGAAATTAGACTCAGCGCATGCTTTTTCTTTATATAATCGCCTTGAAAGTGTTCTTTCTGAAGAATATGGCACATTTGAACAGGTTTACAATGATGGCCTTGCTGATTATTTAACTTATATGTCGATAGACGCTGGTTTTGAGAATTACATAGCAAGAACCGGGGGAGCGGGCGATAAACTCACAGAGTCACTAAAAGAAATAAAGATGCCGCCTCTTGTTGAACACCAACAATTAATAAGTGAGTTTATTAAGGCTGTAAATCAAAAAGACAAAACATGGTTGTTGGCCCAGCAAAGACCTAATTCCTCACAGCGAGACTCGGGAATTTATGCGCGCGGTTTAAACGTGCTGTTTGAGTATTTTGATAGCATAGGTAACCCTACAAAGTTTAGTGTTACCCGAGAAACACAAGGTCGCTCTTATGACCTTAATTCTAATACACACTTTATTGTTGAATTGCTTGAGCACAAAGGCCGACGAGAAAAAATAGAGATGGAGTTTATGTTTGTAGATACATATGGTGGCCGCTTTATTGCTGAATACGACATTACAGGTGTGCGTTTTCGTTAAGTAACGGTTTTAAGTAAAGCAGAAAAGCCGCAGGTTACGAAAAAATGCGGCTTTGATATTTCTTGGTTACAGCCCTGCTTTTTTAGCGCGGGCAGCGTGTAGTTTTTTGTAACTTTCGATTAAACGAAGGTGCCTGTCTAAGCCCTGAAGTTTCATGCTGGTTTCTGTTAAACCATAGAACATTACATCGCCGTTGATTGAGCCAACGACTGCATCCATCGTTTCTTGACCAAACATACGGGTGAAGCTATGAATGTAATCTTCAATCTCAAGGTCATCGCTGAGTGCAACTTCTAACGTTGCATGCATTGCTTGGTAGAATAGGCCGCGTTCAACAATGGTATTATCGTTATACTGTAAGAATGCTTCAACAAGCTCCATTGCTGCTTCTAAATCACCAAGTGCTAAGTAAATAAGTAGCTTCAGCTCAAGAATCGTTAACTGACCCCATACTGTGTTTTCATCAAACTCAATGCCGATTAAGGTGATGATATCAATGTAGTTATCAAGTTCACTTTCTTCTAAACGCTCAACTAAATCTGCAAGTTGATCTTCTGATAAACGATGCAGGTTCAGGATATCTTCACGGAAGTTAAGTGCTTTATTGGTATTATCCCAAATCAAGTCTTCCACTGGATACACTTCTGAGTAATCAGGCACTAAAATGCGGCATGCAGTACCAAGATCTGAGAACTCAGCAATGTAAGCTTCTTTACCTAAGCTTTCTAAAATACCGAATAAGCTCGCTGTTTCTTCTTCATTGCTACCTGAGAAATCCCATTCAACAAACTCATAATCGTGTTTAGCGCTGAAGAAACGCCATGAGATCACGCCAGTTGAATCAATAAAGTGCTCTACAAAGTTTTCTGGCTCCGACACAGCCATACTATTGAACGTTGGCTTAGGCACATCGTTTAAGCCTTCAAAGCTTCTGCCTTGTAATAACTCAGTTAAGCTGCGCTCTAACGCAACCTCAAAGCTTGGGTGCGCGCCAAAAGAAGCAAATACACCGCCTGTTTTAGGGTTCATAAGTGTTACGCACATCACAGGGAACTGACCACCTAGCGAGGCGTCTTTTACTACAACAGGGAAACCTTGTTCTTCAAGACCATTAATACCCGCAACAATACCTGGGTATTTATTTAAAACGTCCTCTGGTACGTCTGGTAAAACTATTTCTTGCTCAATGATTTGACGTTTAACGGCACGCTCGAAAATTTCAGATAAACATTGTACTTTTGCTTCGGCAAAATTGTTACCTGCGCTCATACCATTACTTAAGAATAAGTTTTCGATTAGGTTTGAAGGGAAGTAAACAGTTTCACCGTCAGAGTGGCGTACATAAGGAATCGAACAAATGCCACGTTCTTTATTACCTGAGTTGGTATCGATTAGGTGTGAGCCACACAGCTCACCATCTGGATTATAAATTTCACGGGTATAGTCATCTAAAATGCCATCAGGTAGAGAGTCATCGTCAGTCAGTGCAAACCACTTTTCATTTGGGTAATGAACAAACGCGCTATTGGCAATGTCTTCACCTAAGAATTGATCGTTATAGAAGAAGTTACAGTTTAAGCGCTCAATAAATTCGCCTAAAGCTGAGCATAGTGCGCTTTCTTTCGTTGCACCTTTACCATTGGTAAAACACATAGGCGAGGCTGCATCACGAATATGAAGTGACCATACATTTGGCACAATATTACGCCAAGAAGAAATTTCGATTTTCATCCCTAACTCTTCAAGGATGGCCGTCATATTTGCGATGGTTTCTTCAAGTGGTAAATCTTTACCTAAAATAAATGTGTTGCTGTCATCACCGGGTTTTGCCATCAGCATTGCTTGCGCATCAGCTTCGATGCTTTCAACAGTATCGATTTTAAATTCTGGGCCAGTCTGAATAACACGTTTAACTGTACAGCGCTCGACAGAGCGTAAAATACCTGTGCGATCTTTCTCAGAAAGGCTTTCTGGTAACTCAACCTGAATTTGGAAAATTTGGTTATAGCGGTCTTCTGGGTCAACGATATTGTTTTGCGCAACACGAATACCGTCAGTCGGGATATCACGTGAATTACAATACACTTTAATAAAGTAAGCCGCACACAATGCAGAAGATGCTAAGAAGTAATCGAATGGACTTGGTGCAGTGCCATCACCCTTATAGCGAATAGGTTGGTCTGCAATGACAGAGAAATCATCAAACTTTGCTTCAAGTCTGAGGTTGTCGAGAAAATTAACTTTAATTTCCATTAAAAAATTCCACCTTTGTGCGCGTTGTTATCTAAAGCATTGTTAGCCAGATAAGCATTTTCAACATAATAGGTGTAATTATCTGCTTTTTCGAAGTAATAGTCTTGGGTAAATCGAAAAAAAACTGATTTTAATGCAATAAGTGTCTGGTTAGGGAGGGAGTAGGCGATAACAAAGCTGTTATCGCTAAAAATTAAACACTTGAACCGCGAATAATTAACCGAGGTGGTAAAAGGGTATTCTCGACATCTTCACCACGAATAAGTTTGAGCAGGTTATCGACCAACATTTGTCCGGCGAGGGTGGTGTCTTGCTGAACAGTGGTAAGTGGTGGGTTTACAAAGCTGGCAACCGCAATATTATCAAAGCCAACAACGTGCACATCATCAGGAACCTTTATTTTTGCTTCTTTCAATGCGCGAATAGCTCCAATCGCAATAAGGTCACTGGCAGCAAATAATGAGTTAAAACGAATGTTATTTGCTAAGAGTGAACGAGTTGCGTGATAGCCTGATTCTTCTGTAGAAATAGCATTTGCCATCTTACGTTCGTTTAAATTCACGCCCTTGGCTAGAAATGCATCTTTAAAGCCTTGGTAGCGAGCAAAAAATTCTGGACTATGCTCAGATGCATCACCAATAAATGCACAATCGGTTCTTCCTGTTGCGAGTAAATGTTCTGCTGCTAATGTACCACCGCCGTAGTTATCACAGCTCACAGTTAAATCTGGGCGGTTATCGACGCTTGCACCCCAACAGACAAATTTAGTGTGCTGATCTATTAGGGTTTTAAATTTAGGTTGATAATCAAGGTAATCACCATAACCAAGCAGTATTAAGCCATCTGCACGATGGCTGTCTTCGTAATCGGCTTGCCAATCAGAGCTGCTCGACTGAAACGATACCAGTAAGTCGTAGCCTTCTTTTGCACAGGCTCTGGTTATACTGCCAAGCATCGCCAAAAAGAAAGGGTTTATTTGTGATTCATCCGAAGTGGGATCTTCAAATAATAACAGGGCGAGGGTGCTACTTTGCTGTGTTCTTAAGTTACTGGCATTTTTATCAACTTTGTAGTTGAGCTGCTTGGCTACCTCATGAACACGTCGACGGGTTTCTTCGTTGACCAAAGGGCTATTTCGCAGCGCGCGAGACACGGTTGACTGCGACACACCCGCATAATGTGCAATGTCAAAAGATGTCGCCTTACCTTTCATATGGTTACCAAATAACAGAACTAGTGATTGCCATTTTCGGCTATTTAATATTTTTTTCAAGCTATTTGTGATAAGCAGCGAGAGTGTGGCTGTTCTGTACACAGTTAGGTATTTTTTATGTGTTTATAAATGCCTTTTCGATACTTAATACGCAGGTTTTCTCATTAAATACGTATGCATGCACAAATAATGAAAATTTTTATTGATCCAAATCTGACACCGGTGTCATAATGTCACTGTTTTATCATTTTGTTGTCAAAACGTATTTGGCTGCCCATTCATTTGGGCAGCATTTTTTTAATACAAAAGATAGCTTCTTTGAGGCAATGACCCAAAGTTTAGCAGACACAGTGGCTTTGCCATTGAAAACTAGAACAATAAGCGGCAACTAGCTTAGACAAATAGAGAAAACATCATGAACACACAGACAACCACAGAATTCGCTCCTATTCTTGTTGCCGATATCGGCGGCACTAACGCTCGTTTCGCTTTAATCACTGACTTTAATGCACAAACTAACCAGTTTGTTATCGAGCACAATTTAACTTTTCCAAGTGCAGATTTTGGCTCTTTAGAAAGTGCGATTAACCAGTACTTTAGTCAAATTTCGTTTCCAAAGCCAAGCCGTGCATGTTTAGCAGTAGCTGGCCCGATTAAAGCAGGTCAAGTTCATTTAACTAACCTTGGCTGGCACTTTAACGTTGCCGATTTAAAAGCTGAGTTTTCATTTGAGCAACTTGAAGTAATCAACGACTTTGCAGCATTTGCTTATGCGGCACCTTATTTAGATGATTCGCAAAATATGGCTGTTAAAGCAGGTCAGGCGGATGAAAATGCGAATATCGCAGTTATGGGGCCTGGTACAGGTTTTGGTGCTGCATGTTTAGTTCGCACATCACAAGGCAGTGCTGTTCTTAGCTGTGAAGCAGGGCACATTACCCTTGCAGCTGTCACAGACTTAGACCGTAGACTGATTACTGAGCTTAAAAAGCAATTAAATCATGTTTCTGTGGAGACTGTGTTCTCAGGCCCTGGTATTGCTCATTTATATGGCGCTATGGCTGCGGTAAAAGGCGTTGAAGCGAAGAATTTAGATGCAGCACAAATTAGCGAGTTAGCAACCACTGGTCAATGCGAAGTCTGTGATGCAACACTTAATCAATTTTGTGATTGGATTGGTAGTGTAGCAGGGGACTTAGCCCTGACATTTGGTGCGTTAGGTGGCGTATTTATTGGTGGTGGTATTTTACCTCGTATGCAACAACGTTTATTATCTAGTCGATTTGTTGAACGTTTTGCAGACAAAGGCATTATGTCGCAATATACTTCACAGATCCCTGTTACGCTTGTAACACAAGACAACATTCCATTCATTGGTGCTGCTGCGTGTATACATGTTAAAAGTAACGCGTAATTAGCAGTTGGATGTAGAGCGGATGAAGAAAGTAACCATCAACAGTGTCGCCAGCTATGCCGGTGTATCGAAAAAAACAGTATCTCGCGTGCTTAACAATGAGCCAAACGTGAGTGATGCAACGCGCGAAAAAGTACTTAAAGTATTTAAAGAGCTCGATTACACGCCAAACCCAATCGCTAGAGGTTTAGCACAAAACCGTAGTTTTATTATTGGTTGCTTGTACGATAATCCTAGTAAAAGCTATATTACCCGGGTGCAAACTGGTGCCTTAGCGGCGTGCCATGAACTTAACTACAACTTATTGATCCATCCTTGCGAATTACGCGGTGATGAATTAATTAGTAACATTGAGCAATTAATTCAAACTTCTCGTTTAGACGGTATTGTATTGACCCCGCCATTTTCAGATTTTCCTGAACTTGTAAGCTTTTTAAAGTCGAAGAAGATCCCGTATGCTCGTGTCGCCTCTGCGGTACTTGAAGACGACTCTATTTCGGTAAGAAGTAATGACGAACAAGGGGCTTTTGAAATAACAGAGCATCTTATTAAGCTGGGTCATAAAGAAATCGCCTTCATTAAAGGTCACCCTGATCACAGTGCCACAGAGCAGCGTTTTAAAGGTTATCGAAGAGCACTTGCCTCAAATGGTATTGAGTTTGATGAACGCTTAGTTGAAGAAGGTAACTTCAGTTATCACTCTGGTGTTGATAGTGCCCGTACAATTTTAGATTTAAACCCTCGCCCAACAGCAGTTTTTGCTTCAAATGATTACATGGCAGCGGCAGTACTAAAACTTGCTACGCAAATGCAGTTAAGAGTGCCTGATGATATCTCTATTGCAGGGTTTGATAACGCACCAATTGCACGTCATATTTGGCCAGGGTTAACGACCATTGCACAACCGGTTGAAGAGATGACTCAGCAAGCAGTTAAGCAATTGATCACTCATATTGGTGATCCACAAGAGTCGCCTTATCAAGTAACCCTTGAAGCAAAACTCATTACGCGTGAGTCGACAGCAGCAATTAAATAAATTTCATCTTGTTTTTTTCACAGTAGCCCGAGAATGAGTGACGCGTTCTCGGGCTTTTTTATTTCAGGCTAAAAATTTTCATGATAACGCTATAAGTTACTGTTTTTAATTAAAACCAACCTCAAAGCTTGTCTTGTCTATACGCCTTTGATAGTGGTACTCCACATGAATTCTACTCATATTCTACTAAAATAAAATTGTTCATTATTTGGTCATTTAAAAAAATTAAACTAAATTTAACAGATAAGGTTGACACCGGTGTCACAGTCATGAGTTAATACAGTGACACCGGTGTCAGGTTGGTTGTGAGAGACAGCCTGTCAGCGTACCTTTGAACGGGTAAATCAAAGTTGCTCAGTACAATTATTTTCGTGGAGTCTGTAATTGTTACTGAGCCTTTATCCTCTAACTATAGAGATGAGTCGAATTTATATGTTGCATCCTCGTATCCAAGAAGTCACCGAACGCGTTATCGAACGCAGTAAAGAGACCCGCCAAGCTTATTTAGAGCGAATCGCGCACGCAAAAAAACAAACAAGAGTTCGTGCAGGTTTAGGCTGTGGTAATATTGCACACGTTATGGCTGCTTGTAGCAGCGATGACAAAGCTCGCTTAAAAGCAGACGAGCAACCAAACCTAGCTATCATCAACGCTTATAACGACATGCTTTCAGCGCATGTTCCTTACAAAGATTATCCGGAAATCATCAAAAGCCTTGCCACTAAGTTCGATGCTACAGCACAAGTTGCTGGCGGCGTACCTGCTATGTGCGACGGTGTTACTCAAGGCCGTGATGGTATGGAACTATCATTGTTCTCACGTGATGTGATTGCAATGTCTACAGCGGTTTCTTTATCGCATGACGTGTTCGACGGTGTTTTCTGTTTAGGTGTGTGTGACAAGATTGTCCCTGGACTTTTAATTGGTGCCTTATCATTTGGTCATTTACCAACGTATTTCTTACCAGCAGGTCCAATGCAATCGGGTATCCCGAATAAAGAAAAAGCCCGTGTTCGTCAAAAATTTGCACAAGGCTTAGTAAGTCGCGAAGAGCTGTTAGAAGCTGAAAGCGCATCGTATCACAGTGCGGGTACGTGTACTTTCTACGGTACCGCTAACTCGAATCAAATGTTAATGGAAATCATGGGTCTACATTTACCAGGTAGCTCTTTCATTAACCCTTACACAGAACTTCGTGATGGTTTAACAGGTCATGCTGTCGAAACCATGTTAAAGCAGTTAATCGAAACAAAAGATGCTAACTGCCTAGCTGACGTAGTCAGTGAAAAAACAATTATTAATGGTTTAGTAGGCTTGTTATCAACAGGCGGCTCAACTAACCACGCAATCCACTTAGTAGCAATTGCGAAAGCAGCGGGTGTAATCCTTACTTGGAAAGACATGGCTGACTTATCAGAAGTTGTGCCACTTCTTACACGTATTTACCCGAACGGCTCAGCAGATGTAAACCACTTCCAAGCAGCCGGCGGTATGGGCTTCTTAATGAAGCAACTACTTAGCAAAGGTTACTTACATAACGACGTGAAAACGATTGTCGGTGATGGCCTTGAGGCATACACCACAGAGCCAATGCTAGATAAAGATTCATCAGTGATCATGACTAACAGCACAGGCCCAAGCAAAGTTAAATGGGTTGCGTGTCCTGAAAAATCACATGATGAAGAAGTGTTACGTCCGATTGATAACCCGTTTAGCAAGCAGGGTGGTTTACAGCTTCTTACAGGTAACCTTGGCAAAGCCGTTATTAAAGTTTCTGCAGTGGCTGAATCTCACCAAGTTGTTTCTGCACCAGCTAAAGTATTTAGCTCACAAGGTGAGTTACAAGAAGCATATAGCCGCGGTGAGTTAAATACAGACTTTATTGCCGTAATTAAAGAGCAAGGTCCAAAAGCGAAAGGCATGCCTGAGCTTCACAAATTAACGCCAGTAATGGCAACACTACAAGACCAAGGCTACAAAGTGGCGATTGTGACTGACGGCCGTATGTCGGGTGCATCAGGTAAAGTTCCTGCTGCAATCCACTTAGCACCAGAAGCGGTTGAAGGTGGTGTAATCGCAAAAATTCACGAAGGTGATTTAGTGACGCTTGATGCACCAGCGGGTGTATTGAAAGTACACGTAAGCGATGAAGAATTAGCAAAACGTGAATTACAACTTAGCCAACCAAGCCAAACATATGGTACAGGCCGAGAGTTATTCGCAGGTTTCAGAAATATAGTAAGTAGTGCAGACCTTGGCGCAAGTGCCTTTGGTTTAGAATAATAATACGCCGTTACTGGGCTATGAGGAACAAACAATGAGCATTGAGAAAATTTTATCATCGGCACCTGTGGTACCGGTTGTTGTTATCGAAAAACTTGAAGATGCAGCACCCCTTGCACGTGCGCTTTATAACGGTGGCTTAAAAGCACTAGAAATTACTTTACGTACGCCGATTGCGGCAGAAGCTGTAAAGCTAATGAAAGAAGCCGTACCAGAAGCATACGTTGGCACAGGTACCGTGGTTGATAAAGCGACATTTAATGCATCTGTTGAAGCCGGTGCTGACTTCATGGTTAGCCCAGGTGTAAACGACGAGTTATTAGCACTGGCTAAAGACACTGGTATTCCATTTTTACCAGGTGCAGCAACACCAAGTGAAGTAATGAAATTAGCAAGCCATGGCTTTAAGTTCTTAAAGTTCTTCCCTGCAGAAGCAGCGGGTGGCACAGCAATGCTGAAATCAATTGGTGGTCCTTTACCACAAGTAACATTTTGCCCTACAGGCGGTATTAGCCTTGAAACAGCACCTAATTACCTGGCACTTAAAAATGTAATCTGTGTAGGTGGTACTTGGATGTTAGATAAACAACTTATTGAAAACAAAGACTGGCAAGCCATTGAAGCGCTTGCTCGCCAAGCAAGTGAAGTAAAATAATTAACGGGAGATATTAGAATGATTAATGTTGCAATTAATGGCTATGGACGTATCGGTCGTAACGTATTACGTGCCCTTTATGAGTCAGCTCAAAACAACGAAATCAAAATCGTTGCAATCAACGATTTAGCACCAGCAAATGTTAACGCGCATTTAACTCAATTTGACTCAGTACACGGTCAATTTTCTCAAAAAGTAACACTTGCTGAAAACACTATGCTAATTGGTAATGACGAAATTACCCTTACGCAAGAGCGTGATCCTGCAAACTTACCTTGGAAAGCACTAAACGTAGATATCGTTTTAGAATGTACTGGTTTATTCACGTCACGTGACGCAGCGGCTAAACACATTGAAGCGGGTGCTAAAAAAGTTATTGTTTCTGCACCTGGTACTGACATGGATGCAACAGTTGTTCACGGTGTTAACAGCGAAGTATTAAACGCAGACAGCAACATCATTTCAAATGCATCTTGTACAACAAACTGTTTAGCACCGATTGCAAAAGCAATCAACGACACAGTCGGTATCGAGCAAGGTAGCATGACAACAATTCATGCTTACACAAACGATCAAAACTTATCTGACGTTTATCACCCAGACTTATACCGTGCACGTAGCGCAACTCAGTCAATGATCCCAACGAAAACAGGTGCAGCTAAAGCAGTTGGTTTAGTACTTCCTGAACTTGCGGGTAAACTTGACGGCATGGCAGTACGTGTACCAACAATCAACGTTTCTTTAGTAGACTTAACGTTTGTTGCTAAGCGCGAAACAACTGCAGCAGAAATCAACGAAGTCGTTAAAGCAGCATCAGAAGGTGCAATGCAAGGTATTCTTGAATACAACGAACTACCACTTGTTTCTATCGACTTTAACCACAACCCAGCGTCTTCAATCTTCGATTCTACCCAAACTAAAGTAGATGGTAAGCTTGTTAAAGTGATGGCTTGGTACGATAACGAGTGGGGTTTCTCAAACCGCATGTTAGACCAAGTTAAAGCGCTAGGTCAGTTCTTATAATAGAACAGTAAAAGTTTAAGCTTTATCCAACAAAGCCACGTTTATCGTGGCTTTTTTGGTTTTAGTGCTTAGTTACTTCCTTAATATGGATTGATATAAATACTAAGCTATTTGATTTTTCTGTAAATTTTAAAAATAATGTTAAATGCTAAAAGGGGAAAGACGGTAACAATGGAATAAAACATAGATTGCCTAGTATCCAAAGGTGATGAAAGCCAGTGATATGTTATGGCTAAAAAAATTATAAAATAGATTGTTAAGTTAATTATTTTTATCATTATCCGACGCTCGTTGCTTTTTTAGCAAGTAGGACAAATAGTTTAAGTAAATAATAATTATTACTCCTGTTGAGAAGAAAGTAATATTTTGCAGCATGTCAGTGGAGGAGTGTAGCCATCCTAAAATGGCAATCACCTCAATCAAAAATACCCCTGCTGCTAATCTACTCATGTATTTCATTGCTAAATCGCTATTTAAGAATCAAAGTAGGCATTTTTCTTCATATATAAGATTAATAATAAGATAACACCCATCATGTTTTGGATAAGTATTATCTAAATTTAGTCTTTTGTATTTTTATTCCCTGCATTTCTGTGTTTTGATTAATTTTTTATGTAGAAAAATTACTATAAATGAAATAAATATAAATGATGGAAGTACATAAATAAAAAGAAAAGGAGCATTTTCAACCCTTTGTTCTTCATTCATAAATGGAATAGAGAGTTTCTTATAAGCTTCTAAAAACAACATGAAATTCGCGAATGCGCTAACTAAAATAAGACTTATATTCAAAAGATATGACTTAGCCTTTGACATAGTTATTTAATCTCCCAAAACCAAATATCTTTGCTGTTGTTAAGATCTGATACTACACCAAAGAATTCATATATTGATCTTGTCAGCATACCACCACTAGTAATTTGATCTTCATTCCAAAGATCGATGTGGTCCCCACTACGGTTAGTAACAGACTCACTGCCTCGTTGCCAATAATCTTTAAAAAATATAATTCCAGTTTTACCATCTAGGTCATCTTGGAAAGTTTTTGGATTAATTTTTTGTAGATCACCTAACCAATTAAAGTTTGAAGTTTTAAGCCAACTGGCCATTTCTTCTGCTAAAAGAATATGTTTCATGCCCGCGTGTCCCCAGCATTTCTTAACCTTAGCTCCTGCAGTTGATACGCCAGATTTAATTAATGCGTCACTTAAGTTAATAGCGCAATAGTTTCCGAATGGGGAAGAGCTATTAGTTTGCTTATTTTGACATCTTGCTCTGATCAGTTCTTTTTCAGGAAAGTTTTCCCATAAATCATTAAATTGTAACATTTTATATCCTTATAATAGAGATGGTCTTGATTGTAAATATCTTCAAAGGTTTGAACAAAATCGACTAAAGTTCATTTTTTGTAATTAATTACTATCGAGTATGGTACTTCAATAATTGCTGCTAATACTCTAAGTTAATCAGCCGAATTGCTTGGTAAATCGTATGGTAGGTTATTTATTGAGAAAGTAGACATTTTTATTCCTTTAAAAATAATTTACTTGTGCAGGTTAGTTTGTTCCTCATTTAAAGTCAATGAGGATTCTTTTGTATTTTAGTTGGCTACTTACATTTGATTCTATCGATACTTGCTAACAAACATTCACGCTGCTTTATAATGTCTTACTTTACAATATTTGTTCCTAAATTCTTCTGTGTTATGCTGCGAAAAATTGATAAATGGATTTTTATATCATGACACGTCTTTATCATCGGCTATTTAGAGCTGAGCAGTTTCAAGTGGGTGAGGGCAATATCAGTGGTTATATTGCTTGCTTCTTAGCGGTATTATCCTGTTTAGGGGTATTAGCTTTTCATTTTCCAGAGTACTTAACGACCCCAGAGCTCAGGCAAAACTACAGTGTTGAGTTTTTACGTCAGCTAATGTTTGTGGCATTAATTATTTCGGGCAGTTTAGGGCTTTTGAATTTTGTTCGTAATACTAATAAACGGCTGGGTGCAACGGCTTGGGTATTTATAGTTGTGGCAATTGCATTTGGCGGTCCGAATGTTGAAGTGGGCGACTTTAAAGATAATACGCCGTACTTGGGGCTGGATTGGTTCATTCTTGACTTACTTGGCTCCACACTGATTTTTATTCTAATTGAGAAGCTACTGCCGCACCGTAAAGAACAAAAAATTCTCCGCTCTGAGTGGCAGGGTGATTTAAATCATTTCTTTGTTAATCACTTAATTATTGGTTTTGTGTTGCTGGCAACCAATCAGTTCGTGCATCATGCTTTTGGCTGGGCTGTGTCTGATACAGTGCAAGGCTTTATTATTCAACTGCCATTTTTACTCCAATTATTTTTAATCATTTTAGTTGCTGATTTAATGCAGTACTTTGTGCATAGGGCTTATCACGAAGTGCCCCTGCTTTGGCGTTTTCATGCCGTGCATCACAGTGCAAAAGAGATGGATTGGCTTGCTGGCTCTCGTCAACATATTTTAGAAATACTCGTGACGCGCAGCTTAGTGCTTACGCCAATTTTTGTGCTCGGCTTTCCATCGGATGTCATTAGCTTATATGTCATTATTGTTGGCTTTCAGGCTGTGTTTAACCACGCTAATGTTCGGGTGAAGTTTGGTTGGCTAAAGTATTTGCTGGTTACACCTCAGTTTCATCATTGGCATCATTCATCTGATAAAGCGGCCATTGACCGTAACTATGCTGCGCATTTTTCTTTTTTAGATTATCTTTTTGGCACTGCTGTGAAAGGTCAAGCAGAGTGGCCCGATAAATATGGTGTGGTTGGCGATTACATGCCCGAAGGTATGTTAAAGCAGCAGGTGTTCCCGTTTAAAAAGCAAAAATAAAGCCTCATAGAGGCTTTATTTATAATTACACTACACTCATAATCGCGAAACTAGCTCAGAAAGGCGAGGGCGTTTGTCTGAGTTTAGTACCAAGCACTCTTGAGCGATGTCAGAAAGCATCTTAGTAATGTCGTTTTGTTCACTCACTACGGTCAGTAGATCATCAATGAAATAACCAAGGGCGCGCACTTCAATGCCTTCTAATAGCTGCTGTTGATCAGGCGTCAGCATTGATAAGTCTGTTGCTGCACCAAAGTCACCGAATAATAACTCGCCCTGTGAATTGATCATGCTGTTATGGGCATAAATGTCACCATGGCTTACTTGCTTTTGATGCAAATGAGCGAGGGTACTGGCCATTTGCTTGACGATTTTTAGCACCACTTCTGGCGCGTACTGGCAGTTGTCTTCGAAGGTATCACGGGTACAGCTTGCAAGGGAGGGTGGCAAACCAAGATTCGTGAACTCTTTACTGATAAGCTCCATCACTAAACCAAGTTGTTTCTCTTCATCGACATAGCCCAATGCTTTAATGAGATTTGGATGCTCACTGGCTTTTAAACAACAATTTAGCTCATCGAGTGGATAGCCATCACTGGTGATCTCGCCTTTAAATAACTTAAGGGCAACAGGACGTTGATGCCAATTGGCCAAATGAATAACCCCAGACGCACCTTGGCCAATCTGCTTTTTAACTTGGATTTCATTCAGTGTGATTTTGCTAAACTGCTCACAGTGTAAGCTAGTTGAGCGATTTAAATCGTTACCAGAGAAGGCAAGCCAAGCAAGTTTCGGTAAAGCTAAAAGCCAATCTTCAACTTTTGTAAGCTTATTGGCACTTAAACGTATTAGCTCAAGCTCGTTACAATTAGCCATTGAAGCTGGTAAATGAGTTAACTGATTACCTGCCAGTGCGAGCTTTTTAAGCTTGCTGTACTCACCAAATGAATCAGGTAAAGCGGGGATTTGATTATCCGTTAAGATCAGCCATTCAATCTGCGTTGGCAAACAGTGCGCTTTAAATTCAGTAATTTGATTACCTTTAAATGCCACCATGATTAAGTTAGGGCATTCTCTTAGCACGTCTGGAATATGTTTAAACTGATTAAATGATAAAAACAGCCGTTTGAGATTTTTTAATTTGTAAAAATCGTCAGGTAAATCACTTAGCTGGTTATTAGATAAATCGAGGATTTCTAACGTATCGGCTAGAGTATAAATTTCTTTTGGGAACTCGGTTAGTTTTGCAACAAGCTGAAGCCGTGTACAACCTTGTAGAGAACCGGCTTTTAACTCTTCGAGGGTATTCAATGTTGATTCCTTTGGGCTAAAAGGTAAAAGGCCAACTTGGTTGGCCTTTTTAATTAAAACTGTGCGTTATGGTAAACGTTTTGTACGTCGTCACAGTCTTCTAGCATGGCTAAAAAGCGTTCCATGACTTCAACGTCTTCACCTGCAATGGGTGCTTCTACTTGCGGCACAAAAGCAATTAGATCTTCGTGGAAATCAGTAATTCCCATTTCTTCAAGTGCTGTTCGGGTGTTGTTGTATTCAGTGTGTGGCGCGAATACCGTCACTTTACCGTCTTCAACTTCTACATCCGTTACATCTACATCAGCCATCATTAGCGCTTCTAAAACAGCTTCGTCATCATCACCATCAAAGACAAAAATAGCAAGGTGATCAAATAAGTGTGATACTGAGTTTTGCGCGCCAATTTTTGCATTTGCTTTAGTAAAACAAACACGTACGTCAGCGAATGTACGTTTGTTGTTGTCGGTTAAACAGTCAACAATGATCATACAGTTACCCGGGCCGTAACCTTCATAGCGAGTTGCTACATAATCTTCGCCGCCACCGCCTTTGGCTTTATCAATTGCACGCTCAATCACGTGCGTAGGTACTTGGTCTTTCTTAGCACGCTCAATTAAGCGACGAAGTGCTAAGTTGCCATCGGGATCAACACCACCATTCTTAGCGCAGATATAAATTTCTTTTCCGTACTTTGAATAAACTTTGGTTTTTGCACCCGCAGTTTTTGCCATTGAGTCTTTTTTGTTTTGATAAGCTCTGCCCATCTGCGTGTTGCCTTTTTGTTATAGATAAAAATAAAGCGGTTATTCTAATCATTTAACCTACTAGTTAACAGTGTTTATTCTTCGCTTTGCTGTAACTGCCACATTCGTGCGTATTCACCATTCGCTGCAAGCAGTTGATGGTGCTGACCTTGCTCAACAACCTGTCCTTGTTTCATAACAATAATTTTGTCTGCGTCAGTAATTGTTGATAAACGATGTGCAATAACCAAGCTGGTATGTCTTTGTGCGACTTCACGCATCGCGCTGAGAATGGCTTGTTCTGAATGTGAATCTAGCGCCGATGTTGCCTCATCAAATAATAAAATGGGTGAACCTTTTAAAATGGCTCTAGCAATTGCAATGCGCTGCTTTTCACCGCCCGACACTTTTAAACCGCGCTCACCAACAAGGGTTTTATCGCCTTTATCTAGGCTGGCAATAAATCCATCTAAATGGGCGAGGCTTATGGCTTTATCAATTTGATCTTCGCTTGCTGTTGGGTTTCCGTAGGCGATGTTTTCGCGAATGCTGGTATTAAATAGCACGGTATCTTGCGGTACGATGGCAATAGCTTGGCGTAAACTTTCAAGTGTCACTGTGCTGATTGCTTGCTCATCGATATAAATTTTACCTGCATCAACATCATAAAAGCGGTAGAGCAGGCGGCTTAGAGTGCTTTTACCTGCGCCACTGGCACCCACAATCGCCACTTTGCTGCCAGAAGTAACCTCAAAGCTTAAGTTATTTAAAATTGGCCGTTGTTTGTCGTAACTAAACGACACATTTTCAAATCGAATAGCCGCTTTGGTTACATTTAATGGTTTTGCATCTTTATCATCGCTAATGGCGGCTTTTCGATTTAATAGCCCCAGCATGTTTTCAAGGTCAGTCAGCGCACGGCGTATCTCACGATAAACAAAGCCTAAAAAGTTAAGCGGTAAAAATAGCTGGATCATGTAAGCATTGATCATCACAAGCTCACCTATTGTCAGCTCTTTATTGACCACTGAACTGGCACCTAGCCACATTAGCGCTGTAATAGCTGCGGCTATAATAAGTGCTTGCCCTGAATTAAGGGCCAGTAACGATAAACGATTTTTTAGCCTTGCTTGCTCCCATTTAGCTAAAAAGCTGTCGTAGGTGTTTGCTTCATATTGCTCATTGTTGAAGTACTTAACGGTTTCGTAATTTAGTAAGCTGTCGATAGCACGGGTATTAGAGTTGTTATCGGCAGCATTTGCTTCACGAATAAATCGGTTACGCCACTGAGTTACAATCACAGTAAAAGCAATGTAACTAGCAACCGCAATTAATGTGACCAGTGCAAACCAAGGTGAAAACAAGGTTGCAAAAATAATGGCTACTGTGATTATTTCAAATAGCGTTGGCACGATGTTAAACATCAAAAAGCGCATTAAAAAACTAAGGCCATTTGTACCACGCTCTATATCGCGACTGATACCACCTGTTTGCCTATCAAGATGAAAAGCAAGTTCTAAACTATGTAAGTGTTTAAATACTTTTAAGCCAATATGACGCATTGCGTGCTCTGTAACACGGCCAAATAATGCATCGCGTACTTCACCAAAAAATACACTGGCAAAGCGCAGTAAACCATAGGCGATCAGCAAGGCAATAGGAACGCTTAATAGCGGGTTGATACTCGCATCAACCGCGTCAATTACTTCTTTTAGTGCCCAAGGCATCAGCAATGTGGCGCCTTTTGCAGCAATAAGCGCTAAGACGGCTAAAATAACGCGGCCTTTAAAGGTCATTAAATAGGGCCAGAGTGTTTTGATGCTTTGTGATAGGTTCATTGCATCAGGCGATCTTGTCACCTGTTCTTTGCGGCTCATTCCACGCATGGGGGTCTCTTAAAATCAATTTGATAAAAATAGGCAAAAGCTTTCGTGTTTTAGGCAAGTGAACTTTGCAAATTTACCTCTATACTGAGTGAAGTATACACCAGTGCATTAGCAAATTAGTTAAATGCATGAGTTAAACACGAAGAAAATTAAGGAGTAAGCATGAAAACTGTCGGTTATGCAGCACATGATTCTGAAAAACCATTAGAGCCGTATCATTTTGAACGCCGTGCACTTCGTGATGAAGATGTATCAATTGAAATTCTGTATTGTGGCGTGTGCCATTCTGACTTACACACGGCAGAAAACGACTGGGGCTGGACTCAGTACCCAGTGGTACCAGGCCATGAAATCGTTGGTCGTGTTCTTGAAGTAGGTAGCGGCGTTACTAAATACAAAGTGGGCGATAATGTTGCTGTGGGTTGTATGGTTGATAGCTGTTTAAGCTGTGACCAATGTCATAACGGTGAAGAGCAGTTTTGTCGCGAAGGGATGGTAGGGACCTATTCAGGACAAGACCGTATTAGTGGTGAGCTCACTCAAGGTGGTTATTCAAAACACATTGTGGTGCGTGAAGAGTTTGTATTGAGTGTGCCAGAAGGCTTAGACCTTGCTAAATGTGCACCTATTTTATGTGCGGGTATCACAACGTATTCGCCACTACGTACGTGGAATGTCGGCCCTGGTAGCCGTGTTGGTGTGATTGGTTTAGGTGGTTTAGGCCACATGGCAATTAAAATCGCAGCTGCAATGGGCGCAAATGTTACAGCTATTAGCCGCAGTGATAAGAAAAAACAGCAGGTTTTATCTTATGGCGCAAAAGATTTATTGGTATCGAGCGATGAAGATGCCATGCAAGCGCATGCTAATCAACTTGATGTGATCATTAATACCATTCCGGTAAAACACGACTTTACGCCGTATATTCCGCTTTTAGATATTGATGGTACGCAAGTATTGGTTGGTCAAGTAGGTGAGCTTGCTGAGTCTAACTCAGTGCCGTTATTAATGGGGCGTCGCCGTGTTGCTGGCTCATTAATTGGCGGTATAGCGCAAACCCAAGAGATCCTCGATTTCTGTGCGTTACATAATATTCTGCCAGAAGTTGAAATGATCAAAATGGACCAAATTAACGACGCATTCGATAAATTAAAGCAAGGTGATATGGCCTCACGCTTTGTAATCGACATGTCATCATTAGAAGTTTAACAAAGTTAAATGACTAAGCGGGCCTAATTAGGCCCGCTATTTGTTTTAGTCACTTTTATTTAAGTAATACCTTGTGTTTTATTTTTTTACCCTCATTATATCCCTGTCATCCGCTTAATTTATTGGTCAGCTCTTGTTACGGTTTTTCTCAGTTATTATCTTGCTATTTACTGTGTTCTTTAGTGCACAGAGCATGGCTTTGCCTGACACTCAGTCACACTTTGCTGCGACTAAATTGTTCCAAGTCGAGCTGAATAAAGCCCCTGTTATTTCCCAAACTCATACAGCTGAGCATCCTAAACCGGATGAACCATCGGGGTTTGATACCCTTATGCCGCGTTTAACTGCCAGTAATTCATCATTATTTCTTTATCATAGTCAGGTTGATCCTGATTACGAACTATTAATTGAATTCTTTGCTGAAGATTGGGGGAAAGAGCACTTTTTAGCGCCGCCAGGTGCTGTGCGTGTGATCCCATGGTTTGCATTAGCCACTCAACGTAAATCCCGCATTAGTGGCTGGAAAGACGCTAATCTCTTGTACAAAGCCAATACGACCTACCATAGCTAAACGACTTCCTTCGTTACTTTTTATTTTTTGGAATTAAATTTTTACCGGCTGACAATGCCGGAAGGAAGTCATGTATGTCACATAAATCAAAGCCGGCGCTATGGCGTCGTCTAAAAATGAGTTATGTCGCTATGATAGCGGCGTGTATTTTATTAGCGGTTAGCGCACTACCTAACCTTTACCCTAACAAATCTTGGTTGCACATTAACTTGCTAGATCAGACTGTGACGCTGCAAAGTGTGACAACGGCACTAAATCAACATGGTTTTGAAGTGACAGAAGCCAATGATAGCCAAGCACAACTGGCTATTTTATTAGCTGAACCGACTCAAAGTGCCAATGCGTTGAGCTTTATAAAAACGCAATACCCACAGCTAGAGGCTAAAATTGTTGAGCATGCGACAAGCCCACAATGGCTTCAACAGCTTGGGCTTTCACCGATTAAGTTGGGACTCGACTTAAATGGTGGGGTGTTATTTGTGCTTGATGTTGACCTAGATAAAGCAATGCAAGAGCACTTAAACAGTGTCTATCAACAAACTAAATTAACGCTTCGTAAAGACAAAATTCGTGGTATTCGGGCAAGTGTTGTAAAAGAAGGGGTTGAGCTACAAATTTTACCAAGCGGCGAGGAGCAACTCGCAGGGCTTGTTTCAACGTTACAAGGTCAATTTAAAGGCCTGATGCAAACTAAATCAACAACGAATAACCTAACCACGGTATTACTGCATTTTAATGAGCAAAGCCAAAGCGAATTTAATAAACAAGTTATGGCGCAAAGCTTAACAACACTGCGTGGTCGTATTGAAGAGCTTGGTATCACTGAAGCGGTAACGCAAAGACAAGGTAAGCAGCGTATTCGCATTGAGTTACCCGGTGTGCAAGACCCATCAGAAGCGAAACGTATTATTGGTGCAACTGCGACTCTTGATTTTTACCAAGTCGTCGAAGTAGGTGGTAAAGCGTTTAATGTGCAAGGTGGTGGCGTTGTTAATTTAAATCCTGTTGCGATTTTTTCAGGTGATCACATTAATAATGCCAGTGTTGGCAAAGATGAATGGGGCAAGCCTTTAGTGCAGCTTAGTTTAGATTCGCAAGGTGGCGATGCCATGTCTGCATTTTCTAAGCACAACATAGGTAAGCCTATGGCCACGGTGTATTCTGAATACTCGCGGGATGCAAATGGCGACGTTGTGAAAAAAAGCGAAGTGATAAATGTAGCAAACATTGCCCAGCATTTAAGTTCACGTTTTAGCATTACTAATATGAAAAGCCCGCAAGCAGCCTATGATCTAGCGCTTTTACTACGCGCTGGGTCGCTCACAGCGCCAGTGACAATTGTTCAAGAACAAACCATAGGCCCAAGCTTAGGCAGTGAAAACATTGAACACGGTTTAGCAGCGTTAATGCTGGGTATCGGAATTACCCTTGCCTTTATGGCGCTTTGGTATCGTCGCTTAGGGCTGATTGCCAATATTGCTTTATTGCTTAATCTAACGGCTTTAGTTGGTTTAATGTCGTTATTACCGGGGGTTGTGCTGACCTTACCGGGTATTGCTGGGCTTGTACTGACGATAGGGATGGCAGTTGATACCAATGTGATTATCTTTGAGCGAATAAAAGAAGAGAAGCGTAAAGGCCGGCCTACTTATCAAGCGATAGAGCAAGGTTATAACCAAGCATTTTCGACCATTTTTGATGCCAATGTGACTACGATGATCACGGCAATTATTTTATATGCCATTGGTTATGGGCCGGTGAAAGGCTTTGCAATCACATTGGCGCTTGGGCTATTAACTAGTGTCTTTACTGGCGTTTATATTTCGAAAGCGCTTAGCCAAACACTCTACATTAAACTAACTAATTTAACGGGGGCTAAAGCATGAGTTGGTCAACATTAACTGCAGCTAGTAAAGCGCGCGTTTTAGGATTATTGCTTAGTTGTGTTTTAGTCATTACGAGCTTAGGTGTTTTATCTGTAAAAGGGCTAAACTTTGGTCTTGATTTTACAGGTGGCTACATCACGGAAATTAACACAGCGTCAGTCACAACAATTACAGATTTAAAGGCAAAGTTAAGCCCTGAGGTTGCGAGTAAATTAACTATAAGTAAAGCGGGTGAATATCACTTTGTTTTAAGAGAAGCACCAGAGGTTAGTAAAGCCAGTACTTGGCAAGCAGAGCTGAATGAGCAAGGGGTAGACTATACCGTTTTATCTAGCTCATTTTTAGGCTCACAAGTGGGTGATGAGCTTTTTGAACAGGGCTGTTTAGCTTTATTTGCAGCGCTGATTGCAATTATGGTTTATCTTGCTGTGCGCTTTGAATGGCGACTCGCGGTAGGTTCAGTGGTTGCACTGTTACATGATTTAATCTTAGTGCTCGGTTTATTTTCCTTACTTGGTCTTGAGTTTAATTTAACCGTGCTGGCGAGTTTACTGGCTATTATTGGTTATTCATTGAATGACTCAATTATTGTTGGCGACAGAGTTAGAGAGCTTTTACGTATTCAGCCAGACAATCAACGCATAAATACCCATGTTGTGATTAACGATGCAATTGGTTCTACCTTAACACGTACATTGATCACCTCAGGCACAACACTTGCGACCATTGCTTGTATTTGGCTGCTTGCAGGGGCTGCATTAACGGGTTTTGCTATCGCGTTATTTGTGGGTATTGTGGTAGGGACCTTCTCATCGATTTGTATCGCCGCGACCTTGCCGCAGTTATTGGGGTTAAGTTCAGAAAATTACACCCAAACACTGGATGATAAAACTAAAGCCTATATGGATATGCCGTAAGCCAGTTTTATAACTTACTTTCATCAGCCGCTATTTTTCCATAGAATAGCGGCTTTTCTGTTTTAGCTACTTTGATATGAATAAAACACACGTAATTGAACATTTACGCTTTGCGCTAGAGGCACAACTGCAAAACGCCAAAGCAGCGGCAAAAGCGGCCCATGATGCAGCAACTCACGAAGAAAGTGTTGCTGAAACTCAATACGATACCTTGGGTTTAGAAGCCGCTTATTTAGCCCAAGGGCAAGCTGAGCGAGTTAATGAATGCTACCGTGATATTCAGGCATTCAATGCGGTGTTTAAAGAAAGCGAGTTTAATAAGGTTCGTGAAGGTGCATTAGTGTGTCTTATCGATGAGCAAGATAACGCAAAGTGGTTTTTTATGGGCCCAAGTGCAGGTGGCTTAGTGGTTACCGTAAAAGAGCAGCCTATTTATGTTGTAACCCGAGAAGCGCCGTTAGGTAAGCAATTGATTGGAAAGAGCCTTGATGATGAAGTTGAACTCTCAATAGCTGGCAATAAACAACTGTACAGCATAGATCAGTTAATTTAATTATTGGTATTTTTAATCAGTAAATTTCATCTTCAAGTAAAAAATATCTCGTTGGTCACAAAGCAAAAAAACCTCTATAAATCACATCAAGCTTAAGGCTTATACCAATATGCTTAATTACCAATTATTGTGTTTTGGTATTTCAAGCACCCATCTAGTTAAGTGAAGTTTAGCCTCATGCGTTCACTTAATTGGTTGGGTGTTTTCATTTTTCTCATAAGACTTAATTTAGGAAAAGTCGTGTTTAAAACCTTGATAGTGGTTGATAACAATGAGCAACGTATTGCTCAAAATTTCGAAAATGTCATTACCTTTGACACCTACTTACGTGATTATCCAAAACATAATGAGCCAAAAACGCGCATTTTAAACTTGTGTGATACAGGGCAGTATTTAAGTAAAGGTTATTATTGTTCTTTGCTTGCTGAAGCGAGAAAGCATCAGGTATTACCGAGTGTAAAAACAATTAATGCGCTACGTAGCGATGAGCACAGCTCGCGTCATAAAGAACTTGCTGGTGGCACTGTATTTTTTGGCCATACAGATCAAGAGCAGCATAGTAAAGCAACCAAAGCACTATTCTCACAATATCCCGCACCTATTTTAGTGTGTGATGGGCAAGGAGTTGTTAAGCAAGGCACGATTGCATCATTAGATGACACAGCCTTTACAGAATTTGTAAAACAGCTCAGTAGTTTTACAGAGTCAGTATGGCGTATTCACGATAAAAAACGTCGTTACCGTTGGGATATGGCTATTTTGGTTGATCACCAAGAAAAAGTGCCGCCAAGTGATAAAGATGCCATTGCTAAATTCATTAAAGCAGCCGCTAAACATGGTATTTATGCTCAAGCACTGACATTTGATGAAATAACCAATATTGCACAATTTGATGCGTTATTTATTCGTCAAACAACGGCTATCGACCATCCAACTTATCGCTTAGCAAGTAAAGCACAAAGCTTAGGGTTAGTGGTCATTGATGATGCTGAGTCAATACTACGCTGTTGTAATAAAGTGTATTTGCACGATGCCTTTAATTATCAAAAAGTGCCGAGTTTAAAAACGCATGTTGTTGCTGATACAAGTGAAGAGGCAATTGACAATTTAGAAGCAAACTTTAGCTATCCGCTGGTATTAAAAATGCCAGAAGGCTCTTTTTCGAAAGGCGTATTTAAAGTTGCTACTCGTGATGAGTTAGTTGCTAAGTTAACAGAGCTGTTTGAGTTCAGTGCACTTGTGCTTGCACAAGAGTACATGTACACCGAATACGACTGGCGTGTCGGGGTGTTAAATGGCCGTGCAATTTATGCGTGTCGTTATTTAATGGCGCGTAATCACTGGCAAATTTACAACCATGATGCAAAACGCTTTTTCTCAGGTGGTTTTGAAACCTTGCCAACCTTTGAGCTACCTAAAGTGGTACTTGATGCAGCATTAAAAGCTTGTAAAACGGTGGGTAAAGGTTTGTATGGTGTTGATGTTAAAGAGCATCAAGGTAAAGCATACGTGTTAGAAGTGAATGACAACCCAAGTATCGACCATAAAGTCGAAGATGCCTATTTAGGTGATGAGCTTTATATGATCATTATGGATGAATTTAAACAACGCCTAGAAGCAAGAGGCCGCGGTTAATGAACGCATCTGTTTGTCAAATCCGCTTTGCACAGGCCACGGATTTGACGGCTCTTGTTGCCATTGAAGAGCAAAGCTTTAGCCGAGATAGATTAAGTAGCCGTAGTTTAAAACGCTGGATCAGCGCAACTCACGGCTTACTGATGGTGGCCGAGATAGATAATCAACTAGTTGGATATGGCTTAGTGTGGTGTCACAAAGGGACACGCCTTGCTCGGTTATATTCACTGGCGGTTTTGCAATCTCAGCAAGGTAAAGGTATTGCTGCGCAGTTACTGCTTGCGCTTGAAAATGAAACGGCTAAACGGGGCCGTTTATACATGCGCTTAGAAGTTGCGGTAAACAACCAATCAGCAATTCGTTTATATGAAAAACTGGGCTACCAAGTTTTTGGTCATTACAGTGATTACTATGATGACCACAGTGACGCCCATCGAATGCAAAAAAACATTCGTCGTAATATCGAATTTAATGCCGATAAACACACACCTTGGTACCAGCAAACTACCGAATTTACCTGTGGCCCAGCGGCGTTATTAATGGCAATGTCATCCTTGAATGATACCGCAATGAGCCAACACAAAGAGTTGGATATATGGCGTGAAGCCACGACTATCTTCATGACTTCAGGGCATGGCGGTTGTCATCCTCTAGGGTTAGCACTTGCTGCAATGAAACGTGGTTTTAAAGCTGATGTAGTTTTAAATACCCGTGATACCTTGTTTATTGATGGTGTCAGAAGCGAAAAGAAAAAAGCCATTTTGCATACCGTACACAATCAATTTGTAGCCGAAGCAATAGCTGCAAAGCTGCCAGTGAGGTATCAAGAGTTAACCTTGGCCTCCATTGAAGATTGGCTTGCTGAGGGTAAAGCGGTGGTGTTATTGATCAGCACTTATCGGTTTGATGGTAAAAAGTCACCGCACTGGGTGTGTGTAACTCATATTGATGAGCATTGCTTGTACGTGCATGACCCGTTTTGTGAGAACGAAAAGCAATTGGCGATTGATTGTCAGCATGTGCCAATAGCTAAAGCCGATTTTACTAAAATGGCTAGTTTTGGTTCATCGCGTCTCAGTACTGCGATGGCCTTTTATTTATAATTTTGATTGTTAGTTTGATTTGGAAGTGCAGTGACACTAAGTAGTTTATTTGATATTGCTCCTTATTCTTGGTCAGCAATAGGTAGCGCCGCATTTTGCGGCGCAATTATTGGTATGGAGCGTCAATTACGCGGCAAACCTGTGGGCATTCGTACTTCAGCGCTCATTGTGTTGGGTACTTATTTGTTTCTATCAACAGCGTTTATGTTACATGGTGAAGATATTGATCATTCACGTGTCGTTGGCCAGATCATTACTGGTATCGGCTTTTTGGGTGCCGGGGTGATGCTTGCAAAAGATGGTGCGGTTGTTGGTGTAACATCCGCTGCAACGATTTGGGTATTAGCATCAATTGGTGTTGTCATTGCCACTGACAACTTACTCGCTGCGATAAAGCTATCAGTGCTAGTGGTGGGGATTTTATATGGCGTAGATGTTCTTGAAGCTAAATTTAAGAGCCTAGGTCGTGGTGTGCATGCCCGTGTAAAACGCTACTCAAAGTTGTATTATCGAAAAGAAAAGTGACATAAGATATCAGATAAGAGTTATTCATGGAGCCTCTTTACGTAATAAAGCCAGCTAGATTAGAAGATTTGTTGTTTATAGATAGTCAAATACCAGAGTTTGATGGCCGAAATACCCTCAGTAAATTACAGGCACAGTGTGCAGATGTTGACCACCTAGCTTTAGTTGCTTATATCGATAATGAGCCTGTGGCCTACAAACTGGGTTATGCGTTAGATTCAAACACTTTCTATAGCTGGCTTGGTGCGGTTGCACCAAAATGTAGAGGGCAAGGCATTGCACAGGCTCTATTAAACGCGCAAGAAGCATGGGTTAAAGCCAACAATTACCTAACTATAAAGGTTAAGTCGATGAACCGTTTTCCTGCAATGCTGAGTCTGCTTATCAAAAATGGCTATTCAATTGTAGGTTATGAAGACAGAGGCAGCCTACAAACTAGTAAGATTTTATTTACGAAAGACATTTAAACTTATCAACTTACTTAGGCAAACTAATTAAAAAATGGGCGCCTGCATCACTTTCTTGTACACAAATATCGCCTTGCAGTTGTTGGCTAACTATTTTCTTCGCAATACTCAGGCCTAGCCCTAAACCTGATTGATTGCTGCTACCTTTAAAAAAAGGGGTGAAAATTGAGCTTAGTTCAGTGCTGCTGATACCGTTGCCGTTATCTTTATAGTGAATTTTTAACACCTCATCAAAATTAAAAATATTAATTTCTATAGCAGGGTCTGCAATATTGTTGAACGCATGCTCCATTGAGTTTTGTAGCAAAATAATGAGTACTTGCTTGAGTAGCTCTATTTCAACTTCAAATTGGCTATGTGGGTTTTGATAATTAATGTCTAATTTAATTGCACGATATTTTATTTGCTCTTTAAAGTGTTCTTGAAGTGATTCTGAAAGCTGAGCTAAGGTAATGACAGTTTTACTAGGTTGTGATTTGGTATACAGCAAATCTTGTAAAATTCGTATTTTATGTGCACATGCGGTTAAATTTCTATCTAGCAGTTCATTAGTGTTCTCTAATGTATCTAATGTGTTTTGTAGTGCTTGTTGGCTTAATTGTTTTTTTACTAGTAGGGATTTAGTGTCATTTAAGGCAAGTTTGGTTACATCAACGGTTGTAATACAGTTACCTAAAGGAGTATTAATCTCATGAGCAATGCCTCGAATTAAGGTCTCGAGCTCAGTAAACTGTTGCTGCTCAAACGCTTGTTTTTGCTGATGTAATAATTTTAGTTGCGTCTCGAAGCTTTGTTTAATGGTTTCGAGTAGCTTTATTATTGGCTCATTATATTCATGGGGTTTACTATCAAGGATACAAATAGTACCAAATGGGGTAGTATCTCCAGCACAGATTGGTAAACCCAAATAAGAAATCATATTCAACTTGATATCAGGGTTTTCTTTCCAATCATCATCAATAAGTGCGTTTGGAATATTCAGTAAGTTCTGCGTTTTTATGACATGCTCGCAATAGAGGCCTGAATCTTCTAACTCTTCGCTGTCACCAATTTCATAAGGATTTGCTTGGTTATCGTTTTTTGAAAACACACTAATAATATTGTTTTCTATTTTCATTACTAATGCGACGGGCACTTCAGCAATCAGGGCTAAAACAGCGAGCGTTTTATTCCAACTTTGTACTAACTCATCATAATTTGGCTGATACATTTATCAAATTTACTCAATTACTAATACAACAAGTCAAAGGATAGTAATAATCTTGAATTCAGCAACTTAAATATGATTAATCTGACTTAGCCTGAAATATATTTAGATACTTTAGTTTTAGCCAAATAGTTTTCGTCTAACAACTGTGCGATATTCACTGGGTGTTTGCGAAAGCACTTTCTTAAAAACTCGTGTTAAGTGACCTTGGTCGTTATAACCTACTTCCAGGGCAACTTCTTGAATAGATAAATTTGAAGACGCTAATAACTCTTTTGCAGTTTGTACTCTAAGCTGTTGCCAATACTCAACAGGAGTTTGGCTGGTGGCTTGACGAAATCGGCGCGTAAAGGTGCGGTAGCTTAAACTAAATTGCGCTGCAATTTCTTGCAGGGTTAATTCTGAGGTTAAATTGTTTTTCAGCCAAAATTGAATTTGTGCAATGAGCTCATCTGGGTGTTTATCAACGGCACCTTCAAGGTAGCGCTGATCTTCGTAAGGTTTACGAATTTCATGGGAGAAATTACGCTCAACATGTTGCGCCGCTTCTCGGCCGTAATATTGACTAATAATATGCACAATAACATCGGCAAGGGCATTTAAACTCGCAACGGTGTACATGCGCTCAGATTGTGTGATGAAAAAGTCAGGCTTAAGCTGTACTTTAGGGTAGTCACGTTTAAATTGTTCTGCGTAGTGCCAGTGAGTGGTAGCAGGGTGGCCATCTAGTAATCCCGCTTCGGCAACTAAACAATTACCTGTGCCAACACCAATGATATGGCTGCCTTGCTGCCAAGAATCACCAAGCCAGTTCACCAAACTCTTTTGTTTACTTACTACTGGACGCGGGTTTCGCCAAATCCCGGGAACGATAATTAAGTCACTTACAGGCGCTGTGACGGTTTCACAATCGGGCATAATCGAAAGCCCAGTACGATTGGGGATCGCTTTTAGACTACTTGCAACTAAATTGATGTTTAAGGGTTTAAATTCGTTTTGCTGACGATGGCTTTTAGCAAAGGCCTCGCCAGCTCTGAGCATTTCGATAGGCAGGGTTAAACTGGTTATTAATAAATGGGGATAAACCAAAATACTAATTTCAATAGCTTTTACTTGTTGAAGTTTCGTCACTCTAATTGCTCCGACCAGTTATTTTTGGCCTGTTATGCAGGTTATTTGGCTATTTAAGCATAAAGCGTGTTAATTAATCCATTTAAACTTGGCTTAATTCTCATAACACGTTTTCTCAAGGTTTTTTATGACAGCATTACCCGTTATTGTCGGTATGGGTGGTATAAATGCCGCTGGCCGCACTTCTTTTCATCAAGGTTATCGTCGTATCGTGTTAGACAGCTTGGACGCTAAAGCCCGTCAGGAGACATTCTTAGGCTTAGCGACATTAATGAACTTAGTCACCCTTACTGAAGGTTTACTAAAAGATGCTGACGGCAATACCATTGCCGAATCAGACATCGAAGCTAAGTTCGGTGAACAAATTTTAGCTGGTACACTTATTCGTAAAATTGAAAAAAATCACTTCGATGTTGATGCAACGCCATGGCAGCAAAAAATGACGTTAACAGCGTCTGATGAACAGCAGATTGTTTTTGAAACGCGCCGCCGTGATTTACCAACGCCGGTACCAAGTGCTTGGCAGGTTGAAGAATTAACTGATAAAAAAGTGAAAGTTACAATTAGTGCTGATCTTGCTATTAAACATGACAGTGCGCGCGATAATCCAATTAAAGCGGCCGGTCAATTACCAACAGGTTTTGAACCTTCGGCTATGTATAACAGCCGTTATCAACCAAGAGGCTTGCAAGCGACTATCTTTGCCGCAACCGATGCAATTCGTTCGACAGGTCTGGCGTGGCAGCAGGTAATGAATAGCGTTGAGCCTGATCAAATTGGCACTTACTCAGCTTCTGTGGCTGGTCAAGTTGATGATGAAGGATTTGGTGGACTTATTCGTGCGCGTCAGCAGGGCGACCGTGTGAGTACAAAACAGCTTGCACTTGGCTTAAACACCATGTCGACTGACTTTATCAATGCTTATGTAACAGGCAATGTGGGAACAACCTTTACTACATCAGGTGCTTGTGCAACGTTTTTATATAACCTACGTGCAGCAGTAAACGATATTCAAGCAGGACGTACGCGTGTAGCTATTGTGGCGTCTGTTGAGTGTGCTATTACACCTGAAATCGTTGAAGGTTTTGGCAATATGAGCGCACTTGCTAACGAAGAGGGCCTTAAGCGTCTTGATAATACAGATGTGGTTGATCACCGTCGTACCAGTCGTCCATTTGGTGAAAACTGTGGTTTTACAATTGGTGAAGGTGCACAAGTTGCTATTTTAATGGATGATGCATTGGCATTAGAGTTAGGTGCAGATGTGTTAGGCAGTGTTGCAGATGTGTTTGTAAATGCCGATGGCATTAAAAAATCAATAACAGCACCGGGCCCTGGTAACTACATTACGATGGCCAAATCTGTTGCACTAGCGAGCAGTATTGTTGGCCAAGAAGCAGTACAAAAGCGTAGTTTCATTTTAGCTCACGGCTCAAGTACACCACAAAACCGCGTAACAGAATCACTGATCTATCATAAAGTGGCAGAGACTTTTGCAATTGATAATTGGAAGGTTGCTGCACCTAAAGCGTATGTTGGCCATACTATAGCTCCTGCCAGTGGTGACCAATTAGCTATGGCATTAGGTGTGTTTAGTCACAATATTATGCCGGGTATAACCACAATTGATAAAGTGGCAGATGATGTTTATAGCGAGCATTTAGATATTCGCACTGAACATTATCAATGTGATGCCATGGATATTGCCTTTATAAATTCAAAAGGGTTTGGCGGTAACAATGCTACAGCGACTGTGTTATCACCTGCAATTACATTAAAGATGCTTGCAAAGCGTCATGGTGATGAGGTTATGGCGCAATATCAAGACCGTCATACTCAGGTAGCCAAAGCCCAAGCTGACTATCAGCAACAGGCAGATTTAGGTCAATATGAGCTAATTTATCGTTTTGGTGATGGCTTAATTGATGAAAGTGACATTGAGATTAGTGAAGATTCAATGACAATCCCTGGTTTTGATAAAAAAGTTTTATTATCAAAACCAAACCCTTACCAGGATATGTTTTAAGATCAAGGCATGTTTAAGCACATTCTTGACAGCAAGGCGCTTTTAAAGCGCCTTTTTTAGTGCTATAAATGTTCCTATCAAAGGGAATTGGAGCCATTATCATGATTAAATTCACTAAACTCGCAGCACTTTGTTCACTTATCGCATTACCAACACAGGCTTTAGCACGAGATGTCAACGACTTAGGTGTTGATTTACAGGCCGCCACATCAGCTTACATTGTTAAAAATTCAAACAAACGTTACCCAGGTAGTTATAACGGCTCTCGCCTTGAAGGTTGGGCATTAATGTCTTATGTGGTTGATACACATGGTAAGGCAAAAGATATTGAAGTGATCATGGCATCTGATACTCGCGGCAGCGAAGAAAACGCAGAGAAATACTTAACCAACTTAGAGTTTGCACCCGCTACAAAAGAAGGTAAAACCGTAGAAGGGGGTTACCTATTTTCATTTGAAGTAGGTAAGTATTTTAATGGTTACTCAAATGATAAAGCGAGCCGTGGTTTCATTAATGAATACGATGAAATCAATAAAATGCTACAAGCAAAAGAGTTTAATAAAGCTGAGCAAGCATTGGCTGAGTTATACAAAGACCATACTAAAAACACCTCTGAGCAGGCATTGTTTGCTTGGTTGAAAAGCCAATATTATTATCATCAACAACAATGGTTTGGCTTTGATGAGCAGTTGTCTGTAGCCTATTTACTGCGAGCTAAGTTGCCAACGGATATACAATATTTAGTCGCTAAAAGTGCGCTACAATGGTACAGCTTTAAGGGCGATTTTAATCTTGCTTACAATGCTATTTATGCGTTAGATAATATCGAGGGTAAACAGTTTTCAGAAGAAAACAAACTTGCCACCATCAAGCAAATTGATGACTTATTGGCGCGCACACCGCAGATTAATTCACAAATCAATGTTTCAAAAGATAAGCTGTCATATTTATCTTTATCTCGCGGTTCAATCAAAATTGAAGGCGCGAGCGATGTCACTAAATTACAGATCCGCTGTGCTGACCAAGTCGTTGACCTTGAAGCGAGTGAATCGGTTAAATACGTTATTGATGAGCAAAGCAGACGGTGCGGTTTATTAGTTAAATCTGCAAACCCTGCTGAGATTAAAGTGAAACAAACTGGCTATGCCATCGTTAACTCAAAATATGACGCTAGCTAATCGTTTACTTTAAGCGCTTAACATACCTTAGCGTTACGAAATTAATCAACGCCATTAAAAAAGCGATTTCGTAGCGACTAAATGCCACAGCAATGCCGATGAGTCCCATGTTCCAAATACTGGCTGCTGTGGCTGTTCCATACGTTGAATTCTTATTCTTCAAAATGGCACCACCGCCAATAAAACCAATACCCGTGATGATCCCTTCGAGTACTTTTGATTCTGCCTCTGAACTTGTTAAAACAGACATACCCACTAATGCATAACCACAAGATGCAACAGCGACTAATGGAAATGTTCTAAGACCTGCACCATTACTGGTTTTTTCTCGGTCAAATGCCATAGGAAGGGCAAGTAAGTAGGCAATGCCTAGGTGAATTAAATTATCGAGAATTTCATACCAATCAATATTAAAGTCCATGCTTTGTTCCTTGCTATAAAGATTATGATAGCTTTGCAATTTCAATACCCGATCAACAAATCACATAAAATGATGAAACTAGGGACATGTAGCCGGGTTTTTAAAAGCATGCCTTGCTATAATTTGCGATTTTTACGCAGTGCTATGTCATTTTTTCAGCCTTTTGGCTGTTTGAATTTAAGTCATGCTAACAGTATGCTAAACACGCTGACAAAATAGGCTTCACATTGAAACATTCCATCTCCTCTCTTGAAAAAACCGCGCTTGCACTGTGTATGTTTGGTGCACTGATTGCTGTGATTTTGCCTGATGTTATCACTGAGCAAGTTCAGCCGTTTGTACAAATGATTTTAAAATGGATTGGTAGTAGCTTTTTCTTATTGGTGAATTTTTTATTGTTTGCCATCATTATTTTAGCCATTAGCCCACTCGGTAGCCGTAAAGTAGGTGGCGAACACGCTGTTGTTGAGTATTCAAACTTTGGTTGGTTTGCCATGTTGTTTGCAGCAGGAATGGGATCTGGTTTGGTTTTTTGGGGCGTAGCAGAGCCTGCATTACATTCTCTCGACCCTCCACTTAAACAAAGCTTATACCCAGATAGACTAGCTAGTAGCCTCGCTTTAACCTTGGTTAATTGGGGCGCCCATGCTTGGGCACTTTATGCAGTATTTGCGCTCGTGCTTGGGGGATTAACGCAATACAGTGGTAAATCAGGAGATATTTGTGCCCCTGTTTTAACGGCGCTTGGTAATCGCTTTGATAAGTCTGCAAAATTTACTGTGTCGTTTATTGTTAAGTTAATTGCGGTAATCGCTATTTTTTTTGGGGTCGTCGGCACCATAGCTAATTCAACTTTATTGATAAGTAAAGGCGTAGAAATTGAGTTGGGGGTTACTTCAACTTTATTAGTAGGTTCATTAATCGTTTGTTTGTTAGCAGTTATTTATTCGCTGTCGGTTAAATTTGGATTACGACGCGGGGTACAGTCACTGAGTATATTTAACGTACTTTTAGCATTTAGTCTGCTTGTTTGGTTGCTACTAGTGGTGCCAATTGAGCCTATTATAAAGATTGCATTTGATGGAACTGGCTACTATTTACAGTTGCTTGCAACCGGCACTTGGCAATTTGATAGCCAGTTAAAAACGCCTGACTGGGCCACTCATTGGACATATAATTATTACTTTTGGTGGTTAGCGTGGGGGCCATTTGTTGGTGTGTTCCTAGCCAAAATTAGTCAGGGGCGCAAGGTTTGGCAATTTATTTTGGCGGTTGTGTGTATTCCAACTTTAGTCACTATAATTTGGTTTGCGACCTTTTCGGGGGCAGCAATTGAATGGGATAGACTCAATCAAGCAGGTATTTTAGTCGCAATAAAACAGGATTATAGCCAAGGCTTATTTGTATTTTTTAATCAACTAGACTGGCAAGGAACCGTGTTTATTTGGGCCAGCTTATTATTACTGTTGATATTTGTTGCCACATCCGCTGACTCTGCAATATTAGTCATAAGAGAACTGGTTAGCTCTGAGCAAAATAACCGCGTAACCCTCTATGCATGGTGTTTAGCATTATTCCTATGCAGCTTTGCATTATTAATGTTACAAGATGAGCCGTTAAATCGTAGCGTTGCAATTTTAGGCGCTTTACCTTTCTTATTAATATTTCTATTGCAGTTGGTTGGGTTTTTAAAAGAGTTTATTCGCGATATTTGTGATTAATCTACAGTTTTTTACAGTTAAACTACGCGTTTGTTATTATGCTTATAAAATAAGCTTAAGTGTATTGGAGGACCAATGCTTAAATCTCTGTATCTTTTACTTTCTGTTAGTTTGCTCAGTGGCTGTACTGCAATTGGCCTAGTTGCTGATGGTATTGGTGGGCGTGCTAGCCAAGCACAGCCTGCCAGTGCCTATGCAGATAAAAAAGATAATGACCGAGTGAACTATGGCATGACCATGACGATGCTAGGTTATGAAATCGACAAAGCGATTATTGAAGGCTTGGAGAGCGGTAGTAAAGACAAAGACGTTGAGCTTAAATGCCGCCAAATAAGTCGCACAGTAAAGGAATGTGTTGAGGTCAAAGCTGAGCCAAAAAAAAGACCTACATTAATGGATAGTTTTAATGAAGATTAACTTTTCAAAACTTGTTATTTGCTTAATTAGCTACCAATTAGTGGGGTGTACAGTGGCGGGGTCAATAGTCGATGGCTATGCAAAAAACTCACAACCAACAAATCTTGCAACTACAAATGCAAATCATACTAACAGTACTGTAACCGATGCCGACGGCTTTTCATTCGCAAAGTTAGGCTTCGAAATTGATAGCGCTGTTATTGGTTTACTCAAACCAAATGAAGAACAACCGCAATTAGTTTGCAGGCAAATCACACGCAGTATTAAAGAGTGTGAGGAAGCTAAGCCCTCACACTAAAAATTAAGTATTAATCACAGATACTTTTGATGAAACATTAGGTGTTCATCAATAAAGCTGCTGATAAAAAAGTAACTATGATCATAACCCGCGTGCATGTTAATTTCGGCTGGGTAATCTTTTTCGTTCACGACAGCAAATAAGTGCTCGGTTTTGAGTTGCTCAGCTAAGAAATTATCGGCCTCACCTTGATCAATACGCATGGGTAAATAATCATCAGTGACGGCATTTTTCATTAATTCACAGCTGTCGTATGCAAGCCAACTTGCTTTATTACTACCTAGGTAATTACTGAACGCTTTTTCACCCCAAGGGCAATTAATCGGGTTCACTATCGGGCTAAAAGCACTGGCGCTGACGTATTGTTTAGGGTTTTTAAGTGCAATCATCAATGCGCCGTGACCACCCATAGAATGACCGGCGATGGCTTTTTTGGTCGTCACAGGGAAGTGCGCTTCGATAAGTGCAGGTAACTCAGAAACAACATAGTCGTACATGTTGTAGTGCACATTGTAAGGCGCTTGAGTCGCATTGACATAAAAACCAGCACCTTGACCAAAATCGTAATTGTCATCATCAGGCACATTTTCACCGCGCGGGCTAGTATCTGGAGCGACAATCGCAATACCTAGTTCAGCCGCTTTTTTAAATGCTCCGGCTTTTTGCATAAAATTTTCATCAGTGCAGGTTAAACCTGACAACCAATACATGACGGGTACTTTGTTGGTTTCGCTGGCACCGGGCGGTAAAAAAATCGCAAAGCGCATAGCACAATGCGTGCTGCTCGCTTGGTGGGTATATTGTTTATGCCAGCCACCGCTGACTTTTGTTGAGCTTATGTTTTCTAGCATAACCATATCCTTGAAACAAAAGCGCTAGGTATCAACCTAGCGCCAAATAAAAGATTAATAATGAATAACTGAGCGGATGCTCTTACCTTCGTGCATTAAGTCGAAAGCTTCATTGATATCTTCAAGTTTCATGGTGTGTGTGATGAAATCATTTAAAGCAAACTCACCGTTCATATAACGCTCAACAATCTCAGGTAGTTCTGAGCGACCTTTAACGCCACCAAATGCACTACCGCGCCATACACGACCTGTTACTAGTTGGAATGGACGTGTTGAGATCTCTTGGCCTGCACCTGCAACACCAATGATTACCGATTCACCCCAACCTTTGTGACAACACTCAAGAGCAGAGCGCATTACATTAACATTACCGATACATTCAAATGAGAAATCAACACCGCCGTCAGTCATTTCAACGATAACCTCTTGGATTGGTTTGTCGAAGTCATTTGGATTGACTAAATCAGTTGCACCTAGTTTAGTCGCAAGATCAAACTTACTGGTATTGATATCAACACCAATAATACGGCTTGCGCCCGCCATTTTCGCACCGATTATCGCCGATAAACCGATACCGCCTAGACCAAAAATAGCAACGGTATCGCCTTTTTGAACTTTTGCTGTTTTAGTAACAGCACCCATGCCGGTTGTTACACCACAACCAAGTAAACAAATTTCTTCAAGCGGCGCTTCTTTGCTTACCTTAGCAAGTGAAATTTCAGGTAATACAGTGTACTCAGAGAAGGTAGAGCAACCCATGTAGTGATAAATTGGTTGACCATCTTTATAGAAACGCGTTGTTCCGTCAGGCATTAACCCTTTACCTTGCGTTTCACGTACCGCGGAGCATAAGTTTGTTTTGCCCGATTTACACATTTTACACTCGCCACATTCAGCAGTGTAAAGAGGAATAACATGATCGCCTACTTCAACATGTGTTACGCCTTCACCGATGGCTTCAACGATACCGCCACCTTCATGGCCAAGGATTGCTGGGAAAATACCTTCAGGGTCTTCACCAGATAAAGTAAATGCATCTGTGTGACAAACACCTGTAGCAACAATCTTTACCAGCACTTCGCCTTTTTTAGGCATCATTACATCCACTTCTTCAATTGATAGTGGTTGATTTGGACCCCAAGCGATAGCCGCTTTTGATTTGATAAAATCAGTCATAACGTTCCCTTATAGTTGTTGGAAGTAAGTATTAAACTTAGTCTATTTTATTTGTTTCTCAATGAATGATAATATTCGTTTTATTAAAACACTTTTACAGTATGGTAATAATGAGTCGTTGGCACGGAATTGATGAGTTTTTAGCGGTAGCAGAAACAGGCAGTTTTACAAAAGCAAGTAAGCTATTGGGTATGTCAGTGGCCCATGTAAGCCGCTATGTGAGCCAATTAGAAGAGCGATTAAACACCCAATTGCTAACCCGAACCACTCGTAAAGTGGTTCTAACGCAAGAGGGGCAGGTATTTGCGCATCAAACAAAACAATTACAGCATGCCATGGATGATGCTACGGCATTACTTGCAGAGCAGCAATTGACACCTAAAGGCAGTATAAAACTAACAGCTCCTGTTATGTACGGTGAAAGTTTTATCATGCCTGCGGTACATTCGTTTATGCAAAAGCACCCAGATATTGAAGTGATCAGCCATTTAAGTAATGAGCAAGTTAATCTATTAGAAGATGGGTATGATCTGGCTATTCGCCTCGGTCATTTAAAAGATTCATCTTTAAAAGCACGGCGCATTAGTCAGCGCAGGCTTGTTATTTGTTGTAGCCCTGAATATATCAATAAATTCGGCCAACCACACAGTGTCAGTGAATTACATCAGCACAATTGCCTTATTGGTAATAACAGTTACTGGCGGGTAAAAGAGCAGGGCCAAGATAAGCACATCAAAGTGGCTGGGCGTTTAGCCTGTAACAGTGGTTGGGCATTGGTTGACGCTGCTATCAAAGGGTTAGGCATCGTGCAATTACCAGATTACTATGTCAATGAACACTTAGCCGATGGCAGGTTGACTGCTGTTCTTTCGAATGTTGCACCTGAACCTGAAGGGGTGTGGGGGGTGTATCCACCAAGGCAGTTTATTGCAACCAATGTAAAAGCATTACTTGACCATTTGGTTGCTACTGTTCAAGTATCAGATTTATAATTATTTTTTACAATTTCGCGCATCCCATGCTAGCTAAATCTATGCTAACATGAGCGCATATTTAGCCCTTGGAATACCCATAATTTATTATGTTTCAACCTGTTAGCCTTTTTATAGGGCTGAGATATAGTCGCTCCTCAAAGGGCAATGCCTTTATCTCATTTATTTCATTTTTCTCTATCGCGGGCATTGCTATTGGTTTAATGGCCTTGTTTACAGTTAGTTCAGTAATGAATGGCTTTGAAAATAACCTTAAAACCAACATGCTAGGTTTAATTCCTCATATTGAAGTATCAGCCGAAGATAATTCGAAAGAAACCATGCTGCAGTTAAAGCAGCAACTAGCAAATTCTCAAGATGTTAAACAAGTTAACTTATACCGCCATGGCGAAGCCATTTTACAAACTAACCAAGATTTGCACGGCGTATTGTTACAAGGCCTTTATGATGAAGGAAGCTCCATCTATAACGTAAAAGATAAAATTGTTGCCGGCAATTGGTCACAAGTAATGGACAGCAACTACCATATTGCGATTAGCCGCTACTTGAGTCGAAAATTGGGTATTTCGCTTGGGGATAAAGTACGGGTGATCATGCCTAATGCCAGTTCATATACTCCCCTTGGTCGAGTACCTAGTCAGCGCTTGTTTACCGTTGCTGCACTTTATGAAACACAGTCAGAAATTGATATGTCATTGGCATTTACCAGTGGCTATTCGTTAGGCAGAGTTTTGAAACTAGCAAAGTCAGCAGCACCCAACTTGAGTGTATCGCTGTATGAACCATTTGCTGTTGAGCAAGTATTACAATCTCAGTTAGCTATTTTAAACGATTACAAAGTGACTGATTGGCGAGCTAGCCAAGGGACACTATTTGCCGCTGTGGCAATGGAAAAGCGTATTATGTCGATGTTACTTGGCTTAATCGTGCTCGTGGCAGTGTTTAATATCATTTCAGCATTAACCATGATGGTAAGCGAAAAACAAAGTGAAGTCGCTATTTTACAAACACTGGGTTTAACTCCGTTACAAGTGCAGCACGTGTTTATGATCCAAGGCTTATATAATGGCCTTATCGGTACCAGTATTGGTGCGTTACTTGGTGTGCTATTGAGTAGCAACATTAATGAATTATTGAATATGTTAGGCATCAATTTACTAGCGGGCGTGAGTTTACCCGTTAAATTTGATGTGATGAGTTTGAGTTTAATTGCCGCAGGGAGTATTGCAATGAGCTTTTTAGCTACCTTGTATCCTGCCAGAAAAGCTGCAAAAGTGAATCCAGCAGAGGTATTACGTTATGAGTGATTTAGTTATCAATTGTCAGCAGTTAAATAAAGTATATCAAGATGGCGATAACGAGGTTGCGGTATTAAAAGGGGTTGATTTAGCACTTAATCAAGGCGAAATGTTAGCCGTTGTAGGGAGCTCAGGCTCAGGAAAAAGTACTTTACTGCATATATTGGGTACCTTAGATAACGAAAGCTCAGGCAAGGTTGAAATTAAAGGCCAGCAAGTTTCTAAATTAAACCGTAAACAACAAGCCAGTTTCCGAAATGAAAATTTGGGCTTTATTTATCAATTCCACCATCTATTAATGGAATTTACTGCCATCGAAAATGTTGCAATGCCATTATTAATTAAAGGCTTAAGCGCAAAAGCGGCAACCGAAAAAGCCCGTAACATGCTAGATAAAGTTGGGTTATCTCATCGTAGCGAACATAAACCTTCGGCGTTATCAGGTGGTGAGAGGCAGCGGGTTGCAATCGCACGTGCATTAGTTACTGAGCCTGCTTTAGTGCTAGCCGATGAACCTACAGGTAACCTAGATAAACAAAACGCTATTAAAATTTACGATTTGATTAAAGAATTAAATACTAGCTTAAAAACCAGTTTTGTTGTGGTAACCCATGATTTAGAACTTGCAGATAAACTAGGCAAAATTGCCTATTTAGATGATGGTAAGCTTGCTATTAAAGAGTCTCAGCATGTTGCTTAGTGCCTTTATTTCTAAACGATTTCGTGCCCATAGTGGCCAAAAAGACGGACAAAACGGTTTTGTTAGCTTTATCGCTAAAGCATCGACAATCGGCATACTTTTAGGTGTCGCTGTGCTAATTGTTGCTTTGTCAGTGATTAATGGTTTTGAGCAGCAGCTAGTACATCGGCTTTTATCGGTTGTACCTCAGGTTGAATATGTTGCCCCTAACAAACCAATCAATAATTGGCAGTCAAAAGTTGCTCTACTACGCTCTCAAGCCGGTGTAACAGGTGCTGCGCCGTTTATAAGTGTTAACGGCATGGCACAATATAAAAGTGAGTTAAAAGCAGTTGAAGTGCGTGGTGTTAGCTCTGAATTTGAAAACCAAGTGTCGGCGTTAAACCAATTCACAGAAGGGCGCTTAGTTAGCCAGCTACAACAAGAAGATGTGCTTTTAGGGCAACAAATAGTCAACCGATTGGGCCTTAAAATTGGCGACCCAGTTACCTTATTAATCCCACAGATAAACCAGCAAAGTAACACTTTATTGGCTCCAAAGCGTGTTAGCTTGAATCTTGCGGGTATTATAAAAATGGGGGGGCCAATTGATGAAACAGCGGCTTTTATTCGCCTTGATAAAGCGCAAAGTGTACTTGGTTTCGATGAAAACCAAGTAACCGGTTTACGATTACAAGTAGCTGATGTGTTCGCAGCCCATCAAACGGCGATGCGTGTGGGGCAAGTTATACCAGATTATGTCTATGTCTCGAGTTGGTTTAGAACCCAGGGTAGCTTATATCAAGATATTCAAATGGTTCGCACGATTGTTTATATCGTGGTGTTTTTAATAATTGCGGTAGCGAGTTTTAATATTGTTTCGTCATTAGTGATGGAAGTACGTGAAAAACAGGCAAATATCGCAATTTTAAAAACCATGGGCGCACAAGATAGCACCATTTTAGCAACTTTTGTGATGCAAGGTTTTACACAAGCTTTAATCGGGGTAATTCTAGGCACGATTATCGGTGTGATGCTTGCGTTAAACATCAGTGAACTGTTCACTTGGGCAAGTAATTTATTTGGCGATAACCCGTTACAAGGGGTTTATTTTATTGAGTTTTTACCCAGTAAATTAGTTTGGCAAGATATCGTTATTACGGTGATTGTTACATTTGTTCTCGCTATTTTGGCAACCTTATATCCTGCGTGGCAAGCAACCCGTGTCGATCCTGCAAAAGTTCTTGGAAATTAAGGAAAGTTTATGGATAAGCAAAGGATTATCGATTTTTGGTTTGAGGAATTAGGCCCAGAAGCTTGGTATCAGCAATCTGATGAAGTTGATGCCTTGATTACGGTTAAGTTTTCACAATGCCTTTTACAGGTTATCGCTGGCGAGCATGCTAATTGGCGAGTTGACGCCCTTGGCTCTTTAGCTGAAATTATCGTGTTAGATCAGTTTTCACGCAATATTTACCGTAATACGGCGCAGGCTTTTAGCCAAGATCCACAAGCACTAAGCTTAGCGCAAAGAGCAATTGAACTTGGATTTGATAAAAAATTACCTAGCCATCAAGCTGCGTTTATTTATATGCCGTTTATGCACAGTGAATCGAAAGTTATTCATCAGCAAGCTGAGCAATTGTTTAAAGGCATGAGTAATTATGAATTTGAACTAAAGCACAAAGTGATTATTGATAGGTTTGGTCGCTACCCACATCGCAATAAGATTTTAGGTCGCGAATCAACTCCTGAAGAACTGCAATTTTTAACTGAGCCTAACTCTTCTTTCTAGGTTGATTGAATAGTACACAAGTAAATTTAAATGCTCTTTGATTGCCTGTAAACACTTGCACAGCGCCATTTTAAACCTTAAAGTGTCAGAAATGTTGTAAAAGAGTAACCACCATGGAACAAAAACAAGCAAGACCATTAACACCAGAAGAACAAGCTGAAGCGCAAAAACAAAGTGTTATTTGGCAAAGAGAATGTTTCGAAAATGCACAAAAGCATTTAGCTGAAAAAGGCGTTATTCCGCAAACTGTTGTAGAAAAAGAAAGCCGTTTTATTGCGCCATTAGTAGCTATTTGGAAATTTAAAGCACAAAACGGTAAGAGCTATTGGGTGATCACAGGTCGTTTACCAACTGATCACGCTGAAGCAAGTGCAGCAAACAATGCACGTGAAGTATTACGTTATTTCTCAATGCAGTGGCAAATGAAGGCTGATCAGCTAATGCAATCAGGTGCGGTAGATAAAACCAAAGCTGATTTTGCTAATCTGTTAATCAACCGTGCCCATGGCTTATATGAGTTATTTGAAAAAGAAGAAATGTGGCAAAACGAGCCAACATAACTAACTCTGCATACCTTCTAAGAAAAAAGCTGAATAATGTTATTCAGCTTTTTTGTTTTACATGTACCTTAATGCACCAAAGTGAATGGCCGCGTATCAAATTGCTTAATAGGGCAGAGCATTCGTTGCCTTGGAATACCAGCTTCCATAAACACTAAACCATCAGCCGAAAAACCATTTTGTTTGAATCTATCTACTTCATTCAATATGCAATTAATGCTGACACAATCACAGCCTTGCTTTTCAGCCAAATTAACTAAGTAATTCAATAATGATTTATAAACCGAACGATTACGGTGTTCTGGTAAAACTGCAATACGGCCGATAAGGCCATCATTACATAAACGCCCAGTAGCAACTGGGCGTTTACCTTCATCTGTAACGAGCACGTGATGTGCTATTTTATCTAGATGGTCAAACTCAATGTGTCTTGGGATATGTAGTTCATATACAAATACCCGCTCTCGGATTTGTTGTAAGAGTTCCTTGTCGATACTCCATTCAACTTCATCTATTTGATAGCCCATAAACACACACTCCTAACAAAACCAAATACCCTCATTTAAAAGTGTAGTAAAGGTTTTCAAGAAAATGTGATTATTTTTTGAACTATTTATGTCAGCAGCGGTCACCCATGTCTGATCGGTGAGCTTTGTTATTAATTCAAGGTCAGTTAAATCATGCATGTAATTAACACCATTAATACTTAAAAGTATTTTATCGTCAATTACTTGATAGATAGCGCGGGTACCACCTAAACGCTCAAAAACAACGTCTTCATCATTGAGTAAGTCATTTACGTCATCTAAAGTATATGGCTCTTCTAAAGGCGCTAAATCCATGTCATGCTTTGGCTGACTCATACTGTTACCAAGCCAAGTCTTGAATACTGCGTCATCATTAATTGCAGCAATCATAAGTTGTTTTACTTTTTCTGCTTCAGTTTGGTTAAGCTCACCTTTAGATGAGCGCAACTTAAGCTCTGCATCACCGTATCGTTGATTACCAAGCTCAGTATCGATAAGGTGATCGGCAAATTGTGATAATAAATCGCGTTGATTTGGCGCTCTAAAACCCACAGAGTAATTAAGTGCATTTTCAACTGCGTAACCTTCATGTGGGCAACCTGGTGGAATATAGAGAATATCTCCCGGCTCTAACACACAGTCGATCACGGCAGGAAATTGCTCAACTTGTAACAGGCTCTTATTTTGTGCAAATTGCTTTAAGTTCGCATCAGGTAAACCAACTCGCCAGTGGCGTTTACCTTCACCTTGAATAATAAACACGTCGTATTGATCTAAATGCGGGCCCACGCCACCACCCGGGGTAGAGTAGCTGATCATCAAGTCATCGATACGCCAGTTGGGAATAAAGCGAAATGGCTCCAATAGTTGCGCTGCATCGCTATGCCAATGGTCAACTGCTTGCACCAGTAATGTTGAGTGCTTTTCAGTTAGCAAGCTAAAGCCTTCAAAAGGACCATGGTATGCTTGCCAATCATCTGAGTGATTGGTCACAATACGTGATTCAATGCTTTCTTCCATGGCAAGACCGGCCAATTCTTCGGGCTCGATCGGATCTGCAAAATCCTTGAAGCCTTGCTTTATAAGTAATGGTTTTTTCTGCCAATACTCAGCTAAAAATTGCTCTTGGGTTAATGAGTTGATGGTTAATTGATACATAACATGACCTAAGCGAATTGATATAAAAAAAGCGAAAGGAAGGCCTTTCGCTTTTTTAAGTCTTAATTTGAATTTAAGCTAAGTTGTCGATGAACTCAACAGCACGACCAATGTAATTAGCCGGAGTTAATTTTTTCATTTCTACTTTTGCTTCTTCAGGTAACTCAAGGCCATCGATGAAATCAGCCATGATTTCTTGGTTTACGCGCTTACCACGAGTAAGGTCTTTAAGTTTTTCATATGGCTTTTCGATACCATATTTACGCATAACCGTTTGGATTGGCTCTGCTAGTAATTCCCAGTTTTGGTCTAGTTCTGCTAATAAACGCTCTTCGTTTACTTCAAGCTTGCTAACACCTTTTAATGTCGCTTGGTAAGCGATAAGTGTGTAGCCCATACCAACACCTAGGTTACGTAACACTGTTGAGTCAGTTAAGTCACGTTGCCAGCGAGAAACAGGTAGTTTTTGCGCAAGGTGAGTAAAGATAGCGTTAGCAATACCTAAGTTACCTTCAGAGTTTTCAAAATCAATCGGGTTTACTTTGTGAGGCATAGTTGATGAACCAATCTCACCTGCGATTGTTTTTTGTTTGAAGTGGTTTAGTGCAATGTAGCCCCAAACGTCACGGTCAAAATCAAGTAATACAGTGTTGAAACGTGCAACTGCATCGAATAACTCAGCAATGTAATCGTGTGGCTCGATTTGTGTTGTGAACGGGTTGAATGTTAAACCTAGGCTCGTTACGAACTGCTCAGCGTGGTTGTGCCAATCGTAATCTGGGTATGCACTCAGGTGAGCGTTGTAGTTACCTACAGCACCGTTGATTTTACCTAACATTTCTACGTTAGCAATTTGGTCACGTTGACGCTTTAAGCGCATGTAGACGTTTGCAAACTCTTTACCCATTGTCGAAGGGGTAGCTGGTTGACCGTGGGTACGTGTCATCATCGCAACTGACTTGTACTCAACTGCTTTTTCTTTTAATGCATTTAGAAGTTGGTCACAGTATGGAAGTAATACTTTGTCACGCGCTTCAGTAAGCATTAAACCGTGAGACAGGTTATTGATGTCTTCTGAAGTACATGCAAAGTGAATGAATTCGTTAACTGCGTTAAGCTCTGCGTTATCAGCTACTTTTTCTTTAAGTAGGTATTCAACTGCTTTTACGTCATGATTAGTTGTGCGCTCGATCTCTTTAACGCGTGCTGCATCCGCTTCGCTAAAGTTATCAACAATGGCATTAAGTAAAGCATTAGCCTCGTCGCTAAAAGCCGGTACTTCTTTGATTGCGCTAGCTGCAGATAAAGCTTGTAACCAACGAACTTCAACAGTTACACGGTATTTGATTAAACCAAATTCGCTGAAAATGCTGCGTAGTTCCGTGGTCTTGCTGCCATAGCGACCATCTACCGGAGAGATAGCGGTTAACGCTGAAAGCTCCATAATGACTCCTAAATTGTCTAGTTTGAACGATAATTAAATTGATTGTTTAGCAATGGCGAGGATTTTTCTTTTTGCAAAGAAAAAGTGACGGCGTTTACCGCCCATTTGTCGCCATAACACGGCACTACGAATTCCGGCCAATAATAGGGCACGAATTTTGTTTTGCGTGAGCTGCTGTTTTAATAACTCTGGCTTGCCATACACTTGAATACGATGCCCAAGGGGGCTTAGCACCGATGAGTAAATATCAGCAAGCGCTGCTACTACAGTATCATCTGTGATAGCAAAATGGTCGAGGCGACGTTTAACATCATCAATGCGACGACCTAATTCATTTAAACTGTTTTGTTTTGAACTTAATGCACGTTCTAATTGCATTAAACCACCCACATATTTTACGATTTCGACGTCTTTGTCGGCGCCAGCCGAAAGCTGTGCAATCAAAATGCGATAGCCTTCACGTAAATTATGCTTACCCTGATACACGTCTTCAGGGCTATTTGGTGATGTTTCAACAATACAGTTTAGTAATTTTTCTAATTCGTGATCACTGCCTTGGCCATATTGCGCAACTTTTTGTACTTGTTTAGCAACTTGACACATGGCAGCTAAAGCCATGACTTGGTGCTCTGTCATTATTTGATCACCGAATCAATAATGCCGCCACCTAAACAGACTTCGTCAGCGTAGAATACAGCTGATTGGCCCGGTGTCACTGCCTTTTGTGGCTCATCAAATAGTACGCGCGCCATACCATCTTCACCAACAAGTAAAGTACAGCTGATATCTTCTTGGCGATAGCGGGTTTTAACAGTGCAGCGTGTGGTCCCTTTCGGACCTTCGCGGTCAACCCAGTGCAGCTGGTTTGCATTTAAACCATTGCTGTACAGGCGAGGGTGGTCTTTACCTTGACCAACCACTAATACGTTACGCTCAACGTCTTTATCAACTACATACCAAGGTTCACCCGAACCTTCTTTCATGCCACCAATTAATAGACCTTTACGTTGACCAAGTGTGTGGTACATCAAGCCTTCGTGCTCACCCACTTCGTTGCCATCGGTATCTTCAATTTTACCTGGCTGTGCTGGTAAGAATTTTTGTAAGAAGTCTTTAAATTTACGCTCACCAATAAAACAAATACCAGTACTGTCTTTTTTATCGTGCGTAATTAAATCTTGCTCTTCAGCAATGCGGCGTACTTCAGGCTTAGCAATATCGCCAACAGGGAAAAGTGTTTGCGCAATATGCTCATGGCTTAAAGTGTATAAGAAATAGCTTTGATCTTTGTTGTCATCGAGGCCACGACACATTACAAATTTATCACCACGTTTTTCGCGGCGAACGTAGTGGCCAGTCGCGATGTAATCAGCCCCAAGTGCTTGTGCTGCAAATTCTAAAAATGCTTTGAATTTAATTTCTTTATTACACATGATGTCTGGGTTTGGCGTACGGCCTGCTTTGTACTCTGCTAAAAAGTACTCAAACACGTTGTCCCAGTATTCGGCTGCAAAATTTACAGTGTGAAGCTCAATACCTAGCTTGTCGCACACAGCTTGTGCGTCTTTTAGGTCTTCAGCTGCAGCGCAATATTCATCATTATCGTCTTCTTCCCAGTTTTTCATGAACAGGCCTTCAACTTGATAGCCTTGTTGCTTTAATAAATACGCTGATACAGAAGAATCAACACCGCCGGACATACCCACGATGACTTTAATGTGACTATTTTCGCTCATAATATTCGCTGTCATTTTTTAACTGCTATGGAAAGGCCGATATTATAGCATGCTTTTAGACGCCCAAACCAGCCAAAATCACAGCGCTTATTGGTAAATCAAACTAAGTGGGTAGGCTTTACCAGCTAAATGATCTTCAATGCATTTTAAAACCAGAGGGCTTCTAAGCGGCAGGCTTTTAATTTGCTCAAGGCTAAACCAATCTGCGCTGAGAATGTCATCATCTTTGGGAGATGGTTTAAACAGCTCTGGGCTATTAAAAGCAAAGCTAAAACGCATATAGTGAATGCCATTCGTGGCGTGTAAATTATAGATACCAACAAGGTGACTAGCATTTAGACTAATCCCTGTTTCTTCAATAAGTTCTCGATGAGCTGCTTCAGCTAAGGTTTCATTGGCTTCCAAATGCCCGGCAGGCTGGTTATAGCAAATCTCACCTGTGTGTTTATCGCGCTCTTTAACAAGTAAAAATTTTTCTTGGCATGTGACGATGGCGGCCACTGTGACATTGGGTTTATGCATCTGGGTTGTTCACTACTTTAAATTGACCACTGTCTAAGCCATCAAGGGTATAGTTACCAATGCTGTAACGAATTAATCGCAAAGTAGGGAAGCCAACATGCGCTGTCATACGGCGAACTTGGCGATTACGCCCCTCAGTGATAGAGATTTCTAACCAGCTGGTTGGAATGTTTTTACGCTCGCGAACGGGCGGGGTACGCGGCCAAATTGACGGCTCGTCAATACGCCTAACTTTGGCAGGCTTGGTCATGCCATCTTTAAGCTCTACACCTTTGTTAAGTGCAAAGATAGCCTCATCAGTCACATCGCCTTCTACTTGCACCCAATAAGTTTTAGCTGTTTTTTTATTGGGTTCAGTAAGTGTGTGTTGTAATTTACCGCAGTTGGTAAGGAGCAACAGTCCTTCGCTATCTCTGTCTAGGCGTCCTGCTGCATACACGTCTTTAATAGTAATAAAGTCGGCAAGCGTTTTGCGGTTTTGGTCATCGGTAAATTGGCAAAGCACATCAAATGGTTTGTTCAATAGCACCACTTTGCGCTGCTCTGGGCTAATTGCCTTTTTAACTTGGCGTTTTTGAGTAGGTCTTGAATAAGTACGACCGCTACTACGACGTGGTTTGCTATTGGCTTTGTTAACCATTAAATGCACCTAGCCGGTTTAGGTAAACCTGCAATTTTAGTCGCTTGCTTAGCGGGGCCTTTAGGGAATAGCTTATACAAGTACATGCTATTTCCTTTTTCTTCACCTAGCTTTTGGGCCATTGCTTTGACCAGCATGCGTATTGCCGGGCTGGTGTTGTACTCTACGTAAAAATCACGCACAAAATGCACAACTTCCCAGTGCTGCTCACTTAAGGTAATGTTCTCTTGCTCAGCAATAATAGGTGCAAGCTCTTCACACCAATCGTTTGAATCAAGTAAATAGCCTTGTTTGTCTGTTTCTATCTGTTTGTCATTAAATTCAAGCATGGTTTACCAAGTAATCGTGTTTTTTGCGTTTAAAGTCATTTCTACAAACTGCGCGTAGTTTATTGCGATATCGCCTTGATTAAATGAAATATCACGGGCTGCAGCGTCTTCTTCAAGTAAATGAATTGCTGCAGAGAACTGCTTAAACTGCATGTTGTTATAACAAGCATCACTAACAAGTAGCACTGTATCTTCTGAAGAAATTAAATTGGCCAACATATTATTGCAGTAGTGCGATAAAGGTTTTGAAAAAATATGCAAGGTACTCATAGTGTCACCACCTGATGTTGCTGGCTAATTAATTCACGCTGTTGCTCAAAGTTAGCTACTTTAACATCAATAATTAAGCTTTCTTGTGTGAGGTTAAAATCCATCAACGACTTTTCACATACATATATATTTTCAACATCGTATAATTCAAGCGTTTTAATGGTTTTAAAATAGTTTTTAATGCCAAGTTGCTCTGGCTGCTGGTTTTTCTTCAAAGCTAAAACAGCTTCACCACTGAGTAGCCAACTAATGTTTTGTTCAATAGCAGCAAAAATTAGTGTGGTGTCGAGTGATTCACGAATATGTTGATCATCAAATGGGCCATGCTGGCTGATCACTAAAATGTTTTTCATTTAAATTGCACCCATTTATCCGCTTCACTGACAAGCATCGCAAATTCTGCAAGCCCAGCGACGTTAAACACGCTTGTGTTATCGATATCTAAGCCTCGTTTTTCAGCAGCAGTGACACATAGCAGTAGGGGGACCTCTTGCTGACTCAACGACTGCCACAAACGATTAATTGGCAGCTCGTCACTGGCAAGTTCTAAATGGTTACTTGCGTGGTATACACCTGCTTGATAAAGAAAGATAGCTGCAATTGAGTGACCAGAGTCAAGACAGGCCTGTGCAAATTTAATTAGCCGTTGAGTTGTGTCGTGATCGGTCGGCGCGGTATGAAGAGAAAGTACAAATTGTGCCAAAACGCATCCAATAAAAAAGCCCCTAGAAAGGGGCTATTTTAGCAGAACTATTTAATTAGTCATCACTTGCACCAAGTAGGTGAAGAAGAGACGTAAATAAATTATATACGTTCAGGTATAAAGCAACAGTTGCGCGGATGTAGTTGGTCTCACCGCCATTAATAATACGGCTAGTGTCAAATAAGATTAAACCAGACATAATTAGCACAACTGCAGCATTGATAACCATAAAGGTGATTGAGCTGCCGATGAATAAGTTAACTAGGCTTGCAATAATCACTACGATTAAACCCACAGTTAAAAAGCCACCCATAAATGAGAAGTCTTTTTTCGTGGTAAGTGCATAAGCAGACAAACCAAAGAAGATTAACGCAGTAGAGCCTAACGCTTGCATAATGAGCATAGGGCCATTTGGCATTGCAGCATAGTAGTTAAGCATTGGACCGAGTCCTGCGCCCATCAAACCTGTGAATACAAACACCCAAGCAACACCTGATGCACTGTCTGCCTTTTTGTGAACAACAAAAAGCACACCAAGTGAAATCAAGCTAAAAACTATCCCCATAAAATAAGGTAGATTCATTGCCATTGAGATACCTGCTGTCACTGCGCTAAATGCCAGTGTCATTGCCAGTAAGAAATAGGTATTTTTTAAAACTTTATTGGTTTCAATAGTCGACATTACTGGTCTTGCAGTATTGTACGATTGATTAAACGCCATTGTCAGAGCTCCTTTAAATGAACTTATACGTTCGTTAGTTCCAATTATTAAACTGAACTAAGCCTATCAAGAGTTATATATTTGGGCAAACTATTGTGGATCAATAGACAAGATAAATAATTGAAAAGTTCAATGTTGCGCACAATCTAAACATTATTGTACTAATGCTGAGCAAATTAATTGTTTTTTAATCACTTAAACAGTTTTTTTGAAAAAAAGCTTCACAAACACGGCTGCCTTATCTATTATGCACGCCGTCGGAGAGATGGCAGAGTGGTCGAATGCACCGGTCTTGAAAACCGGCAGGGGTTTGTAGCCCCTCTAGGGTTCAAATCCCTATCTCTCCACCATTATTTTTACTACTGGCGTAAGCGGGTAGGTTTTCGCATTCGGAGAGATGGCAGAGTGGTCGAATGCACCGGTCTTGAAAACCGGCAGGGGTTTGTAGCCCCTCTAGGGTTCAAATCCCTATCTCTCCACCATCATTGAAGCCGCTGAATTTATTCAGCGGCTTTTTTGTTTCTTAAGCTTCTCATTTGTTCTGCAAATTACGACTATTGTCGATATTTCGCATTTTAACTAGTTAGTCCATGCTTAACACTTCTCGTATTATCTTTGTGACATTAGGGAATTTATGAAACATCGTTTAGCAAAGAGTGTAGGACTTTCTTTATTATCGCCTGTGATCATCGGTTGTATCTTAGGCCTTTATTATGCATTCACACTTGAAGGAAATGGTTTTAGCATTTTCTTTAATTTACTTGTTAGCGCAATTGCCAATGCACACATAGTAGGCTTAACTATGGCAGCATTTGTAGTGCCTGGTTATTTACTTATGTTTAAATATGCAAAGGTTAATTATTCAGGTGTTCTGACACTTGGCTTACTAGGTGGCGCTATTTTTAGCTACTTACTGAGCGCTACAACAGGTATGGCTTTTGTAGTCAATGCTATGATGTCTGCTCTGGCAGCTGGACTGTTTTTATTTGGTTTAAGACAGGGCCTTACAACACAATCTTCTCATCAATAGCAGAATATTTAATCAAGCTGACTGAAATTGAGGGCAAAATGTTTTTTTTTGCCCTTAAAAGGTTTCATTTGTCGTCTACAAAGAGTACCTTTAGCTACTGTATGTTTAATAAGAAGTAGTTTGGTATGCAAAAGCAAGATTTTTACCAGTCATTAGTTAAACAAACTGAGTCGCTAATCGCTGGTGAATCAAATGTTATTGCCAACATGGCAAATATTAGTGCGCTGTTATTTACCTCTTTAGAGGATATCAATTGGGCGGGCTTTTATTTAATGGATTCACCTGAAGAATTAGTGCTAGGGCCGTTTCAAGGTAATCCTGCATGTATCCGTATTCCAGTAGGTAAAGGGGTATGTGGAACTGCCGCGCAAACACAACAAACACAACTCATTGAAGACGTGCATGCATTTGCTGGTCATATTGCCTGCGATGCTGCATCTAACTCTGAAGTAGTTGTGCCGATTTTCAAAGACGGTAAAGTATTTGCTGTACTTGATATCGACAGCCCAAGCATTGCGCGATTCGATGCTGATGATCAAGCTGGTTTAGAAGCATTGGTAAAATGCTTTGAGGCAAATCTAAAATGAAAGATCTGCTAAATGTGCAAGATTACCTCTTTGCAATCCATGATGTTGGTGATTGGGAAGGGGAAGAAGAAGTTGTTGCCGAAAGGCTCAACGACTTGATTCACATGGCATGGGAGCGTCTACCAGATGACCTTGACTGTGAATCAATTGATGAAATTATAAATGGTATTTGGGAACACCTTCGTGGTGATTTAGCGCTTATTGAAGCGGACTTCGAAGAGTTGACCGACTGGGTAACACACTATGTCGATTCATCACTTGATGAAAAGATGTAATAAAAGGTTCTAACATGGAAACCACAAACAAGCTAAAAGATATTAATGAAGTATTGGATTTCTTATACCAAGAATTTCCACAATGTTTTAAACAAAAAGACGGTATTCAGCCGCTTAAAGTAGGTATCTTTAAAGATATCGCTGAGCGTATTGAAGGTTCTGAGAAAGTAAGTAAAACTCAGGTTCGTCAAGCACTAAGAAAGTACACCTCAAACTGGCGCTATTTAGAAGCGGTGACTAAGTCTGAGTTCCGTATCGATCTTGATGGTAATCAAGATGAAAAAGTAGAACAAGAACACATTGAGCACGCACAAAAAGCGTTAGAAGAAAGCCGCGCTAAAATGGCAAAGCGTAAGAAGCCACAACGTCCACGTAAAGACGGTGACACAAAATCTTACAAAAAGAATAGTGGCCACCACGCTAAATCTGGCGAAAAAGGCGCTAAAGTAAGTAATAAGCCTGCTAAAGCTGCTCCTGCAAAACGTTCAGGAAAAGTTGAACCTTTACCTGCCTCAGAGGTCAAGGTTAATAGCAAAGTTAAAGTTAAACTTGGCCAAGCACTTGTAAACGCGGTTATTACTGAAGTGAATAAAGATGAAGTTCACGTTGAGTTAGTAACAGGGATGCAAGTTAAGACCAAAGCAGACAGCCTGTATATCATTTAATAGCTGTAAAAAATAAAGGAGTTGTGTATGAGTAAAAAGTTTACGCTCATTCCGTTAGTCGCTGCCCTGTTTTCAGGTTCATTATTGGCATCTTCAGACAATTTGACTGAAAAAGACCTGCCAGTACTCAAGCAAGAAAGCCAACATAGTACGGCAAGCAAACGGGTGACAAACTTATTTACTCGTGCACACTACAAACCAATTAAATTTAACGATGAATTATCTGAGAAGGTTTTTGATCGTTACATTGAATCTCTCGACTACAATAAAAATGTGTTTTTAGCCTCTGATATTGCCTCGTTTGAGCAATATAAAGACCAGTTTGATAATGCATTGTCGACAGGTAAATTGGGATTTGCTTTTGATATTTTTAATTTAAGTTTAAAACGTCGTTTTGAACGCTATGACTATTCTTTATCGTTACTTGAAAACGAAATGAAGTTCGATAAAGAAGATGAGTACCTGTTTGACCGTGAAGACGCTGAGTGGGCAACAAGCCAAGCTGAGCTTGATGAACTTTGGCGTCAGCGCGTTAAATACGATGCTTTACGATTAAAAATGACTGGTAAAGATTGGCAAGGCATTAAAGAAGTCTTGACCAAACGCTACCACAACGCGCAAAAGCGTTTAGTACAAACGAACAGTGAAGATGCTTTTCAAATCGTGATGAACTCATTCGCACGAAGCATTGAAGCGCATACCTCTTATTTATCACCTCGTCGCGCTGAGCAATTCAAGATGGACATGGATCTTGAGTTAGAAGGTATTGGTGCGGTGCTTAGCTATGACGAAGATTACACGGTAATCCGTAGCTTAGTCCCAGGCGGACCGGCTGATAAGTCTGAACAAATAAAAGCAGATGACCGTATTATTGGTGTTGCCCAAGAAGGTGAAGAGTTTGTTGATGTGATTGGCTGGCGTTTAGATGACGTTGTTGATTTAATCAAAGGCCCGAAAGGGACAAAAGTTCGCCTGCAATACTTAAAAGGGGCGGATGCTCACGGTACACCAAAAGTGGTTGAAATCACGCGTGATAAAATTCGTTTAGAAGACCGTGCTGCAAAATCTGAAGTATTTGAAGCAAAATATTCAGACTTAACCAGCAAAATTGGTGTGATTGAAATCCCAGGTTTCTATAACAATTTATCGCAAGACGTAAAAGTTGAAATTGCAAAATTAAAAGAAGCCAAAGTTGACGGTATCATTATCGATTTACGTCAAAACGGCGGTGGCTCACTTTACGAAGCGACGCAACTTTCTGGCTTATTTATCGATCAAGGTCCTGTAGTACAAATTCATACGCTAAATAATCGTATTGAAGAGCAAAAAGACCGTGATGGTGTCACTTTTTACGATGGCCCACTGACAGTGTTAGTTGATCGCTACAGTGCGTCTGCCTCAGAAATTTTTGCAGCAGCAATGCAAGATTATGGCCGTGCAATTGTGATTGGTGAGCAAACCTTTGGTAAGGGAACTGTACAGCAGCATAAACCACTTGGCCGTGCTTATGACCTATACGACCACCCATTAGGTAGCGTGCAGTATACCATTGCAAAATTCTACCGAATTAACGGCGGAAGCACACAGCACAAAGGCGTGATCCCAGATGTGTCATTCCCATCGGCAATTGAGCCATCAGAGTGGGGTGAGAGTCAACAAGACAACGCGCTACCTTGGGATAGCATCATACGTGCTAAGTACAACTCTGTTGATAACCTCAAACCAGCGATTGCTTACGTTAATAAGCTTCATGATGCCCGTATTGCAGACGAGCCTGAGTTTGGCTATGTATTTGCTGACATTAAACGCTATCAAGAAGAGAAAGACCGTAAGACTATCTCATTGGTTGAAGCGACGCGTCTAAAAGAGAAAGACGAAGGTGAAGAACGCGCGTTAGACCGTGCTAATGAACGACTTGTTCGCCTTGGAGAAAAGCCAGTTGAGAAGCTTGACGATTTACCTGATAGCCTTGACGAGCTAGACCCTTTCTTAGAAGAAGCGGCATTAATCACCCAAGATTATATAAAATATGGTCGTATCGCTAAGAAATAATTAGCAATTAATTAGCAATATCGATTAATAAAAAGGCGCTTAAGCGCCTTTTTTGCTACCTAAAACAGGTTAGATTGGTATAATCACACAATCTGGCTGCATAAGGCCACTGAAGTTTTGCGTCAAAGCTTACAATAATAATTAAACACGCCACATAAGACGTGTAGGAGACTATCTTTTGAATTCAATTGAAGAGAAGCCAATTAAACAGGCCAGTTTTTTAGATGCCTTAATCCCAATTACTGTGCTCGTGTGCCTACTAGGCGCTGCTGTTTATTTATTCGGTGATAACTCATCATCTGGTCCTAACCAAATCGCTTTATTATTCGCTACATTTACCGCGGCATTAATTGGCTTAAAAAATGGTTACACCTGGAAGAAACTAGAACAAGCCATGATTGAGGGGATCACCTTATCCCTTGGAGCAATCATTATACTGTTAATGGTGGGTGCCTTAATCGGTACTTGGCTGTTATCAGGAACTGTACCCACTCTAATTTACTATGGCTTACAAATTATCAATCCGAGCTGGTTCTATGCCGCTAGCTGTTTGATTTGTGGCATTGTGGCTATGAGTATTGGTAGCTCTTGGACCACAGCTGCGACTATCGGTGTGGCGTTATTAGGTGTTGCAACTGGTCTTGGTCTTGAACCAGTTGTTACAGCAGGTGCGGTCATTTCTGGTGCCTACTTTGGTGATAAATTAAGCCCGCTTTCTGAAACAACTAATTTAGCGCCAGCAGTGGCTGGGGCTGATTTATTTGAGCATATTCATCACATGCTTTGGACTACAGTGCCAAGCTTCATTATTGCGTTAATTATTTTTATCTTTATGGGCTTTAATGCCGGTGGTTCAACAGAAGCGGGCCGTATTGATGAAATAGTTAATTTATTAGAGCAAAACTTTAATATTGGTTTTGAAATGCTAGTGCCACTGGTGGTGTTGTTGTTTTTAGCAATTCGTAAGATGCCAGCTTTCCCAGCTATTTCGATTGGTGCGGTGCTAGGCGCGATTTGGGCTATGTTATTTCAATCTGATTTAATCAATAGCCAAATTGATGCATCACAAGGCCAAGCAATTGGTTACTTCAAATTAGTTTGGACAACGTTCTTTGATGGTTTCAGCATCGACACTGGCGATGAAAAAATGGATTCATTATTGAGCGGTGGTGGTATGGCTGGCATGTTAACAACCACTTGGCTGATTATGACGGCCTTGATGTTTGGCGCTATCATGGAAAAAACTGGCTTACTTGATATGTTCGTTAAGAGCATCTTAAAAATTGCTAAAAGCACGGGTTCTCTTATCACTGCAACGATTGCAACCTGTATTGGTACCAATGCGGTTGCAGCTGACCAATATATCGCGATTGTCGTTCCTGGACGTATGTTTAAAGACGAATATGAAAAACGCGGTTTAAAGCCTGTAAATTTATCTCGCACATTAGAAGATGGTGGCACAATTACTAGCCCACTTATTCCTTGGAATACCTGTGGTGCTTACATGCAAAGTGTTTTACTAATCAATCCATTTGACTATGCAATGTACGCGTTCTTTAATTTAATTAATCCATTCTTAGCGGTTGTTTATGCCTATTTTGGTATTAAAATTTTACGTATTACCCCAAAACATCTTAAACAAGAAGCTAACGCCGAATAAACTATTTAGGCCCTGCTAAGCAGGGCCATTTGGAGTCAGTAATGTCTGCTACGAGTAAACCTCAAGCTCAATATTTAAAAGATTACCAAGCCCCACAATTCTCAATTCAACACATCGATTTACGCTTCGAATTAGCCCCTTTAAAAACATCAGTGCAGTCAACAATGACAATCAATCGTACCGATGAAAGCAATGCTGATCTTTTGCTTGATGGTGTTGATTTAACGCTAATTTCATTGATGGTTGATGACAAAGCGTATGATGATTACACGCTTGAGGATGAAAAGCTGATCATTCATAACTTACCTGAAAGCTTTATTCTGAAAATTGAAAACCATATTGACCCGCAAACGAATACCTCGTTAGAAGGTTTGTACTTGTCGGGTGGTGCTTACTGTACGCAATGTGAGGCAGAAGGTTTTAGAAAGATTACTTATTACCTTGACCGCCCAGACGTGCTTGCTAGCTTTGATGTAACCATTATTGCCGACAAAAAGTACACTCACTTGCTGTCTAATGGTAACCAAATTGAATCAGGTAACTTAGATGACGGTCGTCATTTTGTAAAATGGCAAGACCCATTTAAAAAGCCTAGCTACTTATTTGCATTAGTCGCCGGTGATTTTGACGTATTACGTGACCATTACACGACGCAGTCTGGACGAAAAGTTGAATTAGCCTTGTTTGTTGATAAAGGTAATTTATCAAAAACGCCTCATGCCATGACTTCTTTAAAGAAATCAATGCAATGGGATGAAGAGCGCTTTAACCTTGAATACGATTTAGATATTTACATGATTGTTGCCGTTGATTTCTTCAACATGGGCGCAATGGAAAATAAAGGCCTGAATATCTTTAACTCTAAATGTGTTCTTGCAAATCAAGAAACAGCCACAGACAAAGATTACCATACGATTGAATCTATTGTAGGGCACGAGTACTTCCATAACTGGACCGGCAACCGTGTGACTTGCCGTGACTGGTTCCAACTGTCGTTAAAAGAAGGCTTAACGGTTTTCCGTGACCAAGAGTTTAGTAGCGACTTAGGTTCACGTGCGCTTAATCGTATTGATGCCGTTAAAGTCATGCGTACTCACCAGTTTAGTGAAGATGCAGGGCCGATGGCGCACCCAATTCGCCCAGAAAAAGTCATTGAAATGAATAACTTTTATACAGTGACTGTGTATGACAAAGGGGCTGAAGTTATTCGCATGATGCACACCTTACTTGGAGAAGAAAAGTTCCAACAAGGTATGGCATTGTATTTCGATCGCCATGACGGACAAGCAGTTACTTGTGATGATTTTGTTGCAGCCATGAGTGATGCGTCTGGCATTGATTTAACACAATTTAAGCGTTGGTATAGTCAAGCGGGTACACCTAAGCTCAATGTAGAGCAGGCGTATGATGAACAAAACCAGACTTTCACATTAAGCATTGAGCAGTTTGCACCTGATAATCAGCCTAACAATGCCTTAATGCACATTCCTTTTGCTATTGAGCTTTTAGATAGTGAAGGGCAGTCATTACCTCTTGTGATTGATAATCAGCCGCAAGATTCTGTATTGAATGTCACTGAAAAAACGCAGCAGTTTGTTTTCGAAGGTATTAAACAGCGCCCAGTAGCAGTGCTACTCGAAGATTTCTCTGCGCCATGTATTGTTAATCAAAATACATCTGCCGCTGATCTGTTACATATTATGCGTTTTGCTCGCAGTGACTTTTCACGTTGGGATGCTCAGCAGCGTTTATTTACTAATGAAATGAAAGCAGCGATTGCCAGTGGTGAAGCTTGCTTATCTGATGATATCTTGTCGGCATTAAAGCTACTAGTTGATAATCGTGAAGGTGACCTTGCATTGATTGCGGAGCTGTTAAAACTGCCTAGCTACGATACTCTTGCAGCAGAATATGCCGTCATCCCTGTTGATGACATTATTGCTGTACAAAATGCATTTGAATCGCAAATTGCCAACTTCCTAATAGAATCATTGGTTAATTGTTATAACGTACTTGAAGATGATGGTTCAACATCCGCTACAGCCGTTGCAGTTCGTGCTCTTAAGCAACTTTGTTTATACTATTTAGCGAAAACAAATCACAGCGATGTTAATAGCCTCATCAGAGAGTCGGCCCACAGTAATAATATGACCAATGCCCTTGCTGCATTAAGTGCTGTTGTAAAAGCAAATCACTCACTATGTGATACGCTTTTAACAGAGTTTGATGCTAAATGGCGTCATGATGTGCTCGTTATGGATAAATGGTTTGCACTGCAAGCGATGAAAGATTCAGCAACGAGTATCAGCGATATAAAAGCGCTTTATGATCATCCAAGTTTTGACTTTGGTAACCCTAACCGTGTGCGTGCTTTGGTTGGTAGCTTTAGTCACTTTAATATCACTCAGTTCCACCGAGCTGATGGTGAAGGTTACCAGCTATTAGGTGACTTATTAGTGAAACTAAATGATATTAACCCGCAAAATGCATCGCGCATGCTGACACCTTTTATGTCATGGAAACGCTATGATGAAAATCGTTCAGCGGCAATGAAAGCACAATTGCAACGTTTAGCTGATTTAGATGGCCTTAGTGATGATCTGTTTGAAAAAGTAGAGAAAGCACTCGAAAGTTAATGACAGAATATTATTTTGCCTTGTATCTGAGTTACTCGGAATGTCTTGATTATTACCATGGTAAATATAAATCAGTGCAAGTTACAGAGGATGGTGGCAAGACAGTTCGCTTTGATGCTCACCATTTGCGTCCTTTTATTTCTTCGCTAGGAATAAGAGGGCGCTTTAGGCTGACATTAACGTCTGAAAATCAGTTTTTAAAACTCGAGAAAATTAGTTAAAAAAGCAGCTACGGCTGCTTTTTTTTGATGATTTTTCATAAAAAACACTAATTTTATCTATCCCCAATTCGCTAAATTTATTATATTTTTGTTAATTCGATTTGTTCTATTGTTAATTTACGTGTATAAATTATCTGGTATGACGTCTTACCAATACGTAAACGTCACATTTTTAAATAAATATTAACCGATTAGACGCGTTCTATATTGTAATTTTACTGTTTCGCTTCTATCGTTAGAAAGATACTAAAAACAACAATTTGATCACAAAACAACCCGTTACAGGGGGATGAACACAATGATAAAACGATCGCTTTTTGTTAAAAACAAAATAGCTTTGGGGCTTGCAGCAGCAACACTAGGTCTCTCAAGCACATCTTTGCACGCGGCTAATTTCGAGTTAGGTGACTTTGACATACGTTTTGACTCTAACTTTTCTTATGGTCAAAGCATTCGTGTTGAAGACCGAGACTTTCAACACATAGGTAAAAGTAATAATCCATCATTTGATTGGACGGGTTATCACTCAGCTCTAAACCCTATTTATTCTTCAGCTGATGTTTGGAACCAACCAGGTGCTTACTCAAATAATGGTGATGCCGGAAACTTAAACTTTGATAGTGGAGATTCATTCTCAAAGTTATTAAAAGGCACTCATGAGCTTTCTATCAGTAAAGATAACTTTGGTTTCTTCACTCGCTTTATGTATTTTTATGATTTTGCCTTAATGGATGGTGACTTTGCTTATACCAATCCAACGTCGGGTAAAAAAGTTGACCCTTGTGATGATGACGACACTAAAGAACAAGTATGTGCTGATTTACGTTTACTTGACGCTTATGTTTGGGCAAATTTTGATTTAAATGAAGGCCGTAACCCGCTGTCTATTCGTTTAGGCCAACAAGTTGTGAACTGGGGTGAGAGTACTTTGATTTCTCATGGTATTAACGTTAACCCTGTTGATATCGATCGTTTAAAAGCGCCAGGTGCAGAGTTAAAAGAAGCTTTCATACCTGTTGGTATGCTTTGGGCATCACTAGGCATCACAGATAACTTAACGCTAGAAGGTTTCTACCAATATGAATGGCATGAAACACGCCTTCCAGCGGCTGGTACTTACTTCTCGACGAACGATTTCGCGTCAGAAAATGGCTATCAGCAGAATATTCAATTAGGCTTCACGTCTAACCCAGATATCGATTTAGCATTCTTAACAGAAAGCTTAAATAATTTAGATGATATTGTTCGCTCGCAAGGTGTTGACCCTACATCAGCACAAGGCATAGCGATGATGTCGCAAATGTATCTCGCTTACCCAACCAAAGTTGCGTTGAAAGGTAAGGGCGGTGCAGGTAAAAATGAACCTGATGATGGTGGTCAATACGGTTTACGCTTGGGTATGTTTTTACCTGAGTTAAACGATACTGAAGTAGCGTTATACCACATTAACTACCATAGCCGTCGTCCTGTGATTTCAGGCCAGGTATCAAACTTCACTGATGCGGCAATCGCTGCTGATATCGGTATGTTATTAACAACAGATATCACTGAAGATAATGTAACTAGTTTACAAGCATTTACCAAAGGCCAGCTAGAATACCCAGAAGACATTAAGCTTTATGGCTTGAGCTTCAATACATCAATTGGTGAAACGGCTTTTTCTGGTGAATTTGCTTTCCGTCAAGATGAGCCTCTGCAAATTGATGACGTAGAGTTACTTTACGCGGGTATGCCAGAGCAATTGGCTGTTGCAGGTATTCGCCCTGATTTTGCAGGTATTTCGCAAATGAGTCCGGGTGATGCAACTAGCGTTGTAGGTCCTGGTGAAGTAGCACAAGGATTTATTCTTCGTAACACTGCTCAATTACAATTTACTGCAACACACTTATTTGGTCCATCATTAGGTGCTGATAGCTGGGCGGTAGTTGGTGAAGTTGGTGGCGTTAGAATTAACGATATGCCGGATTATGACGAGCTCCGTTTAAACGTTTCCGGTACTGGTCGAAGCGGCATTATGCAAGGCCCATTAAGTGATGATTACTCAACACTTCACCTAGGTCTGTCTAATGGTCCTGAAACAAACCCATTCCCAACAGCGTCTGCATGGGGCTATCGCCTTATCGCTAAGGGTGATTACTACAATATTTTTAGTGGCGTAAACTTCTCACCTCGTTTTGTTTTCTCACACGATGTGAATGGTATTACACCAGATCCAATGTATTTATTTATTGAAGACCGTAAATCACTCGGTGTTACTATGAACTTCAATTACCAAAATGCGTGGTCATTCGACTTTAGCTACAACTCATTCTGGGGTGGTGGCGCGACGAATACTTTCTCTGATCGCGATTATGTTTCATTTAATATTAAATATTCAATCTAAGGGTAAATTATGATTATTAGAAAACCTACCCTCATTGCTGCAGCGTTTTGCGGCGTTTTCGCAAGCTCAAGTGTACTTGCAAAAATTACCGCTGATGAAGCGGCACGTTTAGGCAATGATTTAACGCCAATTGGCGCTGAAAAAGCAGCGAATAAAGACGGTTCTATTCCAGCTTGGGATGGTGGTATCACAACACCGCCAGCAGGTTACAAACCGGGTATGCACCATCCAGATCCATATGCTGATGATAAAATTTTATTCACGATTGATAAATCGAACGTTGCCCAGTACAAAGACTACTTGAGCCCAGGTCAAATTGAATTATTCAATACCTATCCTGATACGTTCAAAATGAACATTTACCCAACCCGTCGTAGTGCGTCATATCCACAGTTTGTATATGATGCAACTAAAAAATATGCGACGACAGCTGAATTAGTTGAAGGTGGTAACGGTATTAAAAATACCGCTGTGGGTGTACCTTTCCCAATTCCTAAAGATGGTTTAGAAGCTATTTGGAACCACTTGTTGCGATTCCGTGGCCTATCAATTGAACGTTCTGGTGGTCAAGCTGCACCGACAGCCTCTGGTTCATATAACTATGTAGGTTTTGATGAGCAACTGTTAGTTGAGTACTCATCACCTGAAGCAACACCTGAGAAGCTTCAAGAATCTAATATCTTGTTTAAGTTTAAGCAAAAGGTAACTGAGCCTGCTCGTCTTGCTGGTACTGCGTTATTAGTACATGAAACCATGGATCAAATTTTAACACCACGCCAAGCATGGACATACAATTCAGGCCAGCGTCGTGTTCGTCGTGCTCCAAATGTTGCCTACGATGCACCGGGAACAGCAGCTGATAGCTTACGTACGACTGATGACTTTGATATGTTCAATGGTTCTCCGAATCGTTACAACTGGACATTAAAAGGTAAGCAAGAGCTTTATATTCCTTATAACAGCTACAAGCTTCACAGCGATAAACTAAGCTACGATGATATTCTACAAGCAGGTCATATCAACCCTGAGCATGTTCGTTATGAAAAACACCGTGTTTGGGTGGTTGAAGCGAACCTAAAAGAGGGCACGCGTCATATTTATAAGAAACGTGTCTTTTATATTGACGAGGATAGCTGGCAAGTACATGTAGCGGATATCTATGATAACCGTGATCAAATGTATCGTGTAGCGATGGCACATGGTCTTAACTACTATGAAGTACCAACTCATTGGAGTACGTTAGAAGTTTATCATGACCTTAACTCTCGTCGTTATTTAGCAATTGGTTTAGACAACCAAGAAAAAATGTATGATTTCTCACAATCATTCAACGATAACGAGTTTACTTCAAGCGCATTACGCCGCGAAGGTCGTTAATCCATTTAAGGCACCTGACTCCAGGTGCCTTTTGCAATTCGCGTAAGTCATCAGTACACGCATTAGGTTTCCCAGTGACTTTTTTGACTTCTCTTTTTATTTTTTCGAAGGCGATTTATCTTTATGAAGTATTTGCTTTATGCCTGTCTTGCTTATAGTGCTTCATGTTTTGCTCAAGACATGCCTATGCCACAACAAGCCATTAGCGCTGTTAACGCAAACAAAACTCTTCTCACCGACATTGAACTAGCTGGCCCAAATCTCATTGCAGTTGGCAAACACGGTGTGGTTATCACAAGTACAGACGCTCAAACCTGGCAACAAGCCAGTGTGCCTACTCAAGTGCTGCTAACAGCCGTTGATTTTTATAATAGCGATTTAGGTTGGGCATGTGGCCATGATGCTACCATCATCAATACCGTAGATGCAGGTAAAACGTGGCAATTACAGCAATCATTACCAAACATGGATAAGCCATGTTTAGACATTTTATTTACTACAGACAAACAAGGGTATGCAGTCGGTGCATATGGAATGTTTTATGAAACTAACGATGGTGGACAAACTTGGCAGAAACGTTTTTTAGATAGCCTGTTATTTGAAGAAGACCGTGAATACCTCAATGATTTAAAAGACAGTGATCCAGAAGGCTATGAAATTGAAACTGCTTCAATACTGCCGCACTTTAATCGCATCGTTAAAACCGATGAGAGTCTATTTCTAGCCGGTGAAATGGGTTTAATGGCACAAAGTGTCGACAATGGTCAAACCTGGCAGCGTCTTGAGGAGATATATATGGGCTCTTTCTTTACGTTTGCGTCAACTGCGGATCAAGGTGGGGAAGACCTAGTTGCAGGCCTTCGAGGCAACATTTTCACTCGCCAAGCAGGCAGCGAACAGTGGCAACAAATACCACACGACAATTATGCAACCGTAAATAGCGCGATTAAATACAACAACCAGTGGTTATTATTTGCCAATAGCGGGGTGATATTCCAAATTGAGGATGGCCAATTATCAGAACAACAAATGGCCGATGGTAAATCGTTACTTGATGGTGTTGTGTTTCAAGACAAACTAGTTATGGCTTCAGAAAATGGCATTAAAGTGAAGGAGTTGAATCCGTAATGCGTGGTTTTTTAGATATTTTAGAAAGAGCGGTGTTTCGTCATCGCTTATTCGCAATTATTTCCTTTGCTTTGATCACTTGTTTCTTATTATTCAAAGCAACACAAATTCAATTAGACGCGTCGTTTAATAAAAATATTCCGCTTAATCATGACTACATGAAAGTTTACACCAAACATGAAAAACAGTTTGGCGGAGCTAACAGCATTTTAATTTCAGTCTGTGATGCAGATGGTGATATTTTTAATGAGGAATTTTTCACCCAACTTAAAGCAGTTCATGATCAGCTTTACTTTATTCCAGGTGTAAATCGCCCGTTAGTTAATTCAATCTTCGCACCGAGTGCGCGTTTTGTTGAAGTAGTTGAAGATGGTTTTGCTGGCGGTCCAATTATTCCGGCAAACTTCACTGCTGATAAACGTGGTCTTGCGGTTGTAAAAGAAAACATCGAAAAAGCAAAAGTCGTTGGCCGTATGATTGCCAGTGACTATTCGTGTGCAATGGTAACCGCTCAGCTACTTGAGACTGATCCACAAACGCAAGAAAAACTCGACACTTTAGCATTTGCAGAAAAGCTAGAAACGCAAGTTCGTGAACCGCTCAGTACGGACAAGGTTAGTATTCATATTATCGGTTTTGCCAAAATGGCAGGGGATGTCGCAGAGGGCGCTAAGGGCGTACTGCTATTCTTTGCTATTGCCATTGCTTTCACATTTGTGATGGTTTGGCTGTTCTGCCACTCTTTAAAACTGACAATTTTACCGATTGCCTGTTCAATCATTGCCGTTGTTTGGCAGTTAGGCTTGCTTTCAAGCTTAGGCTTCGGTTTAGATCCTATGTCAATTTTAGTGCCGTTTTTAGTGTTTGCGATTGGTGTAAGCCATGGCGTGCAAATGATCAATGACATCGGCAAAAAAGTGTCTACGGGTAGTTCAACTCGGGTTTGCTGTCAGGCAAGCTTTAGAGCACTTCTGATCCCGGGTGGTATTGCACTGCTATCAGACACAATTGGTTTTTTAACTTTACTCACCATTGATATTGGTATTATTCGTGAACTTGCTATCACAGCAAGTTTGGGTGTAGCGGTAATTATTTTCACTAATTTAATTTTATTACCTGTATGGGCATCGTACATGCGCTTTGAAGGCTCTGTGCATATTCAAGCAGGTACTCACACAGACAAACCAAATCTACTAGACAAGTTACGCGAGCTATTAGTAAAAGCCACAGACCGTAAAACGGCGGGTTTTATTATCGCCTTTACGGCTGTGTTATTTGCAGTGGGTTACTGGCAAGCTGACAAAATGCGTATTGGTGACTTGCATGCTGGTGCGCCATCTTTGCACCAAGATGCCCGCTATAACCAAGACACCTTTTTGATTTCTGATAAATACACTATTTCTTCAGATATCCTAAAAGTGATTGTAGAAGCGTATCCTGCTGCGTGTACGGAGCATGATGTTATGGAGCGTATTAGTCGTTTCCAATGGCAGATGGAAAACGTTGCAGGGGTACAATCGGCTGTGAGCTTAAGCTCAGTTGCGCAATCTGTGAACGCCGGCTTCAACGAAGGTAACTTAAAATGGCAAAGCCTGCCGCGCAATACGGCAAGTTTAGTGCAAGCTACTTCACGGGTTGAAACAAGCTCAGGTTTACTTGATGGAAACTGCTCTGTAATGCCAGTGATTATTTTCTTAAATGACCACAAAGCAGAAACGATTGACCATGTGGTAGCGAAAGTTAAAGAGTTTGCTAAGGCAGAAGAAACCGATGAATTAAAGTTTAAGCTAGCGTCAGGCCCTGTCGGTGTTATGGCCGCAACGAACGAATCGGTATCAGCTGCACAGCTACCTATGATGCTTTACGTTTACGGCGCCGTAATCCTGCTATGCTTAATTAGCTTTAGAAGTGTTAAGGCAACGGTCGCGGTTGTATTACCTCTGTACATCGTATCAACCTTAGCGCAAGCGTTGATGGTACAACTTGAAATAGGTTTAACAGTGTCGACATTACCAGTTATCGCTTTAGGTGTTGGTATTGGTGTCGATTACGGGATTTACATACTTTCATCAATGATGGGGCAGCTAAAACAAGGTGTGGCACTGGAAGTCGCTTATCGTAATGCATTAGCAGAGCGAGGTAGTGCAGTGCTGTTCACAGGTATTACCTTAGCCATTGGTGTTAGCACATGGATTTTCTCTGATCTGAAGTTCCAAGTGGATATGGGTATTCTTTTAACCTTCATGTTTTTGGTTAACATGTTGGGTGCAGTACTACTTTTACCTGCAATTGGTAGCTTCCTCTGGACTGACCAGAAAAAATAATGTGAATAATTGTGCTCCAATATGGCCAGTAATGGCCATTTATATCTATATTTTGTGAATAGATGACCAAATAGCTGAAAAGCTTAAAATGATTTCATCGAAAAGGCTGTTTATTAGCTGTAAAAGAGTTAGAATTTACCTGACTCCACGCTAATAAATGGCTGTACAAATATTCTACTAATCGATAAGTAGTATAGATTAAGGAACATACAATGACACGAAATGAAGGGCAAGCCTCGGTTATCTTAGATAATGTCTGTAAGCTGATCCAGAAAAAAGTTCACGCTGATAATGTGTTACTCGTTGAGAAATTCGCCAAAGCCTTGTACAGCAATATGTCTAAAGAGGATTTGGCTCATCGCAACGATAGTGACTTATATGGCGCTGCACTAAGCCTATGGAACTCGCTAGAAAAAAATAATTCTGATGACGCGGTTGTCCGTGTTTTCAATCCTGAAGTAGCAAAAGATGGCTGGCAGTCATCGCACACCATTGTTGAAATCATCGCGAAAGACATGCCTTTCCTCGTTGATTCTGTGCGTATGGCCATGACCCGCGCAAACATCGCTTCTCACTTATTACTTCACTCTCCGTTGAAAATCCAACGTGATAAAAATGCTAAAATCACCGGTATTTCAAGCTTAAAAGCAGAGCAAGAATCAACGTCGACAAAAACTGTGTTCTTTATCGAGATTGATCGTCAAACAGATGCAAAAGTAATTGAGTCTTTCAAAAAAGAACTTGAGTCTGTGTTAGTTGACGTATCTATCGCTGTAGAAGATTGGCAGCCAATTCGTGAAAAGCTTATTGCGGTAACGAAAGACTTACCAAAACGCCACCATAACAATAACGAAAGCGAAGTTGCAGAAACGGTAGAGTTTTTAGATTGGTTAGCTAAAGATAACTTTACGCTAATGGGTTACCGTGAGTATGAACTTTCGCCAGTGCAGGGTGATTACCAGTTAAAAGGTAAAAAAGGTACCAGCCTTGGTCTCATGAAAAACACAGACGAAGAGCATAGCCGCTTACTTTCTGAGTTACCTGAAGTAGCGCGCCAAGAAGCGCGTAGCAGTAACCTATTAATTTTAACGAAAACAAATTCAGTGTCTCGTGTACATCGTCCAGCCTATATCGATTATGTAGGTATTAAGCGTTTTGATGATGAGGGCAATGTAATTGGTGAAGACCGCTTCCTTGGTTTATTCTCATCAAGCTTTTACAACAACAGCGCCGCTGATGTACCTGTACTGAAAAGTAAAATTAACCGCATTATGGAAATGTGTGACTTTGCTAAAGGCACCCATGCATACAAAGCGGTATTAAATATTTTAGAAACGTATCCACGTGATGAGCTTGTGCAAGCACGTGAAGCTGAACTACTTGAAGTTGCCATGGGTGTATTACAAGTACAAGAGCGTGATATGTGCCGTATTTTTGTGCGTAAAGACGCATATGGCCGTTTCTTCTCTTGCATGGTTTATGTACCGCGTGAGCGCTATAACACAGCACTACGTCGTGAAACGCAGCGTATCTTAGCCAATGCATTTAATTCTGACGATAAAGTCGAATTTACTACTTTCTTCTCTGAGTCAACATTAGCCCGTACACATTACACGGTGCGTGTGACTGACAATAATATTGAATATAACGTGAAAGACATCGAAAACAACCTAATTGAAGCTGCCCGTACTTGGGAAGATAGACTCCAATCTGCACTACTTGAAAGCGCAGGTGAAGCACGCGGTAAAGAATTAAACCGTAAATATGCACAAGCGTTTGCAAGTGCGTATAAAGATCAGGTTTTACCAAGTGCAGCGGTTGTTGATATTGAAAAGCTAGAACTTCTGAATGACGAGAACAAACTAGAAATGTTGTTCTACCGTCCACAAGAAGAAGCAAACACTAATGTTGTTCGTTTAAGCTTATTCCATAAAGATGAGCCAATCCACCTGTCTGACGTTATGCCAATGTTAGAAAACTTTGGTTTACGCGTAGTTGGTGAAACACCTTACTCAGTGAAAACGACTGACGGTAAAGTTAATTGGATCATGGACTTCACCATGCTAATTGACAACAAGGGCATTGCTGATTTTGATAAAGTGTCAGCGCGTTTCCGTGCAGCGTTAACGAACGTGTGGAATAACCGTTTAGAAAACGATGGTTTCAACCGTTTAGTATTAATGGGTGGCTTAACAGGTCGTGAAGCGTCTATTCTACGTGCCTACGCTAAATACATGCGCCAAATTGGTGTAACTTTCTCGCAAACTTACATCGAAAGCACATTTGCAAATTACCCACACATTGCATCGCAAATCGTTAACTTATTCACTAAAAAGTTCTCAGTTAAGAACCCAGGTAGTGAAAAGACACTTGAGAAGCTAGTTGCACAAATTAATCTTGAGCTCGAAAACGTAGCAAACCTAGATGATGACCGTATCATCCGTTTATACGTTGATATGATCAATGCAACTCTTAGAACGAACTTCTTCCAAAAAGAAGCGGATGGCCAATTTAAGTCATACGTATCATTCAAAGTTCAGCCTTCTATGATCCCAGAAATGCCATTACCACTGCCTGCGTTTGAGATCTTTGTATACTCGCCGCGCGTTGAGGGTGTGCATTTACGTGGTGGTAAAGTTGCTCGTGGTGGTTTACGTTGGTCTGACCGTCGTGAAGACTTCCGTACTGAAGTACTGGGTCTTGTTAAAGCGCAACAAGTTAAAAATACGGTTATCGTGCCAGTCGGTTCGAAAGGTGGCTTCGTATGTAAACAGCTACCGACAGACCGTGAAGCATTCTTCAAAGAAGGCCAAGAGTGCTACAAGATTTTCATCCGTGGTTTATTAGATATCACAGATAACATTGAACGTGGTGAGATAGTTCCACCAGTTGATGTTGTTCGTCATGATGAAGATGACCCGTATTTAGTTGTTGCTGCCGATAAGGGTACTGCGACTTTCTCTGATATCGCTAACGGCATCGCAAATGAATATAACTTCTGGCTAGGTGATGCATTCGCATCAGGTGGCTCAGTAGGTTACGACCACAAGAAAATGGGTATCACTGCAAAAGGTGCGTGGGAATCTGTTAAGCGTCATTTCCGTGAAATGGACATTGACTGTCAAACAACTGATTTCACTGTTGTGGCAATCGGTGACATGGCGGGTGACGTGTTTGGTAACGGTATGTTGCTTTCTAAGCACATTCGCTTACAAGTAGCGTTTAACCACATGCACATCTTTGTTGATCCAAACCCAGATGCAGCGACATCTTACCCAGAGCGTGAGCGTTTATTTAATCTACCGCGTTCTTCTTGGGAAGATTACAACAAAGACCTCATTTCTCAAGGTGGTGGTATTTTCTCTCGTGCGGCTAAATCAATTAGCTTAAGCCCAGAAATGAAGAAAATGCTTGGCACTAAGAAAGCGAGCATGACACCTAACGAGTTAATCAAAGCAGCTCTAATGATGGAGTTTGATTTACTTTGGAATGGAGGTATCGGTACTTACATCAAGAACTCTAAAGAGACTGATGCTGATGTGGGTGACCGCGCGAATGATGCACTTCGTATTAACGGTTCTGAGCTTGGTGCGAAGATCTTAGGTGAGGGCGGTAACTTAGGTGCGACTCAATTAGGTCGTATCGAATTTGCGGCTAAAGGCGGTCGCGTTAACACTGACTTCATCGATAACGTAGGTGGTGTTGCGTGTTCAGATAACGAAGTAAACATCAAAATCTTACTTAATGGCCTAGTTGCTGAAGGTGACTTAACACGTAAACAGCGTGATGAGTTACTTTATTCAATGACTGATGAAGTGTCTGAGTTAGTATTAAAAGACTGTTATCGTCAAACGCATACCTTATCGATTACTCAATCAAAAGGTACGTCAACGCTTAAAGAAAAAGTACGTTTCATCCATGCCCTTGAAAAAGATGGCAAGCTTAACCGTGCAATCGAGTTCATTCCAACGGATGAAGAGCTTGCAGAGCGCGCAGCAGCGGGTAAAGATTTAACTCGTCCAGAGCTTTCTGTACTTGTTTCTTACGCGAAGATGGTTCTTAAAGAGTCTCTAGTGGTTGATGAAATCACTGAAAACCCTTACTACCGTCAGTTATTAGTTAAGTCGTTCCCAGTGCCACTTCGTGAGAAGTTTAACGATGCAATGGATAACCACCCACTTCGTAAAGAGATTATCGCAACGAAACTTGCAAACAACATCGTTAACGATATGGGCCTTAACTTTATGGTTCGTATGCACGAAGAAACAGGTGCTAACGAAGCTGAAATCGCACTTTGCTACTCAATTGCAAAAGAAGTGTTCCAGATGCCAGAAACATGGTCATCAATTGTTGCACTTGATAATAAGATCCCAGCAGCTGTACAAACAGAAATGCTATACCAATTACGTCGTACGGTTCGTCGTGCAACACGCTGGTTCTTACGTCATCGCAATAAAGCACAAACGATTGAGCAAGCAATTGAATTCTTTGCACCAACATTTGCTGATTTAAGTGAAAACTTAAACAGCTACATGGTTGAAAAAGAAAGCGAGCGCCTAGTTAAAGCGGCAGATAAGCTAATTGAGAGCAATGTACCAAAAGCACTTGCAACACGTATTGTGTCACTATCAAGCTTATTCTCTGTAATGGACTTAGCTGAAATTGCTAACAATTCAGAGCGTAGTATTGATATGGTTTCTAATACCTACTTTAAGCTTGGTGCGCGTATGGGCTTACATTGGTTCCTTGACCAAATCACCAACCAACCAGTTGCGAACCACTGGCAAGCACTTGCTCGTGCTTCTTACCGTGAAGAGCTGGATTGGCAACAACGTACATTATCAGCTGTGGTACTTAATAGCTTTGCTGCAGACAGCAAAGACATTGATGCACAAATTGATGAGTGGATGGATAACCAAGATCTACTATTACAACGTTGGAAGCAGATGCTATCTGAGTTCAAAACATCGCAAAGCCATGATTTTGCGAAATTCTCAGTGGCACTTCGTGAACTAATGTTGTTAAGCCACAACTGTGACACTTCCAAATAAGTGAAAAGTCGTTAAAATACATACCCCAGCTCGCTGGGGTATTTTTTTGCCCTTAATTTGCAATGGTCCGTTTATAAACGGTTACCTTGTTTATTTTTACCTAAGGAACAAACCATGTTTTATGATCTAGCTCGCCGTTTTATGTTTACCCGTGATGCGGAGTGGGCTCATGAATTTGCACTTAATAATTTACGCCGATTTGCTCATACGCCATTGAGTGCTGCGTGGTCTCAATCTGTCCCTAATAAACCCGTCAATTTTCTAGGTTTAGAGTTTAAAAACCCAGTCGGTTTAGCGGCAGGCTTAGATAAAAATGCTGAGTGTATTGATGCTTTTTCGCAAATGGGTTTTGGTTTTGTAGAAGTAGGTACTGTTACACCACGTCCGCAAGCGGGTAACGATAAACCGCGAATTTTCCGTTTGCCTGAATCAAATGCGATTATTAACCGCATGGGCTTTAACAATAAGGGCGTTGATAACCTAGTTAACAATGTTAAAGCGGCGAAATATGACGGTATTCTAGGTATTAATATTGGTAAAAATAAAGATACACCTAACGAGCAGGGTAAAGATGATTACATTCACTGTATGCGTAAAGTATTTGAGCATGCATCGTACATCACAGTAAATATTTCTTCACCGAATACCCCAGGTCTTCGTGACTTACAATATGGTGAAGCACTTGATGACTTATTGCAAAGCTTAAAGAATGAACAACTTGATCTAGTTGCTAAACATAACAAACAAGTGCCTATGCTAGTTAAGATCGCCCCTGATCTTGATGAAGTACAAATTGGCCAAGTTAGTGAGTCATTGATCAACAATAAGATCGATGGTGTTATTGCTACAAATACCACGCTTGAGCGCGCGATGGTACAAGGTCAACAATACGCAAACGAAGCGGGTGGATTATCTGGCCAACCAGTACGTCAGCGTTCAACCCACGTGGTTAGTGAGCTTAAGCGTTTAACCGAAGGTAAACTACCTATCATTGGTGTGGGTGGTATTGATGATGCGGATTCTGCAAAAGAGAAATTTGCAGCAGGTGCAGACCTTGTACAAGTTTACACTGGATTCATTTATAAAGGCCCAGAATTGGTAAAAACGATCCTAAATAGCTTATAAGGATCAGTTATCTAAGCAATTGATCATTAATAAAATGTTCTAAGAAATCATTTTATTAATGATCTGCTTTAGTTATAATTTATGATTAAGCGCACAGTATTTATTCGTTAGGGAGGAGACATGTTACAAGCATCTAAGCAATGGAAATGGCTTGCTTGTGCGAAAAATAATCGTCTTTTGGTTGACCTTGACCAAGATATGCAACTGTGCACGCCTTACAAACTTCGCCAACTTACTGATGCTGTTTTACAAGAGCCAAACTTTAGCCTTGAAGATGCTGCATTTTATCAGCAAGTTTATCAATACCTCGAAACATTCTCACTGTGGAACCCTGCACAGCTTTGCCAAATCGCGCTAAATGCCACTGCGGTCAAATTTCATTTAAAGCCTGTACTTGCAAAAAGTTGGTTCTTTCATGAGTATCATGGCAGCCAGCCAAGTGTTGAAGCAGTGGTTAAATTGTGCTCGCAGGCACAAGAAGGTGAGTTTTTAATTGTTGACCACTCGAGCGAAGCCTCAGTGTGTATTAACCTAAGCCAACACTTTCAATTAGACGAAAACCTTTCTCTTGAACAGTTTGAAGCTATTAAGGTTTTAAATAACCGTATCCATCCTGTTTATATTCAACAAAAACAGTTCAAATCAGCCTAGGGCGTGTTGACCTTTGTGAATTAAAATTTGTTCACTCTAGGGGCGATTTAATCGCGGCGCGAGATTTGTAACCTAGTGGGCTAAGTAAAAATCCAGCTAATATCCCTGCAAATGTTGGCGTTTTTGTTCGCCAAGCTATGCTATAATCCTGCGCAATTAGCATTTAAGGGTTTTTACTTTGCAATTTATCGCACTTACTTCTATCGGAATAGAAAATTTACTTGTTGATGAGCTTACAGCACTCGGTGCCGAAGTCTCAAAACAAACCGTGGGCTCTGTACGTTTTGAAGCAGATAGCTTATTAGCACAAAAGATTTGTTTATCGAGCCGTTTTGCGACTCGTATCATGATGCTGATAGAAGAAAAAGAAGGCGTAAAAGACAAAGACAGCCTTTATCAATTTGCACGCTTACAGCCTTGGCAGGAGTGGTTTGGCCCTAAGCAAACCTTTGCTGTTGATTTTAGTGGTACAAATAACGATTTAAAAAATACGCAATTTTCAGGTCTAGTTGTAAAAGATGCGATTGTTGATTACTTCGCGGATTTATTCGAACAACGTCCAGATGTTGATAAATACAATGCCAACGTTCGAGTTGTAGCAAGATTGAACCGTCAAGGTGTTGCGCTTTATATCGATTATTCTGGCCCGCGTTTATCTGAGCGTGGTTATCGTCAAGATCAAGGTAAAGCGCCGATTAAGGAGCATTTAGCTGCTGCTCTTGTAAAAAGAAGTGGTTGGCTTGAAAACGTGCAACAACCTTTATTCGATCCATGTTGTGGTTCGGGTACCATTTTAATTGAAGCCGCAAGCATGGCTCGCAATGAAGCACCGGGCTTATTCCGTGAAGGTTTTGCCTTTGAGCGCCTGCCTAGTTTCCGTATTCAAAAGTACAAAGAATTAAAAGCAGAACTAACTGCACAAATTACAGATCCTAAACTTTGGCTTATTGGCCATGATATTGACGGAAGTGTGATTGCAAAAGCGCAAGAAAACGCAGAGCGTGCAGACCTTGCTAATGTGATTAAGTTTAAACAAAGCGATGCCACTAAGTTAACCTCCGTTGCGAAACTACCTGGTGTGGTGATTTCAAACTTACCTTATGGTGAACGTTTAGGCTCAATGGCTGAGCTGGTTAACTTACACCGTAGCTTAGGTGTTGGCTTCAAAAAGCACTTTAATCATTGGAAACTTGCTTTACTTGGCACTGACGAAAGCTTATTTAAGTTATTAAAGTTAGTTAAGTTAAAACGCTATAAGTTTAAAAATGGCCCGTTAGATGTTGTATTAAATCTTTACCAACTAGACGATAAACAAGTAGAACTTAGCAAAGAAGATAAGCCAGCTCTTAACTTTGAAGGTTCAACCGCCTTTGCAAACCGTTTAAAGAAAAATAAGCAAAATTTAAAGAACTGGTTAAAGCAAAATGAAGTGAGCTGCTACCGTGTTTATGATGCGGATATTCCAGAATATAACGTAGCTGTTGATGTATACGATGATTCAGCGGTTATTTTTGAATATGCTGCACCGAAAGAAATCGACGATAATACGGCTCAAAAACGTTTGCAAGATGTGATCAGCCTGACTGCAGAGCAGTTAAATATCGCACCAGAAAATATCGCAGTTAAAGTTCGTAAAAAACAAAAAGGTGAAGAACAATATACCAAGGTAGCAAAACAAAATCGTACGCAAGTCGTTGAAGAGTTTGGCGCTAAATTCAAAGTTAATCTATTTGATTATCTAGACACTGGTTTGTTCTTAGATCACCGTTTAGCTCGTCGTTATATCCAACAAAACGCACAAGGTAAACGTTTCTTAAACTTGTTTGCTTATACGGGCAGTGCATCTGTGCATGCTGCTGTGGGTGGTGCTAAAGCCATTACCACCGTTGATATGTCAAAAACCTACTTAAAGTGGGCGCAAGAAAACTTTGCCCTGAATGATATCAGTAATACACGCTATCGTTTTGAGCAAGCAGATTGCTTGAAGTGGCTTGAGTATGCACAAGGCCAATATGATTTAATTTTCTTAGATCCACCGACGTTCTCAAACTCAAAACGTATGAAAGATGCGTTTGATGTTCAGCGCGACCACATCAAACTTCTTACCTGGGTTAAGAAGATTTTAAGCCCGAACGGTACGCTTATATTCTCAAACAATAAGCGTGGCTTTAACATGGATGAAGTAGGACTAATGGGGCTGGGTTTAAAAGCAGAAAACATTTCTGACAAGACTTTATCACCAGATTTTAAACGTAATAAGCAAATTCATAATAGCTGGCTTATTACTCATGGCTAATTTTACCCTGTACCACACTGATGGCTGTCATCTGTGTGAAATGGCCGATGAATTATTAATTGCTGCAAACGCTTCGTTTGTAGCAAAAGACATTATGGACAGTGAACAGCTGATTGAACTTTACCAAACCAGTATTCCGGTTGTGGAATCTCATCAAGGCGAGAAATTATTTTGGCCTTTTGATGCTGAGCAATTAGCGCAATTTATTGCTGATAATAAAGAATAAGAGTAGTAATCACGATGGATTTAATCAGAATAGCCAAAGCTCAACTCGCTTATGGTACGCATCCACTACTAGATGATGCCGATGCCGTTATTGAGTCAGGTGAGCGTGTTTGTATCGTTGGTCGAAACGGTGCAGGTAAATCAACACTATTAAAAGTGCTTGATGGCCAAGTGACATTGGATGATGGTGAAATCAACCAATTAGGCGGTATTCGCATTTCACGTTTAGAGCAAGATCCACCAAAAGGGGCGGAAGGCTCAGTATTTGATTATGTAGCGCAGGGTATGCCTGACATCGCTAACTTACTGATAGAATATCACCAAGTTAGTAATCAAATGCAAACTGACTATAACGATAAATTGCTTAACAAATTAGAGCGTTTATCTAATCAATTAGAAACCGTTGATGGCTGGCGTTTTGATACCCGTATTCAGCTCGTTTTATCTCGCTTAGAGCTAGATCCAGAAGCCAAGCTTGAATCATTATCGGGTGGTTGGCTACGTAAAGTTGCCCTTGCACGAGCCTTGGTTAGTGAACCCGATTTACTGCTACTTGATGAGCCTACCAACCACTTAGATATGAGTAGTGTTATTTGGCTTGAGCAGTTTTTAAAAGAGTTTAAAGGCGGTATCGTTTTTATTTCTCACGACCGTGCATTCATTCGAGCAGTTGCAACCCGTATTCTTGACTTAGACCGTGGTAAGCTGGTTTCGTACCCTGGCGATTACGCGACGTACCTTGAACAAAAAGCGCATGATTTAAAAGTAGAAGAAACACAAAACGCACTATTTGATAAACGCTTAGCAGAAGAAGAAGCGTGGATCCGCCAAGGTATTAAAGCACGTAGAACGCGTAATGAAGGCCGTGTGCGCGCTTTAAAAGAGTTACGTAAAGAGCGTAAGCAGCGTGTTGATCAGGTCGGTAAAACCGATTTCAATATTGAAACAGCGGAGCGTTCAGGTAAATTAGTATTCGAAGCGAAAAACATCTGTCATGCATTTAAAGATAAAGTGATCGCGAAGGATTTCTCGACCCTTGTTATGCGTGGCGATCGTGTTGGCCTTGTCGGACCCAATGGTATTGGCAAAACAACACTGCTTAAAATTTTATTTGGTGACTTAACACCAGATAGCGGCAGTGTTAAGCAAGGTGTTAATTTAGAGTTTGCTTATTTTGATCAGTATCGTCAAAAGCTCGATGAAGAAGCCACAGTACAAGATAACGTAGCTGAAGGTAAGCAAGAAGTGATGATGGGCGGGCGCTCACGTCATGTGCTTGGTTACTTACAAGACTTCTTATTTCCACCGGCAAGAGCGCGTACGCCAGTAAAAGCGCTATCAGGTGGTGAGAAAAACCGCTTATTATTAGCAAAGTTATTTTTAAAGCCATCTAACATTATTGTTCTCGATGAGCCAACCAATGACCTCGATATTGAAACTTTAGAGCTCTTAGAAGAGATCATCAACCAATATCAGGGCACCGTGCTGATTGTAAGCCATGACCGTGAATTTATTGATAATACCTGTAATTCTGTATGGGCATTTGAAGGTAACGGCAAGATAACCGACATTGTTGGTGGTTATAGCGACTATGAAGCGTATGCCGCTCATTTAGCTGAGCAAGAAAAACAACAACAGCAACAAATTAAGCAAGAAAAGCCGGCCGTTGTTAGCCAAGATAAAACACCAAAGAAAAGTAATAAACTCTCTTACAAATTAAAACTTGAATTAGAAGAATTACCCAGTAAAGTGGAACAACTTGAAAAAGCGTTAGACGCTCAGCAAGTTGTGGTTAATGACCCTGACTTTTTTAAGCAAGATGCTGCAATTACAACAGAAGCATTGAACCATTTAGCCGAGTTAGAGTCTGAGCTTGAAGTCGCTTTTGAGCGCTGGGAAGAACTCGAAGATTTAAAGAATCAGTAGTAAGGATTAAAATGAAATACAAATTACTCGCTGCCAGTATTTTAGCCACCCTAAGTACCTCAGCGATGAGCGCAACCTATAAATTAGAAGAATTAGGTGGCGTTGATGGCGCTAAATTTAACTACGTAACAGATGTTAGTGAAAACGGTCACATCATAGGCTTAGCAAACGGTCTTTATAAGCTACCTATTGATATTTCATATATTGATTTCACAGATGATAGCTATCTTGAATCAGCTTATGATACTGCTGAAGCGCAATACGAACTCATTGATAAAGAAATTACATTCACACTTGACGATATTGCTAGCAACGATGCGGTAAATACCAATGCAGATGCACATTCATTTATGGTTAGTTTTTTAACTGGTCGCTCAACTGACTCTGAATATCAAAAACTATCAAGTGCAATTGCAACGCTTTACACATCTGAAGGTGCTTCAGAGCAAGTTTTGTTTGATGAACAGTCACTTGATTTTGATGGCTTAACACGTTCAACTTCTAACTTACTAAATGCTGTAACAGATGACGGTGTTATGGTTGGTTGGGGAAGCGCACCTTACGAAAAAACATCATTCACACAAACAGATGAAGACGAAGAAGAAACCCACTTTTTAAGAGACTTCATTAGCCGTGCAATTGTTATCACCGAAGACGGTGTAAAAGTAGAACTTGCACCAGAGTTTGATGAGTACGGTGGTGTTAGCTCAGCAAATGACATTATCAAAACAGCAAATGGCTATGAAGTTGTAGGCACTGTCTCTACTGATATTGCGGTTGATCCACTGGATGATATTACTGATAACTGTGATGGCGAAGATGAACCAGTTTCAGACTGTGTTGAAGCGTACAACCGTACTTATTCAACGGGTATTTATAATAAACGAGCTGTTAAGTGGACATTAGACAGTAATCTAAACATCACCAATACAGAAATGTATGGCTTAGGTTTAACGCCTGAAGATGATGAAGATTTCGCGTTCCGTAGTAACGCACTTGCGATAAACGAAAATGGTTTAGTGGTTGGTACGTCTGATGTGCGTTACAAGAGTAATAGCACACGTATTAGTATGCCTGTTATTTTCGAAAATGGTGAAGTGAAAGAGTTTATCGACCAAGAGGACGATTGGATTTCAGGTCAGCCATTAGCTGTTAACAATGATGATGTTGTAGTCGGTTATGCAACTAAACGTATTGATGGTACGAATAGAACTAAGTTCTTTTACTATGATAAAAATAGCGACAGTGTTGTTTTCCCAACGGATTACTTCTCAAGCTCAAGCTCATTAGCTAACGATATTAATGATAATGGTATTGTTGTTGGTGAGGGTGAAACAGATATTTATAATACTTCTACGCGTCGTCGTGAAGGTTTCATGTACACCATTGGTGAAGATTCAGTTGTTAACTTAAACGATTTATTACCTTGTTATGAAGAAGATGGTGAGACTCGCTTTAAATACACGGTTGCTGAAGCGAAATCAATTAACAACAATAATGAAATCTTCGGTGTTGCGACTAAAACTGTTGAAAAGACAGATTCATTCGGTAACGTTGTAGTCGATGTTAATGGCAATATCGAATATGAAAGTGTCGCAGTGGCTGTTAAGTTAACACCAATTGATGGCAGTGTTGAAGAGTGTCCTGCAGAAGAGATTGAACAATACGAGCGTCAATCAGCAAGCTTCCCATGGTATGCTTTATTGCTATTACCATTTGCAGCTGCACGTCGCTTCTTTAAAAAGTAATCGTTTCGTAATCGAGACTTACTAATCAATATTAAAAAACCCAGCTTTAAGCTGGGTTTTTTGTCTATACTGAAATCAGTTATTTTTTATGGCGATGTATCCATGCTTTTCGGACTGAGCGTTTCCAAAGCATGTCGGTAGCAAAATAACCGATGATAGCAGCAGCAGTAGCACAAATAAGTGAGCCAACTAAAAAGGCTGGGCCAATTGTTGTAAGGCTATCTATAAACCATTGCCAGCTTGGTTCAAATTGGAAGTGCTGTTGTGGCTGAGCAAGGGCAATTGTGCCTACAATATATGAACAATAGAAAATAGGAGGCATGGTTAGTGGGTTCGTGATCCACACGGTTGCAACAGAAATCGGTAAATTTACTCGAAATGGAATAGCCAGGGCGGCTGCAAGAACCATTTGAAAAGGAACAGGGATGAACGCAAAAAATAAACCAACAGCAAATGCACCGCGTGCTGAGCGTCTATTTAAGTGCCATAAATTGGCATCATGCAATAAACGACCAAAAATTCTTAAATACTTGTGTTCTTTTACCTTGTTATGATCAGGTAAAAAGCGTTGGATCGTTTTCTTAGCCATTTAAAGCAACCATTTACATCTATTTGGTTATGCAGCGGCTTTGTCATAGGCTGTTTTTTCACCCTATATACATTTGACACTGCGGCGTTTTATATAATGAGTTTTGCTGTATTGCTAGCAGGTGCCTATTTTAAGCCTTTTTTAACTCTATTGTCAGGGTTTATTTGCGCTATTTTGGTAGTGATTTTTCATTACTTCATCTTTTACTCAATCTCTGACTGCGAAATCGATTATCAACAAAGCCGATTAGTTCGATTTGAGGTAGTTGAAACATACAGTGAACAAAGCCCTTACTACATTAAAGCAAGTCTGAAACATATTGAATCTTGCCCTACAAGCATCCGACCTGCTCCTAATGCAATGCTCAGCATTACTTCAGATAAACCTGTTACTAGTGGAGATGAATTAAGCGCAGTACTCAAACTTAAACCTTATCGGTCAGTAAAAAATTTCTACAGTTTTAATAGAGAACGGCAAGCATTACTTGAGCGAGTATTTTATAAAGGCCGAAGCGTAGGAGAGATAAGCTATTTAAATCATCATCAATATGACTCCCTGCGTGTGAGTTACCGCACTTATATTGATAAAATTACGGCAAACACACGATTACAATGGCTTTATTATGCACTTTTAACCGGTGATAAAAGTAAAATAGGTTATGAAGATAAAAAGCACTTGCGTGAATTAGGATTGTCTCATCTACTTGCTATTTCGGGTCTTCATATCGGACTTATCTTCGCAGTCGGTTTTTATAGTAGTAAGTGGCTGTTAAGAGTGAGTCACTTTCGTGTAAGCCAATCAATTCAATTAAATAAGCTATTTGTTGTAATAGGGTTCAGTTGCTCGCTCGTTTATGTTTACTTAAGTGATTTTATAGTTTCTGCAAGCCGGGCGCTGCTAATGTTAGGCTGCTACCTTGTAATCTATAACTTAGGAAAAAACCCAGTGCGTTGGCGTTCAATTTTGTACGCCTTGAGTGTGGTGTTGTTTATAGACCCATTTACGCTGTTGAATCCTGGGCTCTATTTCAGTTTTTTGGCCGTTACGATCATCTTTCTACTGACTAAAAAAACAATTAATTTGTCACTTAGTTTTTTAAAGCGATTTGTACAGCTACTGCAAGTTCAATGCGCTTTATTTGTTGGTTTACTACCGCTATCCTTATATTACTTTTCAGGTACTAGCGTGATAGGTTTATTGATTAACCTTATTGCTGTGCCCTTGGTTGGTGTGCTGTTATTGCCTTTGTTGATTTTTTATAGTCTGATTTCTAGCCTACTGGATATTTCAGGTCTGTTATCACTGATCGACAGTGCCCTGTATTTTAGTTATCAACTATTGCTTTCTATCCCTAATGACTGGCGTTGGTTGTCGTTCAATGAGTTTAATTTCTCATTATTGATCATCAGTTACATAACACTTCTGCTGTTGTACTTTAGCCCTAATAAATATGTGTGTTTAATTCCTGTTTGTATATATGCCGTTGATAGTGAATTACAGCCAGAAGCTAATTTTCGGATGGATGTGTTTGATGTCGGGCATGGCTTAATGGTGATGGTAAGCAGCAAAAATAAAGCGATAATTTATGATTTAGGCCCACAGTATTTTGGCCGTTATGATTATGTACACCGCGTATTACTTAACAACATCAATAAACAGCAGCTATCTGTGATTGCCACCATAGTAAGCCACTTAGATAACGACCACTCTGGTGGTTTAGCAAGTTGGAAAGTGGCTGGCTATCAACACACTTTAGCTACTTTTCATCCTCAGGGACTGTTAAATAAGTGCAAAACAACCAACCTCAAACTTGCTGAGCTCAATATCAGAAGTTTTACAGCAAAGGTAGAAAAAGCGAGTCGCAATGACCAGTCTTGCTTATTAAAAGTAACAGGTTTTAATTATTCACTTTTACTAACTGGAGATATATCAGCAGCGGCAGAAGCTAAACTTATTGAAGAGGAGGTGGATTTACGAGCGACTATTTTAATAAGCCCCCATCATGGCAGTAATACCTCTTCCAGTTATGAATTTATAGATGCAGTAAATCCTGAAGTAGTTATCCATTCATCTGCTTACCAAGGGCAATGGCACTTTCCTCACCCAGAGGTTGTAAATCGTTATAACCAACACCATATACAGCAGTTATCGACGGCAAAGTATGGCCATATACGCATAAAATTTTACGAAGATAAATATCGCTTAGAATTTGCGCGAGAGCAGGAAAGTTATTGGTTCGAACAAGATTGACGTTTTGTTTTTACCCCCTAAAGGCTACAATAGTCGAAGTCTATGAATAAGAGAGTGTTATGGATCAAACTACATCCCAAATCTATAAGCGATTAATCAGTTATGTGGGTGATTATAAGTTAATCGCGTTTTTCGCCATTGTAGGCATGATTGGCTATTCAGCCATGGATGCATTGTTTATCAATTTAATGAAGCCCTTCATTGATGAAGGTTTAAATGATCGTAACACTGATGTTTTAACTTATGCACCATTTGTTGTGATTGCATTGGTATTAGGTCGTGGCATGTTTAACTATATGTCGTCGTACTGTTTAAGTTATGTTGGCTCTCAAGTTGTAAGAACGTTGCGCCAACAATTATTCGAACATATTTTACACCTGCCGGTGTCTTTTCATGATAAAAATTCAAATGGCGATTTAATCTCTAAAATCACCTTTGATACTGAGCAGGTTCAACAAGCCATTACCAAAGCCCTGTTAATTGTTGTTAGAGAAGGGGCGTTTGTTGTTTTCTTACTTTTTAATATGTTTTATACCAGCTGGAAGCTATCACTAATATTTTTAGTTATTATTCCGCTTGTGGCCGTGATCGTTGCCTTTGTATCGAAACGCTTTCGTATGATTTCGAAAAAAATCCAATCTGCTATGGGCCAAGTAACTCGCAGCTCAGAGCAAATGCTATCTGGTCATAAAGTGATACATGGCTTTGGTGGTCAACAGCAAGAGATATCGCAATTCTCGACTATTAATAATCATAATCGTCAGCAGCGCATTAAAATGGATGCAACTAAAGCGTTAAGCGTTTCTGTTATCCAAATTTTGGCAGCAAGCGCGATGGCCGTGATTTTATGGGTTGTTTCTATGCCGTCGATGATTGATACCATCAGTTCAGGTGACTTCGTATTACTTATTTCATCAATGATGATGTTATTACGGCCACTGAAGCAACTTTCTAACGTTAATAGTGATTTACAACGTGGTATTTCGGCAGCGCAAAGTATCTTTTTAGTACTTGATGAAGAAGTAGAAAAAGACACTGGCACTTACAGCGTTGATAAAGTAACTGGGAAAATTGAAGTAAACAATGTGACCTTTAAATACCCAACGAAAGATGAGCCTGTATTAAAGAATTTATCACTTTCGATTAATGCCGGCGAAAGCATCGCATTGGTTGGCCGTTCTGGCTCAGGTAAATCGACCATCTCAAATTTATTGCCGCGTTATTATGAGCTTGAAGGTGACAGTGAAATTTTGCTTGATGGCGTCAACATCGCTGATTACAAACTGACAGACTTACGTAAGCAATTTGCACTGGTTTCACAGCAAGTGGTTTTATTTAACGACACCATCACGAATAATATTTGCTATGGCCTTGACCGCGAATTAACAAGCGAGGAGTTAATGGCGGTTGCCAAGCAAGCCCATGTTTGGGAGTTTGTTAAAGACTTACCAGAAGGGTTAGATACCATGGTGGGTGAAAACGGCGTTATGTTGTCAGGCGGCCAGCGTCAGCGAATAGCCATTGCACGTGCAATATTAAAAAATGCCCCTATTTTGATTCTTGATGAGGCGACATCTGCACTTGACACTGAATCTGAAAAACTGATTCAGCAAGCACTTGATAGCTTAATGAAAGAAAAAACATCGATTGTGATAGCACACCGTTTATCAACAATAGAAAACAGTGATTGCATTTATGTTATCGACCATGGTCAAGTTATCGAAAAGGGCACACATAGCGAGCTGCTTGAAAAAGACGGTACCTATAGTGCGTTATGTAAGATGCAATTTGGTGAGCAGTAGTGAGTGTTATTGAAAAAAGCTGGTATAAAAAACCAGGCTTACTCAGCGTTCTGCTGTTACCTTTCAGTGTGCTTTTTTGGCTAATCTCAACGCTTCGTGCTTTGTTTTATAAGCTAAATATACTAAAAGCATTTAAAGCGCATGTTCCGGTTATTGTGGTTGGTAACATTAGTGTGGGTGGAAACGGCAAAACGCCATTTGTTATTTGGCTTGCTGAGTACTTACAGCAGCAAGGTTTAAAAGTGGCTGTGATCAGCCGTGGCTACGGTGGTCAGTCTGATTCGTATCCTTTGTTAGTGACTGAACAAACGACGACAACGCAAGCGGGTGACGAACCTGTACTTATTAAGCGCCGCCTAGGTTGTGTTGTAATGGTTGGCCCTGACCGACAAGCGAGTATAAAAAATTTAGAGCAACATGATATAGATGTCATTATTTCTGATGATGGCATGCAGCATTATAAAATGGCGCGTGATATCGAATGTTGTATCGTTGATAGTGAACGCCAATTTGGTAACGGTTTATTAATGCCTGCTGGTCCACTTCGTGAAACCAAAGCACGCTTAAAGTCGGTTGATTTAGTCATAGAAAATGGTGGCAACGCTCAAAGCCGCTATAATTTAGCATCAAGCCCATTTCGAACCGTAAGTAATTCAGAACTTGCCAATTCAGTTCAAGATAAAGGCCATGCGGTCAGTGCTATTGGTAACCCCAAACGCTTTGAAATAAGTCTTGAGCAGCAAGGCATTAACTTACTATCGACTCATCATTTTCGTGATCATTATGCCTACCAAGCAAATGACTTTAGCGATTTTGCAGATGACGCTGTATTTATGACAGAAAAAGATGCAGTTAAATGCTTTAGTTTTGCTAAACCAAATTGGTATTATTTACCTGTTGATGCAAAGCCAACAGCAGCAGTTATCGAAAAACTTAATTTATTATTAAAACAAAAAGGGATCCTCAATGGCCTTTGATACAAAATTACTTGAAATTATCGCTTGCCCAGTGTGTAAAGGTAAATTACGTCTTGATAAAGAGAATCAAGAGCTTATCAGTACTGCTGCGAAACTAGCGTACCCCATCAAAGACGATATCCCGGTGCTTTTAGAAAATGAAGCCCGTGAATTAAGCCAAGAAGAGGTTGATAAGTGGAATTCGTAGTCGTTATCCCAGCTCGCTACGCATCGACGCGTTTACCAGGTAAACCACTTGCTGATATTTGTGGTAAACCAATGATCCAACATGTTTATGAAAAAGCGGTTGCTTCAGGTGCATCACAAGTTTATGTAGCGACTGATCATCAAACAGTGTTTGATGCAGTAAAGAACTTTACTGATAATGTATTGATGACACGAGAAGATCACCAATCTGGCACAGAACGTTTAGCTGAAGTTGTTGAACAGTTAAAACTTGAAAGTGACACTATTGTTGTCAACGTGCAAGGTGATGAGCCTTTATTGGCAAGCGAAAATGTATCTCAAGTTGCCATGCTACTTGCTGATTCTGATGCGCCAATGGCGACTTTGAGCACCAGCATTGATGAGATTGATGATATATTTAATCCCAATTGCGTGAAAGTCATTAACGATGCAGACAACAACGCACTGTATTTTTCGCGTTCGCCAATCCCTTATCATCGTGATGCGATGATGAATGATGACCGAGATAAGCTAAATCTTGCTGATTTTGCGCGCCATATTGGTATTTATGCTTATCGTGCTGGCTTTATTAAGGACTACATCGAATTACCAGAATCTCGATTAGAGCTTTTAGAGTCATTAGAGCAGCTTCGCGTACTTTATCATGGTCACAAAATTAAAATCGCAAAAGCTCTGTGTGCACCGCAAGCAGGCGTAGATACCCCTGAAGACTTAGCGCGCGTTATTGCAGTGCTTGGTAACTAGAAATGCATGATGTAAACAATGTTCATCTTCATGCCATTGAAGATGACTTCTTTGTTTTTTATAAACCAGCAGGAGTGAGCTTTCATAGTGAACAATGTGCTGGTTTTGTCGTACTTGCTGAAGAGCTTGTTAATGAGAAGCTCTATCCGGTTCATCGGCTAGATAAAGTGACATCAGGTTTAATTATATTAGCCCGTAACAAAGAAGCTGCAGCCGAATTCACTTCACTATTTTCTGATCATAAAATAAATAAGTTTTATCTCGCAGTGAGTGATGCTAAGCCTAAGAAAAAGCAAGGTTGGATAAAAGGGGATATGCAAAAAAGTCGTCGTGGTGCATTTAAGCTGTTAAAGAGCCAAGCGAATCCTGCTATCACACGCTTTTATTCAAAAAGTATTCGACCAGGGCTTCGTGCATACTTGTTAAAGCCATTCTCTGGTAAAACACATCAGCTTAGAGTCGCAATGAAAAGCTTAGGCGCTCCAATTCTAGGTGATAGTACCTATGCGGGTAGTGAAGACGAGCGCACAAACTTGCATGCCTATGCACTACAATTTAGCTATAAAGGGCAGCTTAAAGAATATCGATGCGATTACACTTTAGGTGCTCATCTTAATGAAGTTTTTAACTCAGACGAATTCAAAGAGTGGACAGCTCCTTGGACGTTGGATTGGTAAATGAAAGAAACAACACAAGACATCCGTTTTGGTGGCATTAAACGTTTATATGGTCATCAACAATTTGATTGGTTACAACAAGCACATTTTTGTGTCATTGGTATTGGTGGCGTAGGTAGTTGGGCTGCTGAAGCATTGGCTCGAACGGGTGTAGGGCAATTAACCCTCATTGATTTAGATGATATTTGTGCAACCAATGTTAATCGTCAAATTCATGCTTTAACTGGCACCGTAGGCGAAGCAAAAGTAGAAGCGATGAAAACACGTTGTGAGTTGATAAACCCAGATATCAAAATTAATGTTATTGACGATTTCATTACGCTAGATAACATTCGTGAGCATATTCAAGGTTTTGACTATGTGATTGATTGTATTGATGCTGTAAAAGAAAAAGCTGCGCTTATTGCTCACTGTAAACGCATAAAACTACCGGTTATTACCACCGGAGGCGCAGGCGGGCAAACCGACCCGAGTCAAATCAGTTTTGGTGACGTTGCAAAGACAACTCATGATCCATTGCTTGCAAAAGTACGTTATATTTTGCGAAAACAGTACAACTTTAGTAGCAATCCAAAGCGAAAATTTAACGTCGATTGTGTTTATTCTACAGAGCAGCTTGTATATCCAACCTCTGAAGGTGAGGTTTGCCAAGCAAAACAAGGTGCAGATGGTTCAATGAATATGGACTGTAATAATGGTTTTGGCTCTGCAACTATGGTAACAGGCAGCTTTGGCTTTTTTGTTGCAGCCAAAGCGATTAGAAAATACCTCGATAAAAAACAGCGTAGTTTATAAAACTTATTGTTTTTGTTCAGCCATGGTTTGAATTTTATCAACCATGGCTTTTATACCATTACCACGAGAAGGACTCAAATGGCTAATTAGACCGAGTCGTTCAAATTCATCATAGGCATTAATTTGCGTTGCTTGCTCCGGTGTTAGACCATTGTATAAGGCTAAAATTAAAGCTAATAGTCCTTTAACGATGCGAGTATCTGAATCGCCTGCTAAAACCAGGCTGTTTTCAGTATGATCAAAGTCGATATATAGCCACACTTTACTTTCACAGCCTTTAACTAGAGCATCATCTACTTTGAGTACTTCAGGCATAACAGGTAATTGCTTACCTAAGAGCATTATTTGGCGATATTTTTGCTGCCACCCAGCAACTGTTTCAATGTTTTTACTAACGGCTTCAAACGCTGAATTCATAACTTATCCAAAATTAATCTAATAACTCAATACTACTTTTAACAGCACTGATAAAGGCATCGACATCAGCTTTAGTGTTATATAACGCAAAACTTGCTCGTACAGTACCTGGGATGCCTAAATGACTCATTATAGGTTGCGTACAATGATGGCCACTACGCACGGCAACACCAAATCCATCAAGTAGGGTGGCTAAATCAAACGGATGTTCATCACGATAATTAAAACTAATGTTACCGATGTTATCTGTTTGGTTTGAATAGATATTAATACCATCAATAGCTGATAATTGTTTTATCGCATAGTCAAAAACTGTATGCTCATGTTGACGCATTTGCTGAAAATCTAACGATATTAAATAATTTATTGCCTCAGTAAAGGCAATGACACCTGCAATATTGGGTGTTCCTGCTTCAAATTTACCCGGCGCATCACGAAAAGTGCTGTGTGTTAGGTTCACTGTTTCGATCATTTCGCCACCGGTTTGATATACATCGAGCGAATTTAACAGCTCAAATCGGCCATATAGGCCTCCTAAACCTGTCGGCCCGAGCATTTTATGGGCAGAAAACACGTAAAAATCACAGGAAATTTCTTGTAAATTAGGGCGTAAATGCATCGCTGCCTGCGCACCATCAATAACCGAAATAGCATTAATGGCTTTACATGCGCTAATGATTGGCGCTAAATCAGTAATATTACCTAGAGTATTTGATGCATGGGTAATAGCGACTATTTTAGGCTTTTGTTGCTTGATAAATTCACTACAGTGCACGCTATTAATAGTTAAATCATTTTCTATCGGCAAAATAATGACTTCTGCACCGGTGCGCTGTGCTAGCTGTTGCCAAGGGACTATGTTGGCGTGGTGTTCAATAGCAGATAGGGCAATTTTATCGCCAGGATTGAGCCTCGAAGCCAGACCATTTGCGATTAAATTAATCGATTCGGTTGCCCCTTTGGTCCACACTATCTCATTATTTTTTACAGAAAAATAATCTGCAAGTAGCGTTCGTGTATGCTCATATTGGCGTGTCGCGTTTTCACTGAGTGTATGGCGGCCGCGGTGCACATTGGCGTTCTCGTGACTATAAAAACGGCTAAGAGCATTAATAACTGCCTGTGGCTTTTGCGAGGTCGCTGCTGAGTCTAAATACACCAAAGGCTGCTCATTGACTGTTTCATTCAGTATTGGAAAGTCAGCACGTATTTTTGTGATATCGAACATGAAAGGCCTTAAGCTACAAGAATGCGACGATTTTAATTACTTTGCACAAATAGACAAGTGCAGGGCAACAAAAAAGGCCGCATAGCGGCCTTTTTTAAACGCAAATTCGTATTAACGCTTGTCTGTTGGTACGTAATCGCGTGAAGTTTCACCAGTGTATAACTGACGAGGACGGCTGATCTTGTGACCAGGTTGAGAAAGCATCTCATCCCAGTGAGAGATCCAACCAACAGTACGTGACATTGCAAAGATTACAGTGAACATGCTTGTTGGAATACCGATTGCTTTTAAGATGATACCTGAGTAGAAATCTACGTTAGGGTAAAGTTTCTTCTCAACGAAGTATGGGTCTTCAAGTGCAATTTGCTCAAGCTTCATAGCGATATCAAGAAGTGGATCTTGAATGTTTAGCTCAGCAAGTACTTCGTGACATGTTTGACGCATTACTGTCGCACGTGGGTCGAAGTTTTTGTATACACGGTGACCAAAGCCCATAAGACGGAAAGGATCAGACTTATCTTTCGCTTTAGCAACGTACTCATCGATACGGTCAACAGAACCAATTTCTTCTAACATGTTAAGACATGCTTCGTTAGCACCACCGTGCGCAGGACCCCATAGAGATGCGATACCAGCCGCGATACACGCGTAAGGGTTAGCACCTGAAGAACCTGCTAGACGAACAGTTGACGTTGATGCGTTTTGTTCGTGGTCAGCGTGAAGCATGAAGATTTTGTCCATTGCTTTGGCAAGAACAGGGCTTACTTTGTATTCTTCAGCTGGTACTGAGAACATCATGTGTAAGAAGTTTTCAGCGAAGCTTAAGTCGTTACGTGGGTAAACGAACGGTTGACCTACATTGTATTTGTAAGCCATCGCAGCGATAGTTGGTAATTTAGCAACTAGCTTGATTGCGCTTGTTTTACGTTGTGTTGCGTCAGTGATGTCTAAATCTTCGTGGTAGAAAGAAGAAAGAGCACCTACAACACCACACAGCATTGCCATTGGGTGAGCGTCAAAGCGGAAACCTTGGAAGAAGTTTGCGATTTTAGTATCAAGCATTGTGTTGTGCGTGATTTCTTGAGCAAACGCTTCGTATTGTTCTTTAGTCGGTAATTCGCCGTTTAATAGTAAGTAGCAAAGCTCGATGTAGTTTGATTCATCAGCTAATTGCTCGATTGGGTAACCACGGTGTAATAGAACACCTTTGCCGCCATCGATGTAAGTGATTGAAGATTCACAAGAACCGGTCGACATAAAACCTGGGTCGTAAGTGAAGTGACCGTGTGAACCTAACGTACGTACGTCGATTACGTCTTGGCCAGCAGTGCCTTGGTAAATTGGAAGTTCGATTGGATCAAGACCATCAATATGGACCGTGGCTTTCTTATCCGCCATCTATTTATCTCCTATTAAGATAACAACTCTGATTGTTATGTTCTGAATCTGTTTAAGCACATTCTTTTCATTTTAACGTGAAAGAGGGGTATAAAGTCAATTTTTATAAACATTATGCACAAATGGATAATAAATATTCTGTCAGGATTAAATATTATACTATTGGCTAATTCGCAAACGTCTCTTACTAAACAAGAATTGTAAAAAGACCTTTGGCTATATATACTATCCAAGGTTTTATACCGTATTGTCTGTAGGTAAACTTTATTTTTACATTTGAGTTTTGCATAAGTGTGAACTTTTTGTGTATCAACACGGTTTACTTAGATAGTTCCATCGAAATTCATTTTGATGGGTTTTAGAAAAACAAGTAGATGAGCCCGATAAGGGCAAGATGGGCAAGTAACTGTGAAAAAGCAAAGACCTGTAAATCTAGATCTAACAACTATATCTATGCCGGCAACGGCTAAAGCATCAATTTTACACCGCGTCACCGGTGTTGCATTATTTTTTGCTTTAACGTTTGTCATTTGGGCTTGGTCTGAGTCTCTTTCTTCTGCAGAAGGTTTTGAATTCGTCAAGGGTCTGTTCAGCGGATTCATTGCCAAATTCATAGCATGGGGCACCATTTCTGTATTGGCGTATCACTTAATTGGTGGTATCCGTCATATCATTATGGACATGGGTCACTGGGAAGAACTTGAATCAGGTAACTTCAGCGCTAAAGTTGCATTAGCTTTAGGTGTTGTAGCTGCAATTCTAGCAGGAGTGTGGATATGGTTTTAAATCAAGCAACTCTTAAACGTGATGGTGTACAAGATTTCGTATCACTACGTGCAACAGCATTAATAATCAGCGCTTACGCGATTTTTATTATCGGCTATTTTTTATGTACGCCAGAAGTCACTTTCGAAGCCTGGCAAGGCCTATTCTCTAACCTAGCAATGAAAGGGTTTACCTTAATTACCCTAGTTTGCATCATGGTTCACACCCGTATCGGCCTTTGGCAAGTTCTTACTGACTATGTTAAATGCGCTAAATTACGTGCTGTTTTAGGCTTTGTATTAAACCTTATGGCTGTTGCTTACGTAGCAATTGGTCTAATCGTTTTATGGGGTGTTTAAGTGAATTATTCTGTTCGTGAATTTGACGCTGTAGTGATTGGTGCCGGTGGTGCGGGTATGCGCGCAGCACTAGCTATCACTGAATCAGGCAAAACCTGTGCACTTATCTCAAAAGTTTTCCCTACACGTTCTCACACTGTGTCTGCACAGGGTGGTATTACGGTTGCGCTGGGTAACTCACATGAAGATAACTGGGAATGGCACATGTACGATACTGTTAAAGGTTCCGATTTTATCGGTGACCAAGACGCTATCGAATATATGTGTAAAACAGGCCCAGAAGCTATTACTGAATTAGAAAACATGGGTTTACCATTTTCTCGTTTTGAAAATGGCCGTGTTTATCAACGTCCTTTCGGCGGCCAGTCGAAAAACTTTGGTGGTGAACAGGCTGCACGTACTGCAGCAGCAGCTGACCGTACAGGTCACGCGTTATTACACTGTTTATACCAACAGAACGTTAAAAACAAAACTAACGTATTCTCTGAGTGGTACGCACTAGATTTAGTTAAAAACAGCGACGGTCACGTTGTTGGTTGTACAGCAATCGACATCGAGTCTGGTGAAGTTGTTTACTTCAAATCAAAAGCTGTTGTTTTAGCAACAGGTGGTGCAGGCCGTATCTATGCATCGACAACGAATGCACACATCAACACTGGTGACGGTGTTGGTATGGCTACACGCGCTGGCGTTGCAATGCAAGATATGGAAATGTGGCAGTTCCACCCAACAGGTATCGCCGGTGCCGGTGTACTTGTAACTGAAGGTTGTCGTGGTGAAGGTGGTTACCTTCTAAATAAAGACGGCGAACGCTTCATGGAACGTTACGCTCCAAATGCAAAAGACTTAGCGTCTCGTGACGTTGTTGCTCGTTCAATGATGACTGAGATCCGTGAAGGTCGTGGTTGCGATGGTCCTTACGGTCCACACATCAAGCTTAAGCTTGACCACTTAGGTGAAGAAACACTTAACTTACGTCTTCCAGGCGTATGTGACCTTGCGAAAACATTCGCACACGTTGATCCAGCTAAAGAGCCAATTCCAGTTATCCCAACATGTCACTACATGATGGGTGGTGTTCCAACTAACGTAAATGGTCAAGCATTACAAATTGATGCAAACGGCCAAGAGAAAGTAGTTGAAGGTTTATTCGCTGTTGGTGAGATTGCATGTGTATCTGTACACGGTGCTAACCGCCTAGGTGGTAACTCACTACTTGACTTAGTTGTATTCGGCCGCGCAGCTGGTAACTTCTTAGGTAAGTACCTTAACGGTGTTGAAGCAGGTAAAGATGCGTCTGATTCAGACCTTGAAGCATCACTTGCACGCTTTAACCGTTGGGAAAGCTCTAAAGCTGGCCAAGGTGAAGACCCAGTACAAATCAAGAAAGACCTACAAATGTGTATGCAACTTAACTTCTCGGTATTCCGTGAAGGTGATGCAATGGCAACAGGTCTTAAAGAGCTTAAAGAAATTCGTGAACGTCTTCAGTACGCTCGTCTTGACGACAAGTCGACTGAGTTCAACACTGCACGTATCGAATGTCTAGAGCTTGATAACTTGATGGAAACAGCTTACTCAACAGCAGTAGCTGCAAACTTCCGTACAGAAAGCCGTGGTGCACACTCTCGTTTTGACTTCCCAGATCGTGATGACGAAAACTGGTTATGTCACTCAATCTACGATCCTAAGAGCGAAGAAATGAGCAAACGTGATGTAAACTACGCGCCGAAACTGCGTGAAGCTTTCCCACCTAAAGCACGTACATACTAGGAGCGAGACGATGGCACAAGTACAATTTTCGGTTTATCGTTACAATCCAGATGTTGATAATGCACCACGTATGCAAGACTTCTCGCTAGAAACGCAAGAAGGCCAAGATATGATGGTATTGGATGCCCTTATGCAATTGAAGGAGCAAGATCCAACATTATCATTCCGTCGTTCATGCCGTGAAGGTGTGTGTGGTTCAGACGGTATCAACATGAATGGTAAAAATGGTTTAGCGTGTATCACGCCTTTATCAACGCTACTTAAAGGTGGCAAAGGTAAAATCGTAATTCGCCCATTACCAGGTTTACCTGTGGTACGTGACCTTGTTATTGACATGAGTCAGTTCTACACTCAATACGAAAAAGTTAAGCCTTACCTAATTAACGACACGCCAGCGGCGGGTGAGCGTCTTCAGTCAATCGAAGAACGTGATAAGTTAGATGGCTTATATGAGTGTATCTTATGTGCATGTTGTTCAACATCGTGTCCTTCGTTCTGGTGGAATCCAGACAAGTTCATCGGTCCTGCGGGTCTTCTACATGCGTATCGTTTCTTGGCTGATAGCCGCGATACAGCTACTGAAGAGCGTCTTGCAGACCTTGACGATGCGTTCAGCGTGTTCCGTTGTCACAGTATCATGAACTGTGTTAGCGTGTGTCCAAAAGGTCTTAACCCGACCAAAGCAATTGGACAAATCAAATCAATGCTTTTAAACCGCGCTGTTTAAAGCTTGAATATGTAAGGTGGTTAAGTGATTAACCACCTTGTTTTTACAACAATTAATTTCTGCGCTAAAGAAAAGGGCTTATAAATGCACGAAGGTGTGATGAAGGCATGGCTAGAATCTTCTCACTTAAACGGCGGTAACGTTGCTTACGTAGAAGAGCTTTATGAAGCGTACTTAGATGATGCGACTTCTGTGCCAGAAGAATGGCGAGAAGTGTTCGAACAATTACCAAAAGTTGATGGTGTGGATGTTGACGTTAAACATTCAGAAGTTCGTTCACAATTTGCACAGCTTGCTAAAAACAAGCATAGAGAAGTAGTGATAGCAGAGGGTGGCTCTGGTGATCCTAAACAGGTCAAGGTGCTACAACTTATTAATGCTTTCCGTTTCCGTGGTCACCAAAATGCCAACCTAGATCCATTAGGTATTTGGCAACGCGAACGTGTTCGTGATCTAGAATTAGAGTACCACGATTTATCTGAAGCTGATTTTGACCGTGAATTCAATGTGGGTTCGTTTGCTGTCGGTCGCGAAACCATGCCATTAGGTGAGCTATATCAAGCACTCAAAACGACTTATTGTGGGTCGGTTGGTGCTGAGTATATGCACATCACTTCAACTGAAGAAAAGCGTTGGTTACAACAACGTTTAGAATCAGTGCAATCACGTCCAACGTTCTCTAAAGAAGAAAAGCTACGTATCCTTAAAGGATTAACAGCTGCAGATGGTCTTGAAAAATACTTAGGGGCTAAGTTCCCTGGTGCAAAACGTTTCTCACTTGAAGGTGGTGATGCGTTAGTACCAATGCTTAAAGAACTAATTCATCGTGCAGGTGAAAGCGGACAAAAAGAAGCTGTTATTGGTATGGCTCACCGCGGTCGCTTGAACGTACTAGTGAACGTTTTAGGTAAAAACCCATCAGAATTATTCGATGAGTTCGCTGGTAAACACAAAGACACATTAGGCTCAGGTGATGTTAAATATCACATGGGTTACTCATCTGACTTTGCAACTAAGGGTGGCAACGTGCACATGGCACTTGCATTTAACCCGTCTCACTTAGAAATCGTTAACCCAGTGGTTATGGGTTCGGTACGTGCTCGTTTAGACCGTCTAGGTGATAAGTCAGGTATTAAAGCATTACCAATTACTATTCACGGTGACTCTGCAATCGCAGGTCAAGGTGTTGTACAAGAAACATTTAACTTATCGCAAACTAATGCATTTAGTTGTGGTGGTAGTATCCGTATCGTTGTAAATAACCAAGTTGGTTTCACAACGTCTAAACAGTCTGATGTACGTTCTACACCATACTGTACTGATATTGCGAAAATGGTTCAGGCACCAATTTTCCACGTTAACTCTGACGATCCTGAAGCGGTTGCATTTGTTACTCAAATCGCACTTGATTTCAGAAACCAGTTTAAACGTGATGTAGTGATTGATTTAGTATGTTATCGCCGTCATGGTCATAACGAAGCGGATGAGCCGAACGCTACTCAACCACTTATGTACCAAAAAATCAAAAAGCATCCAGTACCTCGTCTAATTTACGCAGACCAATTAGTTGCTGAAGGTTCATTCTCAGAAAATGAAGTAAAAGCACTTGCTGATGATTACCGTAACGGTTTAGACAAAGGCAACTGTGTTGTTGAAGAAATTCAACTAGAAACATCACACTCTTCTGATTGGGCTAAGTTTGTTGGTCACGATTGGGATGTTGAGTACGATGCAACAGTATCGGTTGAAAAGTTAAAAGAGCTTGGCGAAAAAGTAGCAAGCTTCCCAGAAAGCCACAAAGCACAGTCGCGCGTTAAGAAAATCTACGACGACCGTAAGTTAATGGCAACAGGTGAAAAACCACTTGATTGGGGTATGGCTGAAACACTTGCTTATGCAACGCTTGTTGATGCTGGTACAGATATCCGTTTAACAGGTCAAGATTCAGGTCGTGGTACATTCTTCCACCGTCATGCTGTTGTTCATAACCAAAAAGATGCATCAACATACTTGCCGCTGCAAAATATCAGCGAAAAGCAAGGTGCATTTGAAGTGTATGACTCAGTTCTTTCTGAAGAAGCGGTACTTGCGTTTGAATATGGTTACGCAACAGCTGAACCTACGTCACTTGTAATGTGGGAAGCACAGTTTGGTGACTTCGCGAATGGTGCACAAGTTGTATTTGACCAATTCTTAAGTTCAGGTGAGCAGAAGTGGGGTCGTTTATGTGGTCTTACATGTTTACTTCCACACGGCTACGAAGGTCAAGGTCCTGAGCATAGCTCGGCACGTTTAGAGCGTTTCTTACAGTTGTGTGCTGATCACAATATGCAAGTATGTGTTCCTTCAACTCCAGCGCAAGTTTATGCAATGCTTCGTCGTCAATCAGTACGTCCACTTCGTCGTCCATTGATTGTTATGACGCCTAAGTCGCTACTTCGTCACCCGTTGGCAACATCTTCACTTGAAGAGTTATCTGAAGGTGTGTTCCACAATATGATCGATGAAATTGATGATATTGCAGCAGATAAAGTAGAACGCGTTGTATTCTGTAGCGGTAAAGTTTATTACGAGCTACTACAAGAGCGTCGTAAGCAAGAATTAAATAACATTGCTATTGTTCGTGTAGAACAATTATATCCATTCCCACACGCTGAGATGGATACAATCATGCAGCGTTACCAACACGTTAAAGATTTTGTTTGGTGTCAAGAAGAGCCACAAAACCAAGGTGCATGGTATTGTTCTCAACACCACTTTGTTGATGCAATCCCAGCCGGTGCTAAATTAACTTACGCAGGTCGTAAAGCATCAGCATCACCAGCGTGTGGTTACATGTCAGTGCATAATAAAGAACAACAAGCGCTCGTTGCAGATGCGCTTACTATTGAAAAGAAAGGATAAGCAATGAGCACAGAAATTAAAGTTCCTGTACTTCCTGAGTCGGTTGCTGATGCTACTGTTGCAACATGGCACGTAAGTGTTGGCGACAAAGTAAGCCGCGACCAAAACTTAGTAGATATCGAAACAGATAAAGTTGTTTTAGAAGTTGTTGCACCAAATGACGGTGTAATCACTGAAATTTCACAAGAAGAAGGTGCAACGGTACTTGGCGAACAAGTAATTGCATTACTTGGTGATGCAGATGCTGCACCAGCAAGTGACGACTCTGCACCAGCTAAATCAGAAGACGCGCCAGCGGCGCAATCAGCACCAGCATCAGAAGGTAAAGAAGTGGACATTAAAGTACCTGTACTTCCAGAATCAGTCGCAGACGCGACAATTGCTACTTGGCACGTTCAACCAGGTGAAGCGGTAACACGCGACCAAAACCTTGTTGACATCGAAACTGATAAAGTTGTTCTTGAAGTTGTTGCTCAAGAAGACGGTATCATGGGTGAGCACATTCACGCTGAAGGCGAAACAGTACTTGGTGAGCAAGTAATTGGTACAGTTAAAGCGGGTGCAGCACCGGCAGCAGCAGCTCCTAAAGCTGAAGCAGCACCAGCAAGCGAATCAAATGACAGCTCTGACGTATTAACACCGTCAGTTCGTCGTTTAATCGCTGAGAAAGGTCTTGATGCATCAAAAATCAAAGGTACTGGCAAAAATGGCCGTGTAACTAAAGAAGATGTTGATACATTCTTAAAAGCACCGGCAGCAGCGCCTAAAGCAGAAGCAGCAGCGCCAGCAGCACCTATGGGTGACCGTACGCAAAAACGTGTTCCTATGACTCGTTTACGTAAAACAATCGCTAATCGTCTTCTTGAAGCGAAAAACTCAACTGCAATGTTAACGACTTTCAACGAAGTTAACATGAAGCCAATTATGGATCTTCGTAAGCAGTACCAAGAAGTATTCGAAAAGCGTCACGGTATCCGTTTAGGTTTCATGTCTTTCTACGTGAAAGCAGTAACTGAAGCACTTAAGCGTTTCCCTGAAGTAAATGCGTCTATCGACGGTGATGATATTGTTTATCACAACTACTTCGACATCAGCATCGCGGTTTCTACACCACGTGGTCTTGTTACTCCAGTTCTTAAAGACTGTGACAAGCTATCAGTTGCTGAAATCGAAAAAGGTATCCGTGAGCTAGCGCTTAAAGGTCGTGACGGTAAATTATCAATTGATGACATGACAGGTGGTAACTTCACTATCACTAACGGTGGTGTATTCGGTTCATTACTATCTACACCAATCATCAACTTACCACAGTCTTCAATCTTAGGTATGCACAAAATCCAAGAGCGTCCTATGGCTGTAAATGGTAAAGTTGAAATCTTACCAATGATGTACTTAGCGTTATCTTATGATCACCGCCAAATCGATGGTAAAGAATCAGTAGGTTTCTTAGTAACAATTAAAGAGTTACTTGAAGATCCGACTCGTTTACTACTAGATGTTTAATCTGGTTGTATGAAAACTAAGCTGTGAACCTCGTTCACAGCTTTTTTTTTGCGCCTTTGGTCTAACTGGGGTTTTCATGTGGAGCCTTGGGATTTATACTAAGTGCGCAATTTGGGATAGCTGTTTATTTTGCATAAATATTCAGCTCTTTTAGTATAAAAAATTGGATAAAGCATCATGAATTTGCATGAGTATCAGGCAAAACAACTTTTTGCCGAATATGGTTTACCAGTTTCTCAAGGTTTCGCTTGCGATACACCTGAAGAAGCTGCAGCAGCTGCTGAGAAAATCGGCGGTGATATGTGGGTTGTTAAAACACAGGTTCACGCAGGTGGCCGTGGTAAAGCTGGCGGTGTTAAGCTAGTTAAAACAATCGACGAAGTTAAAGAGTTCGCTGCGAACTGGTTAGGTAAAAACTTAGTTACTTACCAAACAGACGAAAATGGTCAGCCAGTAGCTAAAATCCTTGTTGAAAGCTGCACTGACATCGCTAACGAATTATACCTTGGCGCTGTAGTAGATCGTGCTTCTCGTAAAGTTGTTTTCATGGCATCTACTGAAGGTGGTGTTGAAATCGAGCAAGTTGCAGAAGAAACTCCAGAATTAATTCACAAAGCTGAGATCGATCCATTAGTTGGTCCTCAAGCTTACCAAGCTCGTGAATTAGGTTTCAAACTAGGTTTAAACCCTACTCAAATGAAACAGTTCGTTAAGATCTTCATGGGTCTTGCAAACATGTTCAACGATTTCGATTTCGCATTATTAGAAATCAACCCGCTAGTAATTACAGACGAAGGTAACCTTCACTGTCTAGACGGTAAAATCGGTGTAGATGGTAACGCGCTTTACCGTCAACCTAAAATCCGTGAAATGCACGATCCTTCACAAGAAGACGCGCGTGAAGCTCACGCTGCAAGCTTCGAGCTTAACTACGTTGCACTAGACGGTAACGTTGGTTGTATGGTTAACGGTGCAGGCCTAGCAATGGGTACTATGGACATCGTAAACCTACACGGTGGCAAGCCAGCTAACTTCCTAGATGTTGGTGGCGGTGCAACTAAAGAGCGTGTATCTGAAGCATTCAAGATCATCTTATCTGACGACAACGTTAAAGCTGTTTTAGTTAACATCTTTGGTGGTATCGTTCGTTGTGACATGATCGCAGAAGGTATCATCGGCGCAGTTAAAGAAGTAGGTGTTAACGTTCCTGTAGTAGTACGTTTAGAAGGTACTAACGCTGAACTTGGTCGTGAAGTACTAGCTAGTTCTGACCTTAACATCATCGCTGCTGAATCACTAACAGACGCAGCTGAAAAAGTTGTTGCTGCTGCGGAGGGCAAATAATGTCTGTATTAATCAATAAAGATACAAAAGTTATCTGTCAAGGTTTCACAGGTGGCCAAGGTACTTTCCACTCTGAGCAAGCGCTTGAGTACGGTACACAAATGGTTGGTGGTGTAAGCCCAGGTAAAGGCGGTCAAACGCATCTTGGTCTTCCAGTATTCAACACAGTACGTGACGCTGTTGAAGCAACTGGCGCAACTGCATCAGTTATCTATGTACCAGCACCTTTCTGTAAAGATGCAATCTTAGAAGCTATCGATGCTGGCATCGAGCTAATCGTTTGTATCACTGAAGGTATCCCAACACTAGACATGGTTGACGTTAAAGTTAAGCTTGATGAAACTGGTGTTCGTATGATCGGTCCTAACTGCCCAGGTGTTATCACTCCGGGTGAAACTAAAATCGGTATCATGCCTGGTCACATCCACAAGCCTGGTAAAGTAGGTATCGTATCACGTTCTGGTACTCTTACTTATGAAGCGGTTAAGCAAACTACTGACGCTGGTTTCGGCCAATCAACATGTGTTGGTATCGGTGGTGACCCAATCCCTGGCACTAACTTCATCGACGTTTTAGAAATGTTCGAAAAAGACGAGCAAACTGAAGCTATCGTTATGATCGGTGAAATCGGTGGTACTGCAGAAGAAGAAGCTGCAGAATACATCAAGCACAACGTGACTAAACCTGTTGTTTCTTACATTGCTGGTGTTACTGCACCTGCAGGTAAGCGTATGGGTCACGCTGGTGCAATCATCGCAGGCGGTAAAGGTACTGCTGATGAGAAATTTGCTGCATTAGAAGCTGCTGGCGTAAAAACTGTACGTTCACTAGCTGACATCGGTAATGCACTTAAAGAGAAGACAGGCTGGTAATCAGTTCTAATCTCTTAAAAAAGGCTCGCTTATGCGGGCCTTTTTTGTATCTGCCACTATCTTATAACATGCACGAAAATTCCACCTGCAAATTAAGAATAATAATGCTTTATTTGTGAATATAAATTCTCTACACTTGTGGCTTGTATATCTGTTTTTATTAAAACATTCGACTTTAATAAGGTAAATATTACGTGCGTACCACAGAATTGGTAGATGGATTTCGCCAGTCAACTCCATACGTTAATGCTCACCGCGGTAAAACATTCGTTGTTATGCTTGGCGGAGAGGCGATCGATCAGTCTGGTTGTCGCAGCATCATCAACGATGTCGCGCTACTAACTAGTCTTGGTATTAAGATTGTTTTAGTGTTTGGTGCTCGTCCACAGTTTAACGCAGCGCTTGAACAAGTTGGCATAACTAGTCAGTTTCATAATGAGATACGGGTAACTGATAACGCAACATTTGATGTAATTAAAAAAGTTGCGGGTGCAATGCAGTTCGATATAACCGCGCGTTTATCTACGTCTTTAAGTAGTACACCTATGTCTGGCTCATTTTTAAATGTGGTGAGTGGTAATTTTGTTATTGCTCAGCCTTTAGGTGTTGATGAAGGTGTTGACTATCATCATTCAGGAAGAGTGAGACGTATCGATGTTGCAGGTATTCGCCACCAGTTAGATAACAACGGAATTGTGCTGCTTGGGCCAATAGCGGCGTCTGTTACAGGTGAAAGCTTTAACTTAACCGCTGAAGAAATTGCTACGCAAGTAGCTCTCAAACTACGCGCCGATAAAATGCTTGGTTTTTGTAAAGAAGCCGGTATTTTGGATGAAAATGGTGAAGCAATTGCAGAGCTAATGCCAAATGAAGCTGAGCAGCTATTAGCAAGCTATCGCAAGCAACCTGACTCATGTGTCAGCGCCACTGTTTTCTTACAAGCTGCAATTGATGCTTGTCGAGGTGGCGTGCATCGTTGCCATCTTGTTAGTTACAAAGAAGATGGCGCCTTATTACAAGAGCTGTTCTCTTTAGATGGTATTGGTACACAAATCGCACCACAAAGCTCTGAGCAATTACGAAGTGCAAGTATTGCTGATATTACCGGAATCATTAACCTTATTAGACCCCTTGAACAACAAGGCTATTTAGTGCGCCGTTCTCGTGAACAGCTCGAAATCGAAATTGAACAATTTACGGTTATTGAGCGTGATGGACTTATCATTGCCTGTGCGGCTTTGTATCCGTTTGCAGATGAACAAGTAGGGGAGTTCGCAAGTTTGGCTGTTCACCCTCAGTACCGAGATGCCGACCGCGGAAGTTATCTACTGAGGTTTATTATTAACAAGGCTAAACGTGCTGGTTATTCGCATTTATTTGCTCTCACCACACGCAGCATTCACTGGTTTTTAGAGCAAAGTTTTGAAATAGTGACAGTTGAGGAGCTACCTGCGAAGAAAAAAGCGCTTTATAACCATGAACGCCGCTCTAAAGTATTGCGTCTAGATTTAACTAAGCTAGGTAATAAGAGGTGACGCATGTGTCACCTCTTATATACCCAAACCACCCCAAGGTGCGAGTTTCAGCATATTGAGGGGCTTGGGTATACTCTTAATATTGATAGTTAATGTGCTGATAAAAACGCACACGTAAATCTTGGCGAGTTGGATTAAATGCCAGCTCGTCAGTAACTTCATTTATCGCACTTTGCACTTGATTCATAAACTTACCATAACCAATGTCATGCTTGTCTTTATCGGCTGCGGCAATCACAAAATGTAGCGAATCTACAAGTTGATCAGCATCCCAGTACTGTTGTAATTGCACCTGCTCAGAGCTGCAATCAAAGGTTAGTTTTTGCAGTTCGCTGTTACTTTGTGCGTTATCAATATTGCTATTACGAACAATAGGGCGGGTACCGTTAGCGATGAAAGCGCCGAGTGTTAAGCCGCGTTTATCACATGCTCGTTTGAACGCATCAAAGATATATTGATAAAACTGCGTATAATTCTCTTCATTCAACATATGCTGAAATTGCGTTTTAATGGCACGAGTTACTGGAATCGAAAACCCAGCGTATGTCATCTCACTGTGTTCATTTGGCACATGACATTGGCGAGACTGGTAACGTGGGTATAAGCTACGTAATTTATAGCCATAGCTTTCTTTGTGACCTTTTGCTTTAGCAAATAAATCATAAGTTAGATGTTGGTGGTCACGAATTTTAAGAGGTGGTTGGCCGCTTAGTAGCTTTTCTTGTAATGAGTTGATCACTCTTTGCACATTATGATGAAAACTAGCCGCATGAGCGCGAATATCTTCACCAGTCGCTAAGAATAATAAACGAATTTTTTTGCATTTTTGCTCACCATCAGCAAATACATTATGTGCTTCATGGTATTGTGGGTTATAGAAAAACAAAATCTGCTTAGCGGTTTCTAAGCTATATGCCTCATCATGGTAACGAACCACGGGTAATTTATCGTTGGCGATTAGGTGTACATTATGTAATTCATACTCATCACATAGTGCAAATAACTCCCTTGCAAGACGCTTATAAGCACAGCTCACATTGGTGAACTGGGCAAAAAACTCATCAGTAGGTTTAAATTCAACTAACACATACTGGTTTGCACGTGCTGAGCTTGGAATATAGACTCGATGTTGATTGAGCGAAGCCATCTTTTTTCCTTATTGGTAGTGAAACTGACGGCACTATATCGCTAGTCAATGATCATTTTATTGCGTTAGAACAATTTTTTTACCGATTTTGTCGAGTCTGTGAACTATGTATTCAACAATCGACGTAATATCTTCAATAAACATGATGCAACCACTGTATGTTAGGGTTTGTTTTTGTAATAATGCATTAGTTTTGTCACCATGCAATATTCAGAGGATTATGCTCCTATGGCGGAAATTGAGAATCGCCCAAGTAACTTTATTAGAACGCGTATCGACGAAGATCTAGCAAGCGGTAAGCATGCGACTACACACACGCGTTTTCCACCAGAACCAAACGGTTTTTTACACATTGGTCATGCAAAGTCTATTTGTTTGAATTTTGGTATCGCCCAAGATTATCAAGGTCTTTGTAACTTACGTTTTGATGATACGAATCCAGAAAAAGAAGACATCAACTACGTAAACTCGATTAAAGAAGATGTGCAGTGGTTAGGTTTCCAGTGGGATGGTGAAATTAAGTATTCATCTAACTATTTCGATGCGCTATATGGCTATGCTGTTGAGCTTATCGAAAAAGGCCTAGCATATGTGTGTTTCTTATCGCCAGATCAAGCCCGTGAATACCGTGGTACTTTAAAAGAGCCGGGTAAAAACAGCCCATACCGTGATACGCCAGTTGAAGAAAACCTAGCGCTATTTGAAAAAATGCGTAATGGCGAGTTCAAAGAAGGCGAATGTGTACTGCGTGCTAAAATCGATATGGCAAGCTCATTCATGGTATTGCGTGATCCAATTTTATACCGTGTACGTTTTGCTCATCACCACCAAACCGGCGACAAGTGGTGCATTTACCCAATGTACGACTTCACGCACTGTATTTCAGATGCGCTAGAAGGTATTACACATTCATTATGTACGCTTGAGTTCCAGGATAACCGTCGTTTATACGATTGGGTATTAGATAACATCAGCCTTGAGTGTCATCCGCAACAAATCGAGTTCTCACGATTAAATCTTGAGTACACCATTATGTCTAAGCGTAAATTAAACGACTTAGTGGTAAATGGTCATGTTGAAGGCTGGGACGACCCACGTATGCCAACGATTGCAGGTTTACGTCGTCGTGGTTATACACCTGCATCAGTGCGTGAGTTCTGTTCTCGTATCGGTATCACTAAACAAGAAAACATGGTTGAAATGGGCATGCTAGAAGCTTGTATCCGTGAAGACCTAAATGAACATGCACCGCGTGCAATGGCTGTTCTTGATCCGGTGAAGATTGTTATCGAAAACTATGACGCAGATAAAGTAGAAACATTGTCTGTAGCAAATCACCCGAATAAAGAAGAGATGGGTCGCCGTGACGTACCTTTCACTCGTGAACTTTATATCGAGCGTGAAGACTTCCGTGAAGAAGCAAACAACAAGTTTAAGCGTTTAGTTCTTGATAAAGAAGTACGTTTACGTGGTGCGTATGTAATTAAAGCTGAGCGCGTTGAAAAAGACGAAAACGGCGAAATTACGACTATCTTCTGCTCTTACGATCCTGAAACTCTGGGTAAAAACCCAAGTGATGGCCGTAAGGTTAAAGGTGTAATTCACTGGGTATCAGCGAGTGAATCTATCACAGCTGAAGTTCGTTTATACGACCGTTTATTTAACGTGCCAAACCCAGCGGCAGCAGAAGACTTTAACGCAACACTAAACCCTGAATCACTTGTGGTTCTTGAAAATGCGAAAGTTGAGCCGTCACTTGCAAATGCACAAGCAGAGCAGGGCTTCCAGTTTGAGCGTACAGGTTACTTCTGTCGTGATAGCAAAGCAGAAACCTTAGTATTCAATCAAACTGTGGGTCTTCGTGATTCATGGGCGAAGATTGAACAAAAGGGCTAATAGCTAATTTTGTTAAGTTTCTATGCTTAATAAAAAACCCTTTCACTTTAAAAGTGAAAGGGTTTTTTTATAACTATTAAAAGCGATTAGAAATAACCGCGAATACCCAAGCTGAAGTTACGACCAGGTAGTGGTGCTTTTTCTTTAATGAATGAGCTGTGTACGAAACCAAGTTCATCGGTTAAGTTGTCAACATTGATGTAAAGCTGTGTATCAACAGGACCTAAGTCAAGTTGGTAGTTAGCTGATGCATCAAATAGGGTATAGCCGTCAGTTTTTGTCTCGTAAGCAGTAATGTCAGACTGCTCAAAATAATGAGTACCGGTTAGGCTAAACTTCCAATCAGACACTGTGTACTGTAATTCAGAACCCAGTTTATTAGCCGGAATACGAGGTAAGTAACCTTCATCATCTTTTAGCTTAGCCGTTGTTGAATCACCAAACACTTTAACTAACGCACTTGGCGTCACTTGATAATGTACGTCAAATTCAATACCGTATAATTTCGCATCTTTACTTGTGAATTGGTAAACCGCCATTGCATCTTCATCTGCATCAGCTGCTGATTCTAAGCCATGCTCTTCATCAAAAACTAAACCGGTATTTTGCTGGTAGTAGTAGTTTTCAATGTCGTTATAGAAGAAGTTAACTGTGTAACCAAAGTCACCAATAAAACGACGGAAACTTAAATCAAAGTTAGTTGCAGTTTCTTGCTTGATATCTTCTGGCTCAAAATGAATTTCGCCATCTTCAATATGATAACCAAGGCCTAGCTCATAAGTACCTGTTGCGATATGAATACCGTTTGAAAGTAATTCAGCACTTAGCGGCGCACGTTCTGAACGTGATACACTCAGAGCAACACTTTGGCCTTCTTGATATTGCCAAATTGCACCTGCAGATAAGCTTAGGTTTGTGAAATCTTCACTGTAGTTAATGATTTCAGCTTCTTCTTCGTCATGGTGCTCTTCTTCCTCTTCATGATCGTGATCATGATGATGCTCAGCCATGCTTACAGCAGAATCGATTTGATAATCTTCAAGGCGTGCACCTAGCTCAATGGTCACATCACCAAACTGGCGCTCTTCAAGAACGAATAACGCGTTTGTTTTAGTGACACTTGCTGGCGTAAAGGCTTCTTCACCATCTGCATCATAGTCAGACTCAGTGTAGTGATAACCAGCCATACCGTGCCAAAGGCCTAACTTGTGCTCAACGGTTGCACGTGCTTCGGTTGTTTTGTTTGTAAACACGGTGCCCACTGCACCATCTTCGATTTCAGCGTGTTTGTAGTCTGTGTAGCCAACGCGTAGTGAGATATTTTCAATCCAGTTATCATGAAGTGCATAGCTCATGTAGCCTTGCCAGCGATCTTGCTCTAGCTGTGCAAATACTGATTCTTCGTGCTCTTCTTCACCTTCATGTTCGTCATGATCTTCCTCTTCTTCATGATGATGATGCTCATGAGCAGGAATACCATAATCTGTTTCGATGCGGCCGTATGACACACCTAGCGTTAGATGATCGCCCACGTAACTAGTACCAAAGTTAACTGTTTGGCTATCAATAAAGGTGTTTTCTACGCTGTTAGCTGTTTCGTGTTCTTCATGCTCCTCGTGCTCTTCATGTTCCTCAGGAAGCTCAAAGTTCGGTGTGTCGTAATCGTGACCTTTGCGCTTAGTACCGTCAAAATGGAAGTTGAAACCATCGTTACCGGTTTCAAGTTTTGCAGCATAGGTGTTGGTATTAGATACTGTATCGTGTGTATATTGAGCAGCACCGGTTAAAGACTCGATGTTATCGGTAGGAATACGGTTATCAACAACGTTCACCACACCACCGATAGCGCCAGAGCCATAAAGTAGAGTAGCAGGGCCGCGAAGTACTTCGATTTGCTCTGCTGCTAGGCTGTCATTTGATGTTGCGTGGTCAGGGCCTATACGAGATGCATCACTGCTATCAAGGCCATTTTGGGTGATCTTCACACGCGGACCATCTAAACCACGAATAATTGGGCTTGATGAAACTGGGCCAAAGTAGCTAGCATTAACGCCCGGTAAACCTTTTAGTGTTTCGCCTAATGTCGGTTTTGCTTCGTCTTTTAACTCATCACCGGCTAAAACATTCACAGGCGAAATCATTTCAAGACTATTTTTATGAAGCGCTGATGCATAAACAACAACCGTTTCAACTGAGGTTGGTGTAAGCGTAACCACAACATTTTGGTCTTCGCCATTAATAGCAATACGCTTATCGATGAAATTGTTTTTACTGATGTGAAGCTGACCTTTATTGTCTACATCAATTTTAAACTGACCTTGTTTGTCAGTCACAACGCTTTGTGATTTGCCGTGTACATGTATTTCAGCATTGCTGATAGGTTGTTGGTTTTTATCTAATACTTGACCTGTGATCACAGCAGCCATTGTTGATTGAGAAAACAGCGCAGCGGCAACAGCACTAGAAAGAATTGAAACTTGTTTCATCATTACTACTTCTAAGTTTGTTGTTGAGTGTTGCGTTATATTATAACGCTGAAAATATTAATCGCAATAACGTTATACTATAACTTTACCTATACCTTAACCCTAAGTCGCGATTTTATCACCATACACTATACTTAGACTGTTACACTGAGATGGCTGAATCTTATGTCTGATAAAAATAGGGTATTCAAAGCAAATTTTACTATTGCTGATTTAAGAGAGCATCGTAATCACAAAGAGGTGTTTACCACTGCTTGTGACCGTCGTGAAAGCTATCAACACTTTGTACTCAAGCTTTTAAGTTATTGCTTATTTTCACACAACGAAACAGCCATATTGAATGCAAGGTTCAGTCATGCTGAACCGGATGTGTCAATAAAAGCGCTTGATGACCACTATCAAACATGGCTTGCTGTTGACCAACCGGATATTGTGCAGCTTAATAAAATCGCGAAGCGGGTTGATGAACTGTGGGTCGTGACAACCTTAAACAACGACTGGCTTAAAGAAAATGAGCACCAGTTGGATCTGATCAATAATGGCCATTTAATTGCGTTTGATGACAGCTTTATTGAGGAATTAGCGAGTCATCTAACTAAAAACTTACAGTGGGATGTTACGATTGATCAGCAAATGGTGAGTGTGTCAGATAAAGAAAATTTCTACCAAACGAGTAAGCTTATTTGGCATTAAAGCTCAATTTTTACCTTGCCATTGGGTTTACTACAACACAGCAATACTTCGCCTGTTCGAACGAACGCAAGCGGCTCTTGATTGTAGCTCACATCACCTTCGACTAATTTTGCACGGCATGCGCCACAATAACCTTCACGGCATTGGTAGGGGACATCTATTTTGTTTTGTTCTAGGCATTCAAGGAGAGATGAACAGCCAGAATCAAATTCAAGATTCTGGCTGTCTGTTCCTGCAAGGATAACCTCTGCAGTGGTGTTTGAGCTCATTACAGGTCGAAATCACCAAAGTCAGATGCATCAACTTGAGAGTCAATTTGACCAACAAGGTAAGAGCTGATTTCAGCTTCTTGTGGGGCAACTTGAACATTGTCTGATACTAACCAAGAGTTGATCCACGGAATAGGGTTACTCTTACTTTCGAACTGTGCTGGTAGGCCTACCGCAGTCATACGTGCATTAGTGATGTATTCAACGTATTGGCATAAGATATCTTTGTTAAGACCAATCATAGAACCATCCTTGAACAGGTATTCTGCCCAATCTTTTTCTTGTTCTGCTGCTTCAACAAACATCTGAATTGCTTCTTCACGACATTGTGCTGCAACGATTGCCATTTCTGGGTCGTCTTTACCTTCTTGCATAATGTTCAAGATGTGCTGTGTACCAGATAAGTGTAACGCTTCATCACGGGCAATTAGCTTGATGATTTTTGCATTACCTTCCATTAATTCACGCTCAGCGAAAGCAAATGAACAAGCAAAGCTTACATAGAAACGAATCGCTTCTAAGATGTTAACCGACATCATTGCTAGGTAAAGTTGCTTTTTAAGGTCAAATAAGCTGACTTTAACTTCTTCACCATTGATCACATGTTTACCTTCACCATATAGGTTGTAAACAGAAATCATGTTTATTAAATCATCGTAATACTTAGTTACCGCATCAGCACGCTCACTGATTTTCTCGTTGCTTACGATATCGTCAAAGATAAGTTCAGGAGATTGTGTAACGTTACGAATAATGTGTGTGTATGAACGGCTGTGAATGGTTTCACTGAACGCCCATGTTTCAATCCAAGTTTCTAACTCAGGAATAGACACAATAGGTAATAACGCAACGTTAGGTGAACGGCCTTGTACACTATCAAGAAGCGTTTGATATTTTAAGTTACTTAAAAAGATGTGCTTTTCGTGCTCTGGTAACGCTTGGAAGTCAAGACGGTCTTTACTTACATCAACTTCTTCAGGACGCCAAAAGAACGAAAGTTGCTTTTCGATTAGCTTTTCGAAGATAGGGTACTTTTGTTGGTCGTAACGTGACACGTTTACCGTTTGGCCGAAAAACATCGGTTCTTGTAATTGGTTATTATGATTTCGGCTAAAAGTTGTATATGACATAGTGATTTCTCAAAAAACAGTCAGGACAAAGCGGGCTAATGAGCCCGCTTTTGTTATGTTATTAATTTAATTAGATTTTACAAGCGCCGCCTGCACAACCGTCATCTTCTACCTCTGGTGTTAACTCATCTTGAGAGTCTGATGCACCATCACGTGTGTTGTGATAGTACAGAGTTTTAACACCAAGTTTATACGCAGTCAGTAGGTCTTTTAATAGCACCTTCATAGGTACTTTACCGCCTTCGTACTTAGATGGATCATAGTTAGTGTTTGCAGAGATCGTTTGGTCAACGAATTTTTGCATAATACCAACCAGTTGTAGATAACCATCGTTTGAAGGAATATCCCACAGTAGCTCGTAGTTATCTTTAAGATTTTCATAATCAGGCACTACTTGCTTTAAGATACCATCTTTACTTGCTTTAACACTGATATGACCACGTGGTGGCTCGATACCATTTGTCGCGTTAGAGATTTGCGATGATGTCTCTGAAGGCATAAGGGCAGATAGCGTTGAGTTACGCATACCGTGCTCTTTAATGCTTTCGCGTAGTGAATCCCAATCTAAGTGAAGAGGCTCATCACAGAACTGATCTAGGTCACGTTTGTAAGTATCTGTTGGCATAATGCCTTGAGAATAGGTTGTCTCGTTAAATTTAGGACACGCACCACGTTCTTTCGCTAACTCATTTGATGCTTTCATTAGGTAATATTGAATTGCTTCAAATGTCTTGTGAGTCAGGGCATTTGCGCTGCCATCTGAGTAACGCTTACCATTTTTCGCTAAGTAGTACGCGTAGTTAATAACACCAATACCTAGCGTACGACGACCCATAGTCGCGTTTTTCGCCGCAGGAACAGGGTAGTCTTGGAAATCAAGTAAGTTATCAAGGGCACGTACTGCAAGTTCAGCAAGTTCTTCTAATTCGTCAAGTGATTCAATTGCACCTAAGTTAAACGCCGACAGCGTACAAAGTGCAATTTCACCTTCTTCATCCATTACATTGCTAAGTGGCTTAGTTGGTAATGCAATTTCTAAACATAAGTTAGATTGACGAATTGGTGCCACAGTCGAGATGAACGGGCTGTGCGTATTACAGTGGTCAACGTTTTGTAAGTAGATACGACCTGTGCTGGCACGCTCTTGTGCAAACATTGAGAATAACTCAATCGCCTTAATACGTTTTTTACGAATTGACTCGTCTTGCTCGTATTTGATGTATAGCTCATCAAACTTCGCTTGATCTTCAAAGAACGCATCGTATAGACCCGGTACATCTGATGGGCTAAATAATGTGATGTAATCGTCTTTGATTAAACGGCTATACATTAATTTGTTGAACTGCACACCGTAGTCAAGGTGACGTACACGGTTATCATCAACACCACGGTTGTTCTTAAGAACAAGTAGGTTTTCAACTTCTAAGTGCCAAAGTGGGTAGAACAACGTTGCTGCGCCGCCACGAACACCACCTTGTGAACAACTCTTAACCGCTGTTTGGAAGTGCTTATAAAACGGAATACAACCTGTATGGTACGCTTCGCCGTTACGAATAGGGCTACCAAGGGCACGGATGCGACCGGCATTAATACCAATACCTGCACGTTGCGAAACATATTTAACAATCGCAGACGATGTTGCATTAATAGAATCTAGGCTATCACCACATTCAATAAGTACACATGAGCTGAACTGACGTGTAGGGGTACGTACACCAGCCATGATAGGTGTAGGTAATGAAATTTTGAATGTAGATACTGCATCATAAAAACGCTTGATGTAATCAAGGCGTGTCTCTTTTGGATAATCAGAGAATAAGCTTGCAGCCACTAAGATATATAAAAACTGTGCACTTTCGTAGATTTCACCAGTTACACGGTTTTGAACTAAATACTTACCTTCAAGTTGCTTAACAGCAGCGTAGCTGAAGTTTAAGTCACGGTTGTGATCAATGTAAGCATCTAACTCGTCAATTTCTTGTTCGGTATAATCAACAAGTAGGTGTTGATCATAACGCTTGTCTTCAACTAATTTGGTGATGTGATCGTATAAGCGCGGCGGCTCAAATTGACCATATGCTTTTTTACGTAAATGGAATACAGCTAAGCGAGCAGCGAGGTATTGGTAATCAGGCGTATCTTTAGAGATCTGATCAGCTGCAGCTTTGATGATTGTTTCATGAATGTCATCGGTACGAATGCCGTCATAAAATTGAATGTGTGATTTTAATTCAACTTGTGAGACAGACACATTCTCTAGACCTTCTGCGGCCCAAGCGATCACGCGATGGATCTTATCTAGATCAAGTGACTCTTTACGGCCGTCACGTTTGCTTACAGATAGCTGTTGGTTCATAGTTTTGCCTGTATTCCTTGGGAAATTTTAGTTGTAAGACAAAGGTATTCTTTAATGTAATTATTATTATTCAACACCAAGATAAACTAATTGAATAACATTTAGCCACAATATCTGGTGTTGTTTAAATTGCAGATCACAAGATAGTGTGGTCTGAGTTGTTTTGCAAGGGATAGAATTGCCCCAATTTGTGGATAACTATTGGATAAGCGCATTGTGTTAGTAACCATTAACCTTTGAACATTCATAGACGACGAAATTTGTAGAAATCAACAAAAGATCCAGAAAATTTACCGTTTTGAAAAATAAATTTTGACTGATTTTTTTATCATCAATGAATGCTCAAAAGTAAATCAAATCACAACATATGGTGTTTCAGTTATCAAATAACACTATATATGGTTAAAACCATCAATCGGCGTTTGCCAATTAAAATCCGCTTGCCAGCCAAGTGCGGCATCTACACTGGGTATATAACCCCATAACGCTGTTGCGCTGTACATATTGGCCGCTTTTGCTGCTTGAATATCACGTTCAGCATCACCGATATATAAACAACGGCTCGGATCAACATCTAAGATCTCAGCAGTGTGTAATAGTGGATCCGGTGATGGTTTTGACACAGCTAATGTATCGCCACTCACAACTGCCTTTGCATCACGCAAAGAGGGAATAGCCTGCACTAAGGGCTCAGTTAAAAAGCCGGGCTTATTAGTCATAATGCCCCACTTAATATTGTTTTGCTCAAGTGCAATTAAAAGCTGTTCGATGCCGTTGAAGCATTTACTGTGCACAGCAATATCTTCGGCGTAATAGTCAAGAAGCTGCTGGCGCAAGGCGAGTTGTTCAAGTTCGGGCCATTTATCCCCAAACCCTACTTCTAATAATGCATTTGCACCGTTAGACGCAGCAGGGCGATAAACATGCTCAGCAACAGGCGCCACATTGGCGTCTGCTAACACGCGGTTTAATGCACCACCTAAGTCATCCGCGGTATCGAGTAGTGTGCCATCTAAATCAAAGATAAACGCATCAAAATCGATAGAGGGTGTTTGCACACCACTCATTAGGCTAGTTTCTCAAAGTGCAGGATGTAATTAACACTTACATCATCATTTAAGCTGTACTGCTTAGAAAACGGGTTATAGTGAAGACCGGTACTGGCGCGTACTTTTAATCCTGCTTCTTCTGCCCATGCAATAAGCTGCGCAGGTTTGATAAACTTTTTATGGTCATGCGTACCTTCAGGCACCATTTTTAAAAGCTTTTCAGCACCGACAATAGCAAACAAGTAGGCTTTTGGTGTTTTATTTAATGTTGAAAAGAACACATCAGCGCCCGGTTTAGCAAGGTCTGCTACAGCACGAATAATAGAAGCAGGGTCTGGAACATGCTCAAGCATTTCCATACAAGTCACTACATCAAAGCGAGCAGGGTGCTCAGCAGCGAATTGCTCTGCAGGTACTTTTATATAATCAACAGGTACGCCTGTTTCTAAACTATGTAACTTAGCAACGGTAAGTGGCTCTTGGCCCATATCGATACCGGTTACTTTAGCGCCCATACGCGCCATACTTTCACTTAAGATGCCGCCACCACAGCCAACATCTAAGGTTTCCTTATCAAATAAGCCGCCTACTTTATCAGCGACAAAATCCAAACGTAGAGGATTTATTTCATGAAGGGGTTTGAACTCTCCGTCGCGGTCCCACCAACGTTCTGCGATGGCTTCAAACTTTGCAATTTCTGCATTATCTACATTTTGATGCTCGGTCATAAAAAACTTCCTCGTTAATCTGAGGCCATTATATAGGGGGAAATTAATAAATCGCAAAGATTTAGCGCCTGTAAATCTAAATAAATTGTGATAGCATGGTCTGGAAATAATAACTAAAGCTCTTAAGACGGCGGTTTGCCTCTTAATGAGTCAATACTGAAGGAATGTGAAATCAAATGACTGATCTCGCCAATGAAATTCTGCCAGTCAATATTGAAGATGAATTAAAAAATTCCTACCTTGATTACGCGATGAGTGTAATCGTAGGACGTGCATTGCCAGACGTACGCGACGGCTTAAAGCCAGTTCACCGCCGCGTTTTATTCGCAATGAACGAACTCAATAATGATTGGAATAAACCTTACAAGAAATCAGCACGTGTTGTTGGTGATGTAATCGGTAAGTACCACCCACATGGCGACAGCGCGGTATATGACACCATCGTTCGTATGGCGCAGCCTTTCTCATTACGCTATATGCTTGTTGACGGCCAAGGTAACTTTGGTTCTGTTGACGGTGACTCTGCGGCAGCAATGCGTTATACGGAAGTCCGTATGGCGAAAATGTCACATGAATTATTAGCTGATTTAGAAAAAGAAACGGTTGATTACGTACCGAACTACGACGGTACTGAGCAAATTCCTGACGTATTACCTACAAAAGTACCTAACTTATTAGTAAATGGTTCTTCGGGTATCGCGGTTGGTATGGCGACGAACATTCCACCTCATAACTTAACAGAAGTTATCAATGGTTGTTTAGCGCTTATTCAAAACCCTGATATGTCAATTGCTGACCTTATTGAATATATCCCAGGTCCAGATTTCCCGACTGCGGCGATTATCAATGGTAAAAAAGGCATTGAGCAAGCGTACTTAACAGGTCGTGGTAAGGTATATATCCGTGCTCGTGCTGAAATCGAAGTTGACGAAAAAACCGGTCGTGAAACAATCATCGTTCACGAAATCCCTTATCAAGTTAACAAAGCACGCCTTATCGAAAAGATCGCAGAGCTTGTTAAAGATAAGAAGATTGAAGGTATTAGCGCACTACGTGACGAATCAGATAAAGACGGTATGCGTATCGTTATCGAAATCAAACGTGGTGATGTTGGTGAAGTAATCTTAAACAACCTTTATGCACAAACTCAGTTACAAACTGTGTTTGGTATGAACATGGTTGCACTTGATAACAACCAACCTAAGTGTTTCAACTTAAAAGAAATGCTTGAAGCGTTTATTGTACACCGTCGTGAAGTTGTTACACGTCGTACTGTATTTGATTTACGTAAAGCCCGTGACCGTGCTCACACGCTTGAAGGTTTAGCGATTGCACTTGCGAATATCGACCCAATTATCGAACTTATTCGTAAGTCACCAACACCAGCAGAAGCAAAAGCGGCACTAACAGCACGTTCTTGGGAACTAGGCACTGTTAAAGCAATGCTTGAAAAAGCAGGTGAAGATAACGTTGCACGTCCTGATTGGTTAGCGGCTGATTTAGGTATCCGTGATGGTCAGTACTATTTATCTGAGCAACAAGCACAAGCAATTCTAGACTTACGTTTACACAAACTAACAGGTCTTGAGCATGAGAAGATCTTAGACGAGTATCAAACACTTCTTGATCTAATTGCTGAGCTTTTACACATTCTTTCAAGCCCAGAGCGTTTAATGGAAGTTATCCGCGACGAGCTAGTAGAAATTAAAGAGCAATATGGTGACGAACGTCGTACTGAAATCAGTGCAGCAGCTCACGATATTAGCCTTGAAGACCTAATCAATGAAGAAGACGTTGTTGTAACGCTTTCTCACGAAGGTTACGTTAAGTATCAACCATTATCGGATTACGAAGCACAGCGTCGTGGTGGTAAAGGTAAGTCAGCAACGAAGATGAAAGATGAAGACTTCATCGAACGTCTATTAGTTGCAAATACCCACGATACAATCTTATGTTTCTCAACAGCAGGTCGCTTATACTGGTTGAAAGTATATCAGTTACCATTAGCAAGCCGTGCAGCGCGTGGTAAGCCAATTGTTAACTTATTACCTCTTGAAGCTGATGAGCGTATTACTGCTATCTTACCAGTACGTGAGTACGAAGAAGATAAATACATCTTCATGGCAACTGCGTTTGGTACAGTTAAGAAAACACCACTTACAGCATACAGCCGTCAACGTGCGAGCGGTATCATCGCAGTTAACCTAAATGAAGGCGATAGCCTAATTGGTGTTGATATCACTGATGGCACGAATGAAATCATGCTATTCACTGATGCTGGTAAAGTTGTTCGCTTTAAAGAAGCAGAAGAGTCAGCAGTTGTTGATGAAAACGGTAACCCAGTTCTAGACGAAAACGGTAACCCAGAAATCCGCTTCAAAGGTGTACGTCCAATGGGTCGTACAGCAACAGGTGTTCGTGGTATTAAGATGGCTGACGACCAACGCGTTGTGTCGTTAATCGTACCTAAGTCAGATGGTGCAATCCTAACTGTGACAGAAAACGGTTACGGTAAGCGTACAGCACTTGAAGACTACCCATCGAAGAGCCGTGCAACACAAGGTGTTGTATCAATCAAAGTAAGCGAGCGTAATGGCGCTGTGGTTGGTGCAGTACAAGTTGACGATAACGACGAAATCATGATTATCTCGAATCGCGGTACCCTAGTACGTACCCGTGTAAACGAGGTTTCTACGGTTGGTCGTAATACTCAAGGCGTTATTTTGATACGAACTATTGACGAAGAGCAAGTAGTTGGTTTACAACGTATCGAAGAAATCGAAGTTGATGAGCTAGAAGCCATCGAAGGCGAGGCCGTTGAAGTAGTCGATACCAATACTGAAGAAACGGGTGATAACCCACCTTCAGAATAACATTGATTTAAAAAGCGGCTTTGGCCGCTTTTTTTATCCGCACTATAATTACTGGAATGAGGCAAAGTAATGACTAAGTATAATTTTTGTGCAGGACCGGCAATGCTACCGCCGGCAGTTATGCAAAAAGCACAAAAAGAATTTATAGATTGGCAAGGTTTAGGTGTCTCTGTGATGGAAATTAGCCATCGCAGCAGCGACTTTTTAGCGCTTACCACTAAATGTGAAGCGAGCTTACGCCGCTTAATGAATATTAGCGATGAGTTTGAAGTGTTATTTATGCACGGCGGTGGCCGTGGTCAATTCAGTGCTGTGCCACTGAATCTTCATCTTGATGATAAGCCAGCCGTGTACTGTGAAAACGGTGTGTGGTCTAAAGGGGCTACTTCAGAAGCGGCAAAATTCACTGCAGTTGAAAGCATCAATGTACGTGATGATGAGCAGCAAAATGGCCAGTTCTCTATAAAACCAGCAAGCAGCTGGGAATTACCAGCTGATGCGTCGTACATTCACTATTGTCCGAATGAAACCGTTGATGGTATCGAAATTTTTGACGTACCATCACACCCATCAGCACCGATTGTGGCTGATATGTCATCGACTATTTTATCGCGCGAGTTTGACGTAAATCAGTTTGATCTTATTTACGCTGGCGCACAAAAGAATATCGGCCCGTCTGGTTTATCGATTGTTATTATTCGCAAAACACTTCTTGAGCGTGAAGGTCTTGCCAAGCCAGGTATTCTTGATTACGCCTTAGAAGCAAAACAAGGCAGCATGTATAACACGCCACCGACATTTGCGTGGTACTTAGCAGCTGAAGTATTTGAATGGCTTGAAGCAAACGGCGGCGTTAAAGCGATGGAAGAACAAAACATCGCAAAAGCAGAACTTCTTTACAACTACATTGATAGCTCAGATTTTTACAGCAACAAAGTTGCTAAACATTGCCGTTCGCGTATGAACGTACCGTTTTGGCTAAACGACGAATCACTGAATGATAAATTCATTAGTGAATCAAAAGAAGCAGGCTTATTAGCCCTTGAAGGTCACCGTATTGTCGGTGGTATGCGCGCAAGCATTTATAATGCGATGCCACTTGAAGGTGTTCAAGCCTTGGTTAATTTTATGAAAAAATTCGCCAAGGAGAACAGCTAATTATGGAACAGCTTCGTCTTGAACCGATTACAAAGGTAAATGGTAGTGTGACACTGCCAGGCTCAAAAAGCTTATCAAACCGTATTTTGTTACTAGCTGCTTTAGCAGAGGGCACAACGGTTGTTGAAAACCTATTAGATAGTGATGACATTCGCCACATGTTAGGTGCATTAAATCTTTTAGGTGTAAATGTATCGCTTAATGAAGATAAAACAGTGGCCACCGTAGAGGGTGTTGCTGGTCAATTCAAAACGCCAAGTGAGCCACTGTTCTTAGGTAATGCCGGTACGGCTTATCGTCCACTGACAGCGGTTTTAGCTGCTGTAGAAGGCGAGTACCAGCTGGTGGGTGAGCCTCGTATGGAAGAGCGCCCAATCGGCCATTTGGTAGATGCACTGCAAGCACTGGGTGGTGATGTTGAATACCTTAAGCATAAAGATTATCCACCACTGGCCATAAAAGGCGGTAAAATCAACGGTGGTAAAGTTGCAATTGATGGCAGCATTTCTAGCCAGTTCTTAACAGCGTTACTAATGGCAGCACCATTATTTAATGGCGATACAGAAATCACCATTAAAGGCACGCTGGTATCAAAGCCTTACATTGATATTACTCTAGATGTAATGAAGCGCTTTGGCGTTACTGTAAGCCATGACAATTACGAAACATTTTACGTTAAAGGCTGTCAGCAGTATCAAGCACTTGAGCGTATTATGGTTGAAGGTGATGCATCAAGCGCCTCTTATTTTGTTGCAGCTGCTGCAATAGCAGGCGGCGAAATTGAAATTAACGGGGTAGGTGCGGCATCTGTTCAAGGTGATATTGGTTTTGCCAAAGTGATGGAGCAAGTAGGCGCCAAAATCGATTGGTACGATGAAAAGCTGGTGGTTCGTAAAGGCGAGCTAAACGCGGTCGATATTGATGCCAATGCAATCCCTGATGCGGCAATGACACTCGCCACTGTTGCGCTTTTCGCTAAAGGTAAAACAGCAATTCGTAATATCTATAACTGGCGTGTAAAAGAAACAGATCGTTTATATGCCATGGCGACTGAGCTTCGTAAAGTTGGTGCAGAAGTGGTTGAAGGTGAAGATTTCATCGAAATTACACCACCAGACACATTTAACGATGTAGCGATTGATACCTATAACGATCACCGTATTGCCATGTGTTTTGCAATGGTTGCCGTTGGCGGAAAGCCGATAACCATTAACGATCCTAAGTGTACATACAAAACTTTTCCAACGTTTTTCAAAGTACTAGAGTCTGTCTCAAGTCAATAAAACAGAAGAAAATATAAAAAGTTACATTCTAAATGCGGATCTATTTCTAGAACTGGCGTATAATATCGCGGTTTTATTTTGGTGTGCATTGCAGGAGGTTATAAATGCAGGCGTTATCAATGCCCGTAATCACCATCGATGGCCCAAGTGGTTCAGGTAAAGGAACTGTTTGTCGCTTGTTAGCCGAGAAATTAGGTTGGGATGTATTAGACAGTGGAGCGATTTACCGTGTGCTGTCACTTGCAGCGCTTCATCATCAAATTGAACTAGATAATGAAGATGCGCTAGTTCCGCTAGCTGCAAACTTAGATGTACAGTTTTTGGTCGATAGCCAAACGCATACTTCTAAAATTGTCTTGGAAGGCGAAGACGTCACAACCACAATTCGTAACGAAGAAGTGGGTGCTGCGGCATCAAAAATTGCTGCATTACCACGGGTGAGAGAAGCATTATTACGTCGTCAACGTGCGTTTCGTACTGAGAGCGGCTTAATTGCCGATGGTCGTGACATGGGCACAGTTGTGTTCCCAGATGCACCATTGAAGATTTATTTAACCGCATCAGCTGAAGAGCGCGCTCGTCGTCGCTTTGCTGAGTTGAACGAACGCGGTCTTGATGTTACACTAAGTGGTCTACTTGAGGACATAAAAGCTCGCGATCACCGTGATATGACGCGTGAAGTTGCGCCGCTTGTTCCTGCAGAAGACGCCATTGAGCTCGATACAAGTGAGCTTAATGCAATGCAAGTGTTTGATAAAGTTGTAACTTTACTCGACGAAGCAGTACTTGCAGGAAAGCTTCCAAAAGCTTAAAAGTAATTTATTAAGGTACCGGCAGGAAGCCAGTGCTATTTTAACAACCCCATGCAGCATGGTTGCTAATTGGTTATTTAATTATTTAGAGACGTATAATGTCAGAAAATTTTGCGCAGTTATTTGAAGAAAGCCTTAAGGGTTTTGAAGCAGAGCAAGGCTCTATCGTTAAAGGTACTGTTATCTCAATCGAGAACAACATCGTACTTGTTGATGCTGGTCTTAAATCTGAAAGTGCAATCCCTGCTGAGCAATTCAAAAATGCTGCTGGTGAACTAGAAGTTGCTGTTGGCGACGAAGTAGATGTTGCTTTAGACGCAATCGAAGACGGTTTCGGTGAAACTATCCTTTCTCGTGAGAAAGCGAAGCGTCACGAAGCGTGGATCCGCTTAGAAAAAGCATGTGAAGAGCAAGAGACTGTTACTGGTGTTATCAACGGTAAAGTTAAAGGCGGTTTCACTGTTGAAGTTGATTCAATCCGTGCCTTCCTACCTGGTTCACTTGTTGATGTTCGTCCAGTACGTGACACAACTCACCTTGAAGGTAAAGAGCTTGAGTTCAAAGTAATCAAGCTTGACCAAAAACGTAACAACGTTGTTGTTTCTCGCCGTGCAGTTATCGAATCAGAGAACTCACAAGAGCGTGAAGAACTTCTTGCTAACCTTGTTGAAGGTCAAGAAGTTAAAGGTATCGTTAAGAACCTTACTGACTACGGTGCGTTCGTTGACCTTGGTGGTGTTGACGGTCTACTACACATCACAGACATGGCGTGGAAGCGTGTTAAGCACCCTTCAGAAATCGTTAATGTTGGCGACGAAATCGCAGTTAAAGTTCTTAAATTCGACAAAGAAAAGACTCGTGTATCTCTAGGCCTTAAACAGCTTGGCGAAGATCCATGGGCAGCTATCGCTGGTCGTTACCCAGAAGGTTCTAAGCTTTCTGGTCGTGTAACTAACCTTACTGACTACGGTTGTTTCGTTGAAATCGAAGAAGGCGTAGAAGGTCTAGTACACGTTTCTGAAATGGATTGGACTAACAAGAACATCCACCCTTCAAAAGTTGTTTCACTAGGTGACACTGTTGAAGTTATGGTTCTTGAAATCGACGAAGAGCGTCGTCGTATTTCTCTTGGTCTTAAGCAATGTATTGCTAACCCATGGCAAGAATTTGCTCGTCTACAAAACAAAGGCGACCAAGTTACTGGTAAGATCAAATCAATCACTGACTTCGGTATCTTCATCGGTCTTGAAGGCGGTATTGACGGTCTTGTTCACCTTTCAGACATTTCTTGGAACACGCCAGGCGAAGAAGCTGTACGTGAATTCAAGAAAGGCGACGAAATCACTGCTATCGTATTACAAGTTGACCCAGAGCGTGAGCGTATCTCTCTAGGTGTTAAACAAATCGAAGCTGACCCATTCAATAACTACCTGGACGCAAACAAAAAAGGTGCTATTGTTAAAGGTAAAGTGACTGAAGTTGATGCGAAAGGCGCAACTGTTGAGCTAATCGAAGGCGTTGAAGGTTACATCCGTGTAGCTGATATCGCTCAAGAGCGTGTTGAAGATGCTACTACTGTAGTTTCTGCAGGCGACGAAATCGAAGCGAAATACGTTGGTGTTGATCGTAAGAACCGCACTTTAAGCTTATCTGTTAAAGCTCTTTTCGAAGCAGAAGAGAAAGAAGTACTAGAGAAGCTTAAGAAAGAAGAGCCAGCGTTCGAAAACGCTATGGCTGCAGCATTCAAAAATGCTCAAAAAGACTAATATCTAGTCTTTTAAAATTGGAAGGGCAGTTTTGCCCTTCCTTTACCACTCTTTAAGGAAACGCTATGACTAAGTCAGAATTGATAGAACAACTTGCCGAGCAACACGCACACATCCCTGTGAAAGATGTTGAAAATGCTGTTAAAGAAATTCTTGAACAAATGGCCGGCTCATTATCTAGCTCAGATCGCATCGAGATCCGTGGCTTTGGAAGTTTCTCATTGCATTATCGTTCTCCTCGCACAGGTCGTAATCCAAAGACTGGCGAAACAGTTGAGTTAGACGGTAAGCACGTACCACATTTTAAACCAGGTAAAGAATTACGTGACCGCGTAAATGCGAGTATTGCCTAGTTTTATACAGGAGTAGTTACTTGTTTAGGGTATTAAAAATTGTATTAATTGCGCTGTGTTTATTTATTGCGTTTGTACTTGGTTCACAGAATCCACAATTGGTGCAAATCAATTATTTAATCGCGAGTAATACTTTGCCCCTAGCTGTTGTAATAAGTATCTGCTTTATTTTAGGTGTCGCAATTGGTTGTTTTATAAGCTTTACACTGTTTTCTCAGTTAAAGTGGCAAAATTATCGCTTAAAAAAGAAATTAGCGCCTGAAAAAAACAATAAAAAGCTTGTTGCTAATAAAGACACCTAATCATGATTGAGCTTCTGTTTTTACTTTTACCCGTTGCAGCCGGTTACGGTTGGATAATGGGTAAAAACAGCGCTAAAAACCAAGCTCATCAGCTTAATCGCCAAATTACCTCTGAATATTCTAAAGGCCTTAAATTTCTCTTAGACAGAGAAGAAGACCAAGGCTTAGAACACCTTATTAATCTACTCGAAGTTGCCGCTGATTCAGTTGAACACTATTCAACGCTAGCCACTATGTTCCGCCGCCGTGGCGAACTTGACCGCGCTATTAAAATTCATGAGCTGCTATTAAAACACCCAAGTCTTGATGAGCAACAAGCTGCAACCAGCCGCTTAGAGCTCGCTGAAGACTATATAATGGCAGGCTTGTTAGATGGTGCAGAAGAGCATTTAGTATGGCTTGTTAAGGCAGGTTATAAAGAAGCGTTAGAGCCAATTATTAATCTCTATTCACAAACACGTGAATGGGAAAAGGGCATTAACATGTACGAGGCCCACAGTGAGTTGTTCACTAAACCTCAGCATGTAAAAGCAATTGCCAATTTTTACTGTGAAGCAGCTTTACAAGACAATGATACGCAAATTATGCGTAAAGCTATTAGCTTAAACCACAAAGCTATTCGCCCATTGTATGAGCTTGGCCACAGTGCTTTCACTAAAGAAGATTATGTAAAAGCAATTTACTATTGGCGCGAGCTTATTAGCCAATTCACGTTTTTTGCGCCGGTATTTATTGAAGAATTAGCACTGAGCTATCAAAAGCTTAATTTAACGCATCAGTTTTACGAATTACTGAATGAACTGCTAGATAAAGGTGGTGTATTAATAAAAATAAAACACTGCCAAGCTTTACTTGAGCAAGGGCACATCGAGCAAGCAATTAAATTTTTAACGGATAGTTTAAAGCGTCATCCGACTATTCGTGGCTTTAGCTTTTTATTACAGCTACTTGCCAAACAAAACAACGATATTAAAGATGTACTCGATCAAATTGATAAGCTCGTAACGTCTTATATCGCAACTAAACCTGATTTTCAGTGCCAACACTGTGGCTTTACCAGTCATACCATTTATTGGGTATGTCCATCTTGTAAGCACTGGGAAACAATTGTTCCAAGCCGTGGCATAGACGGTTTTTAATTCATATTAGTCCATTAGTTTTTAGGAAAGTTATGTCTGTCGAAGATTCAAAAAAAGTATTAATTGCCCTTGATTATGATGATCAACAAACAGCTCTTGCGTTTGTAAAGCAATTATCGCCTGATACGTGTCGCCTTAAAGTAGGCAAAGAAATGTTCACGTATTTTGGTCCTAGCTTTGTTAAGGAACTAATCGACTTAGGTTTTGATGTATTCTTAGACCTAAAATTTCATGATATTCCAAACACAGTGGCTAAAGCCGTAACAGCAGCTGCAAAAATGGGTGTATGGATGGTTAACGTGCATGCCTCTGGCGGCGTTGAAATGATGACCAAAGCAAAACAAGCTTTAGAGCAGTTTGGTGATGACGCACCGTTACTGATTGCAGTAACTGTACTAACCAGTATGGATGCCGCAGAGCTTACTCGTTTAGGTGTAGATAAAACACCTGAAGAGCAAGTGATTTACCTAGCAAAGCTTGCCAAAGAATCAGGCCTTGACGGGGTAGTGTGCTCAGCACAAGAAGCGAAAAAGCTAAAAGCAGAACTTGGCGCAGACTTTAAACTGGTTACTCCTGGTATTCGCCCTGCAGGCAGCGATGCAGGCGACCAAAAACGCATCATGACACCAAAACAAGCAGTTGAAGATGGCAGCGACTATTTAGTTGTAGGCCGCCCAATCACCCAATCGGCAGACCCAGTTGCAACACTAAAAGACATTAACGACTCACTAAAATAATCCTCGTTATTTTAAAAAGCCTTTAAAGAGCATTGTAAGCGTGATTTATATCGCGTTAGATACAAGGCTCTTTTTGTTTGGCTAGCTTAAGTTAGCGAAAGAAAGCATATTAAGCGTGTTAATGTCTCGGCTTTGGCTCGATGTAAGATTTTTTTGTGCAAGGTGGAAAACTTATGAGGGTAAATACGTATTCCATTTTGATCATTTGCAAATAATGAGTTTTTATAAATTAGTTAAACACTGTATTTTTTAACTGTCATAATTCATGGTAGTTAAATTACATGCCTTATTCTCGGTATGTAAAACTCTTGAATTTTCGCTTTACCTTTTTTTAAAATTAAGTAACTGACTTTTAATCTATTTTGCTCTGCTATTCTCGTTTAATAAAAAATATTGATTCTCGATTAAGTAAATTCTCGGTATTGGGGTGACGAATTTTTATTGCCACCCATCTCAGAAGTTAGTAAGTTGATAATGTTATTATAAATTTAAATATATATTTACTTAGATTAGGGTAATCACTTGCGAGTGTTTATCGGTATTTTTGGTAAAATGTTGTTATGTGCTTTAATAAGTCTGAGCATAACTCAAGCGAGGAGAAAGTATTTTGACATTAGATGGATATAGAAAAGAATTTGAACAATCTTCAAACAGATCTATTTCAATGCCGGTTGCTGGAGCCATTATTTGGGGTTTAGTTGGGCTTTTAAGTACACAATTTAGCGCAAATATTTCTATATATATTCTACTTTTTGCAACAGGCGGTATTTTTCCTATAGCTTTATTAATTGCTAAATTTAGAAAAGAGAACTTAGTTTCCTCATCTAACCCTTTAGCAAAACTAATGGGCTTATGCATAATTATGGTTAATCTTCTTTGGGCTGTCCATATACCATTACTTTTTAATGCACCTGAATTTGTTCCTTTGAGTTTAGGCGTTGGCTTAGGACTTCATTGGGTAGTCTATTCTTGGATCGTTAACCATCCTGTTGGCTTAATACATGCTGTGTTAAGAAGCATTTTAATTGTAGCAGCTTGGTATTTATTTCCTAACAGCAGTATTTTAGCTATCTCTTGTGTTATCGTTGTCACTTATTTAATTAGTATTTATCAAATGTTAACTAGGGATATAGCAAGCACATAACAAGCCAATCAAGATGGAAATTTACAGTGTACTGTTTTCGCCCCGCTCAACTATTTTATTTAGCAAACTATAAATTTCCCCTTATTGGGGCGTTATAGCACGGGTTGTATCACAAATATTAAGCTCGGCCGTGGCAGTGAATATGCTTCAAGGTTATTCGTAAGGAAAATATTAGGACATGGAAAAATTTCTTCTCGCAATTTTAGTAATTCCATTCCTTATTGGTTTGTAATTTTTTCTGTTAATTCAGTCTCTGAGTTTAGTAAATCATTAGAAAATTGTTCTCATCCATTGCTTGTTAGATGTTTCTCATTTTTATTTCTAACTAATAATTTTTTCAATTCAATTGCGATTTCACATAAAAAAGAGGCTTTTAAAAACATAGGACTGGCTTTATTGTGTTGGCTAGCCGCAGCTGTTATTTTGTATATTGCCCATCAATTCCAATATGTATAAGAAGCTAATGTATAACGGTGGGCTTGAGTAATAAACTGATAGATAGTCAGAGTACTATTTGCGGTAAGTTCGAATTAGTATATTGCCCATGTGATGCTACTTATAAACTTATTTTGCTATTGAAAAAATAGTAATCTTCTAATTAAGGTTTTAGGAGAAACCGTTGAAGATGGCAGCGACTATTTAGTTTTAGGCCGCCCAATCACCCAACCGGCAGACCCAGTTGCAACACTAAAAGAAATTAACGATTAACTAAAATAACCTCGTTATTTTAAAATAGTCTTTAAAGAGCATTGTATGCGTGATTTATATCGCGCGTTATACAATGCTCTTTTTGTTTGTTGGCAATTTGAAAAATACTCTAGGTTATCTACAAGCGAGAATCTGATGATCGAGCCAACTCGTTTTTGGACAGAAACCATTTAGCACTTCGAAAGATAACGCCGCAAATAAACGGTAAAAAATAGTTGGCTATAATTTGTGAGGTAGCTAACTGTTTTTTGTTCACCATTTAATTTGTTTTGTTAAGTGCGATGTTGATCAATATCGTGACCGCAGTTGTAACACTTTGACGTTGGTAAACGATATTTGAAAAAGCCTTGTACAATTTGATTTCGTGAGCATTTTTGGCAGGTATAACCCAACGCTTTAATTACTAATAGAATAGCAAGCACCATGCCACCGATATAAACGGGGTTAACAAAGAAGTCATCAACGGTAGTCACTTGGAATTGGAAGCCTATGATACATAACAATAACAAACCCAAATATATTTTAAACTGAACACTACGCTTCAATTTAACCTCACTTTCACCTGAGTACCAACGCTTGCAGCAGCGGAGAGCGAAGCGAATCCGCTGACTGCACTTGTTAGTGATTAATTCTCCCCAACAAGTCGAAGACTTCCTGAACGACCATATCTGGCTCATCTTTCTGTGGGAAATGGTAACTCTTGTTTGTTAATACAGCCTTTCCTTGTGGAAATGCGTATGCCCATTCAGAGTGTAATTCTCCCCACATTTCCCGAGCTTCATCTGTAAAAAAGAGTAATGGAGGATTTTCATATTTTTTTATTGATGCAATGACTGTTACAGGAATGTCCTGTATTTCAGGATAACTGGGCAGTGGTCGTTTAGCCCAGAAATCTAGGTATTGGTTAGACATTCCGTTTTTCATATCGTCCAGTTTCACTTGAGCAATTTCTTTTTCTGCTTTAGTAAGATCAATTCTTCTCATAATATCAACATCATGTTCTGAAGCTGGCTCAACTAGCATTAACCCGGAAACCCATTCAGGATAGGTAGCAGCAAAGCGTCTAGCGATGTAAGCGCCATATGAATGGGCCACATAAACTACTGGTTTTTTAATGTGAAGAGCTTCAAGAACTAAACGGGCCTCTTCAGCATACTCCTCAGAGCTATAATTCTTCACAACGTGCTCTGAGCCACCGTTTCCAATCCGAGAGTAACGAATGACACGAGTGTTTTTGGCAAGACTTTTGAAAATAGGGTCCCAATCAGATAAACCTGCTGAACCTCCAGCCTCTAAGAATACGGTATGTTTGCCATTACCAGACATCTCGTATTCGACATCATATCCATTTACCGTGACGAAACTAGGCTTGGCAAAAACAACCACTGGAACAAAAAGACTAAAAAGCAACCACGCAGATTTCATTTATTCTCCTTAAACACTAACATTTTAGTATTTATGCGACACGCAGTCTGTGTTGCATAATCGCTTGTTGGACTGAGCCGCTACCTGCTTGGTGTGACAGAGTTGGTGTTGTTTATGCTATGGGAATTTGCTTTTTGGTGGTTCTCACTTTCGTAGCTAATTTAATCAGCTTAGCTAGTGTTATGTATGCTTTCCCTGCATTGCTCAGCGCTTATTATGTACTCATTACACCTAAATTTGCCTTAATAAGCAATTATATTTTTACTCGTTTAGGAGCCGCAATCTGAGTTATTAATAACTGATTTTAAGCATTTTCGCTAGCTCGTTTTGGGGCAAAGGCGAGCTATATTTTAACTCGCCGATGGACAGAAACAATTTAGCGCCGAAGGATGACTCTGTGCCAAAAGCGGATCTTCACGCCGTTGTAACCAGCTAAAATAGTTGGCTAGAATTTTGTTAGGTACAATCAAAGCCAAATATTTTTTGTCCGTGTTAACAGCCTTGTTAGCAATTTTTACATCGTTCTCTGAAACACTCTTTCATCCTCACCCAAAGAGAGCATTTTCAATGCAATGACTTGCTTATTTTTATATATTGCTTGCAGTCTTGCTTCAGTAAACGCTTTAAAAACAATGGTCTTTTTATCAAGTAACTCAATTTCAAACGCCGGATCATTTGAATATTGATAAAAGAGTTTACCACTTTTTTGGAATATCTTGCGCTCTCCAAACGTACCTACTATCTGATTGAAATCACTCTGACTTGGCTGGTATTGGCTCGATTTTGCTTTAACCAATGGATAGACCCATTGATGCAAACCAAGGTTTTTACTATTACTTTTGATTAAGGAATTAAGCACCTCTGCATAAGCAACATAAAATGCATTATCACTACTTGTTTCAATATTTGGTTTCACCCCCTTTCTTTCCCAGTTGTCATTTGTTCTTGGATCTACAGGTCGTGTGGATGGTAAAGTGAGAATATAATCATTATTTACTATTTCAGTACTTCTACCATGAGCGGCGCCAGCAGTTACCTCTCCAACAATGGTTGCTCTATTCAAACTTTGCATTGAATAGCTAAAGCCTTCTGCAGCGGATGCAGAATTACTGCTGGTGAGGATATAAAGTGGAGTATCTTTAAACCTAGGACCAGGTACATATGGCGAAGTCCAATCTTGCGTTTGAGTTAACACACCGTTTTCACGGCTTTCAAAAGTTGATAAATGGACTGTATCTAGGTCAAAGAAGTAACTTGCTAAGGAAGTCACCATAAATGGACTACCGCCATAATTGTTCCTTAAATCAATAATGATACCATCGGCATGCTGTAAAAATTTCATCGCATTTTCAAGCGTCTCACCTCCTAAGTGACTGTCAGAGAAAGCTCTTATATCGAGGTAACCAATATTGCCATCAAGCAATTCAACCTTTTTAAAACCATAGTTGTCTATAGGAGTCTCCATGACACGACTATCAGCAAACGCCTCAGTTTGTGCTGACGAACGATAGTCTTTCAATTCACTAACCCAATTTGGATCATAAACAACAGAAAGATGTTTATCATTTGCAATCTTGTTTAATTCCAAGGTCATAAATTCAGCAATATCTTCAGATGACTTTTGACGTTCACAACCAGATAAAAATACTTGCGAACGTATTAACTGAGCTAACCTTGTTGCTGTATTTTCAATGACGTAGTTATCTTCAAGTTGTTTGGCAATATTTTGTGACACATCATGACAATCTGCAGCGCTGACATAATTGCATAGAACGAGTGAGCTAACGATGAGGGGTTTAAAGACTTTATTGTTCATATTTTCCTGAAATTTTAATTATTGTTTTTTAATAACGTTCGAACACACCAAAAGGGGTTAAAAGATTTTTTAAATGCTAAATTAAATTGCTAACGCCGCCCTAAGCGGTGAGTAATAGTTGGCTAAACTGTGAAGCGAAGCGGAACCGAGCCAACTGTTACGAATCCGACTTTAAGGCCTTGTTAGGGCATGTTATTTAAAAAACATATGCTTGATTTAGTGTCTCTCCGCAACCACCAGACTGACATTCGTAGTTAATGTCAACAATCATGTCATCTCTCAGAGTAACTTCATAATTGCTGCCACAATATTTACCCGAAAACTTATTAATTTCTTCAAAATAAAATGAATAACTTCTAGAAGGATATGAGGCTACTTTTGTCAATATTATCTCTGCATTTCGGCTCATTATTACAATACCTTCACTGGAGTCAGCATCATCTATGACTTTAGGCTAGAAGAGCAGCCTGCAATAGCGACGATTAAAAATATGGTGAGGAATCACATAGTGCCCTAACAATTTTCTAGTGCGCTCGCCGCGCATCTTTGTGCCGATGTTTCACGCATGTATTAATGAATTTATTTTTAACAAATAACGTAGTGCATTGCCAACTATAATATTTTTATTGACGCCTAAGGTATTCATAAAAAGAATATTAGCTCGTAGCTCATTTTCTTGACTATGGAAGCACAACGATATAGCTGTGTATTTACACAGCGATGACATTAAAGTTATGTGGAATATCAGGTTTATGGAGTAGAGCCAATAGCATTAGATGAATAACACTGTGTCTGATCGCTCAAAGCCGACCTTAGAGTAATTACGTTAACTCAATTATGGGCATAATGAGTTAGAGCCAAAGGACGGCTTTGTACCAATTGAAGACGGTCAGGGGTTATAATGTCTGTGGTCAAGGTTTGACTCCTTTAGCTTCACTTACATCTCCCTTTAAACAAAACTAAGTTTCCTATTAAGCGATACAGCGAACCTCTACACGTACCACCAAAATCAAATCTGGTCGACAAAAAAACAACTATTTGATCATTTCCAATAATTAAAATTTAAACAGGTTCAAGTCATAAACCAAAATAACTATTTCAGCATGTAGAGCTCTTTCTCAAAGTCATTCAAACCACTTAAATGAATTACTTTAAGAATACAGTTAGATAATATGCGTGATGCTTTATTGAGGACATCCCGTGAGGGTACCTCCTTTCCAACATCCCTTACCGGAACGACATCTTTAACCTTCGCATTATGGACAGCAGACGAGCGAATGTTGTAGAAGGCTTTTAAGTAGTTATAATTCACTTCTCGCTCCTTGTAGTTATCTGAAGAAAGCTTGGCACCAAGTAATCGTACTTGTAACGACAGCTGTTCTGAACTTTCACTCTTCGTTAGAATTGATTCAGCACACATCCCTAAATCAACTGCCTTATCAACAAGGTCATGAGAATTCATAGAAGACGATTTACGTTTAAGCGCCAATTCAATTGCCCCTTTGGTTTTACTATTTAACGCGTTGTACTTGCTAAACACGTTCTTCAACGTGTCTTTATCATCAAAATACAAATCATCATTGCAAAAAGGACGTAGCAACTGCAGTGCGCTTATAATGTTCACATCAATAAAGCCAGAGCATGGCACTGTATCGTCAAAAAGCATTCTATTACTCGTAATACACGCACCATATTCCTTTGTAAAGAGCGACAAGAAATTTGCCTTCAAGGTATGTGATTCTAAAATATCGTAAAGTGATCTTCTTTCATCATGAGCCACATCGTCATAATCATGAGCATCAAACATATTTTGACGAACTGTGGTTACGATAAAAGCAGGCTTATCCCCAGGGTAATCACGACTGATATCATACCAATCCCTATTAATCCTGTTTTTAACCCCATCTGGGAGCGCTTCAAACCCACAAATACGCGTATTATCATCAAAATAATATGTTTGATCAGGATAAACGCCTTCCAACAGTGAAATAAGATGCAAAGGAACTGTTTGGTTATCGGCAAAATCAAGAAAATATTTAAACGCTTGCTTAGCATCTATCTCATTCGCTTTCTTACAAAGCCACTTAGCCACATCAAACGGGGATATTGTAGTGCGACATGTTGACGTTCCCCACAATCTGTTTACTAAGTTAGGATAACTCGCTAATAACGCATCCATTAATTTAAGCGGCTTTTTAGCCACCCCATCTTTAACTACCATGCTTCGCCAATCAACAAGTGGGCTCATCATTTTCAAAAAGTGTGCATCTTTACGACACTCATCTATAAGTGAGATTATGTCCTTTTGATACGCTTTCATACTCTTTCCATTACACGTTCAATTCACGCGCTATAGCAGGCCCATTGCCACACTAAAGCCAGCTCTTTGGTTATTAAAGCCAATTGGGTCAAAAAAATCGATTTAATACACCATAATTTACCACTGTACTGTTATAGCTCAAAGCTGAACTACTTCAAAGTGCCAGCAGCTGACGCTCAACTATAGTAGTTTTATTGGGCAGATAAAATTGTATTTCACCTAAGCATTAAGTGGTAAAGCTTTCCTATAAGCCCAAATATCATAAGTGATCTAGGGCACATCGACTTAGCTGAAAAACTCCAGAGATAATATTTAATTTCGAATCCATACCTCATAGAGTTGTAACGCTCCAGCTAACTAAGCTTTTTATGTGATTTTCTTCAGCTTGATACGGAATTCATTTTCTTTAAGTTGTGCTTTATATAACGGTATAGAATGACCAACAAGTTTTTTTATAATATCTATATCCAAATCAGATGCGCGAGCCCCAAACGTTATTGATAATATTTCTCCCGGAATAGGATAAACTTTTCCACCATCAGCCTGAAAGGTTCGCCACTCTCTTTCATAACTCCATTGCTCAGACTTTGTATATAAAACACGCATCAAAGACTTTTCATGACCATCCTTTGAAAGAAGTGATTTAACGTTCATTGATGGATAATTTTTAGTATATGCAACCTTTCTAGTAACTTTTGAATTACCGAGTTCATTTGAATCATTTCTCTCGAACTCGATACAAACTCCTTTGTGGTCATCAGCATAGTGAGACCACATTAGTATATCTTTTTCATCTTCGCTAAGGATAAAATACCAAAATCTTTAAGTTCCTTTTTAAAGGAATCAATGTCACCTGTTAGGTCTTTTCTTGTGTAAGCAAGAACCTCATTTGGATCTTCATTAGGAAACGCTTTTTTGATTTTATCCTGATCGTTAGATTCAATTATAGCTGACGAGTTCTTAAAGGAGCACTGTGTATCAAATGGATCATTAAATGATTCTGGCTTTGGATAATAAATCCTATTATTTGCGATAATGTCTAAAGTAAAATTATTTAATGGTTTGTATTTAAACAGTGATTTTATTTCTGGATTATTCATTTTCGGCATACTCTCAGCTCTGCCCAATCACATAACATCTTATTGAACAACACTTTGTGTGGGTTATAAGCACACCAAAACGGCGTGTATTACATACCCTGATAATTTCACCAATAATTACCTTTGTAAACAGATAATTAAAACAGCTAGGAATTAAGCATGTTATTTTGCCCCAAAGTGGTGGTTAATAATGTTATCGAGAAAAATTAGGAGACAACTCATCTAAACAGGAATAAATTTAACTTTTTCAGTGTCAGGTGATCGCTCAAAGGCGACCTTAGAGTATTTACGTTAAATCATTTTGGGGCAGTAATGAGTTAATCCGGAAATGTTGGTTTTGGAACAATACCGACTTCCACTTTTAAATGAATAGTACTCAAAATAACGTTAGAAAACTTATAGCACCCGTACGTTAAAGCTATAAACCAATAAGAATAAAAAAAGAGTAAAGCTTTCACCTTACTCTTTCAGATAATTCAATATCTTGTTGACTCGCAACTCGCAACTCGCAACTCGCAACTCGCAACTCGCAACTTACTTCAATCTAACCGACGTCGCTTCAATCTCGATTAAACCTTGCTTAAACAAACCACCAATGGCTTTTTTGTAGTTTGCTTTACTGGTTGAGAAAGTCTTTTTAATTGCTTCAGGGTCTGACTTATCACCTAGGTGAAGTACGCCGCCTTCGGCTTTTAATTTAGCTAATATTTTTTCGCCTAAGTCGTTTACTTTACCCATACCTGGCTTTTCAAGTAGTACGTCGATTTTACCGTCTTCACGTACTTTTTGAATAAAGCCTTTTAAGCGTTGGCCCACAAACAGCTTTTTAAATACTGTGTTGTAGTAAACAACGCCAATGTGGGCTTCGTTTACAAGTACTTTGTAGCCAAGGTCTGTTTTACCGGCAACGATTAAGTCAACTTCTTCCATTACTGAGTAAGTTGGTGCTTCTTTCGATAAAAATTTATTAAAGTTGCTCGATGCACAAATACGTTGGCTGGCATTATCTAGGTATAAACGTACAAGATAAGAAAAGCCGTCTTTCATTTTTGGCTTTTGTTCGTTGTATGGCGCAAGTACGTCTTTTTCAAGGCCCCAATCCATAAACGCACCGGTGCTATTGATTGCTTTAACGCGTAGTAGGGCAAATTCGCCTACCTCAGCCAATGGTTTTTTTGTGGTGCCGGTTGGGTGACCTGCGTGATCTAGGTAAATGAATACTTGAACGCTGTCGCCAGCTTCTAGTTCGTAATCAATTTCTTTGCTTGGTAAGAATACTTCGCCCAAATCACGGCCATCTAAATAAGCACCTTCGTTAGACATTTCGTTAACGAAAAGGGTTTGTGTGGTTCCTAAAATACTCATTGTTATTCCTGTTCTGGCTTTTTCTTACGGCGCATTGGAGCAAAACCATCTACATCAATTGGTGCTTGAATAGGGGCTTTAGGCTTTTTAGGGGCTGCTTTGCGTTTTGGTTTTGCAGGTTTTGCAGCCACTTTTTTCTCTGCTTTTTTCCAAACTGTGTTTGGTTTTTTCTCGCGCAGACCTTTAAATTTACCAACAAGGCCGTCAACGGTGAAAAAGCTTAATTCATCATTTAAAAATGCTTTAATTGCTTTGTAGCTTGGCCAATCTTTCGGGCCCACTAATGAAATAGCAGTTCCTTTAAAGCCTGCGCGACCAGTACGACCAATACGGTGCACATATTCTTCAACATGCTTTGGTAGGTCAAAGTTAATTACGTGGGTCACGCTTAATAAATCAAGACCACGTGATGCAACATCGGTGGTGATTAAGATTTTAAAGTTTTCACGGCTAAAGGCATCCATAATTTCAAGGCGCTTTGCCTGTGTTAAGTCACCCGCAAGCGCTTGCGCTTTAAAGCCTTTATCGTTTAATAGCTGGCTTAAACGTTGAGTATCTATACGTGTTGCGGTGAAAATAATGCATTGGCCAACATTGTCTTGTTTTACAAAGTGCTCAAGTAGGGCTTCTTTGTGATCTAGATGATCAGCTAAATAAAGCTGCTGAGTAATGTCACTATGTTGCTCGTTAGAGGCACTTAACAATATTTGTTTTGGTGAACGTAAAAGGTTACGTGACAGGGCATCAACTTGTGCATGGTCAAGGGTTGCTGAAAACAATAACGTTTGGCGTAAACGGTGATCAGCAAGCTCGTTAATCATTTTAACTTGATCGGTAAAGCCTAAATCTAAGATACGGTCAGCTTCATCAAAAATTAACAGCTCTAAGCCTGAAAGCTGTAATGAGCGTTGACTCAAATGGTCAGCTAAACGCCCTGGTGTACCTACTACAAAATGAGGGTCTTTGCGCAGTGCTTTAATTTGGTCATTAAAGTTTTCACCACCCAGTACTTTTACAGCACTAATGTTTGTACCGGCAATTAATAGCCTTAATTGGCTGTACACTTGGGTTGCTAATTCGCGGGTAGGTGCAACGATTAAAACGCGAGGGTCGCGTTTACTGAGTGCTTTTTGTTTCATTACACGCTGTACAGCAGGTAATAAAAACGCCAGCGTTTTGCCCGATCCTGTTTTTGACTGTGCAAAAATATCATGGCCTGCGATAGCTGTTGGTACCGCGTGAGCTTGAATGTCAGTGGGCTGGGTGATGCCTTGATGCGCGAGTTGTTTTTCGAGGCGTGTATCAATCCCAAGTTCAGTAAATTGCAATGCGTAATCTCCGATGAGCAAAATTTGTAAATCCCGTTCATTATAACGCACTTGCCTCACTAGGAGACAGTAAAAACACAGCTAATTCGCATCAGTTTTTGCAATTATCGCTAATTCGCGTAAAATACGCGCCCTCAATGCGCCGGATTTGCGATTCGGTTAACGCCCCACATGGGCATTTAAAGCAAAAGGTAAAACCATGACTGCTGTTCATAAAGACAATGTAACTAGCGAGCACTTTGTTGTTTGCGCACTTTACAAGTTTGTAGCCCTTCCTGATTTTGAAGCGATTCGCCAACCACTACTAAAAGTAATGGAAGACAATGAAGTACGCGGTACTTTGTTACTTGCGGCTGAAGGTATCAACGGTACTGTTTCTGCTAAACGTGAAGGTATCGATAACCTACTTGCATGGTTAGATTCACAACCAAACCTAGACAACATTGTGACTAAAGAGTCATATGATGATGAATGCCCGTTCTACCGTACTAAGGTAAAACTGAAAAAAGAAATCGTAACTATGGGTGTTGAAGGTATCGATCCACGTGAAGTAGTGGGTACATACGTAAAACCAGCTGATTGGAATGCATTAATTTCAGATCCTGAAGTGATTCTTATCGATACGCGTAACGATTACGAAATCGAGATCGGTACTTTCCAAAATGCCGTTGATCCAAACACGAAGACATTCCGCGAATTCCCAGCATGGGCGAAAGAAAACCTAGACCCAGCAAAGCACAAAAAAGTCGCTATGTTCTGTACCGGTGGTATTCGCTGTGAAAAATCAACTGCGTACATGAAAGAGCAAGGCTTTGACGAAGTATTCCACCTTGAAGGCGGTATTCTTAAGTACTTAGAAGAAGTACCAAAAGAAGAAACCATGTGGGAAGGTGAGTGTTTTGTATTTGATAACCGTGTAGCGGTAAATCACGATTTACAAAAAGGCTCTTACGACCAATGTCACGCATGTCGTATGCCTATCACTGAAGAAGAAAAGCAAAAGCCTGAATACATGGAGGGTGTATCGTGTCATCACTGTCACGACAGCCTAACAGAAGAGCAACGTGCTCGTTTTGCTGAGCGTCAAAAGCAAATCGAGTTAGCACAAGCGCGTGGCGAAGGGCACATCGGTAACGAAGCGCAAGAAGTTCTTCGTAAGCGTAAAGAAGCTAAAAAAGCACAAAAAGAAGCACAGCGCCAACAGTAATTGTTAGCTTTATGAATTGATAGAAACCCCAGCATTGTCTGGGGTTTTTTTATGCCTATTCAAAAAGAACATATAAGTGATGGTTCTTATTGTCTGGAGGTAACCATTGCAAGCGAAGCACACTTAAAAGAGGTCGATTCATCACATTGTCGTTTCTAATTAGAAAACACAGGCGATGTATGAGTTTATTTCACCTTGGCTAATTGTTTATTAAACGAAGTCAGCTTTTTATTGATCACAAAGCTGTTACACTTCGTAACAATTAAAACGATTCTTATTTAGGTGAAATTTTGACAATTGGCAAATTACATACATGGACTTTAATTGCCTGTATTAGTTGTGTTTCCGTCGCTGAGGCGGCTAATGTAGTTGTAGAATCAGTGTCTGTTGAAAAGTCTAAACAACAGATAAAAGCAGTGGGTAATGCAGAAGCGATTCACTCAGTCACTCTTTACCCAGCAGTTGGGGACAGAGTCACCGCTGTTTACTTTAAACCAGGCGATAACGTTGCCAAAGGTGACTTACTGTTAGAGCTTGATTCACGTAGACAAAAAGCAGCGTTGATCGAAGCTGAAATTACCTTAAAAGATGCTGAGCGCACCATGAAAAGGCTTGAAGAAAGCCACGCCCGTGGTGCGGTGCCACAAAGTGATTTAGATGATGCGAAAACACTTTATGAGCTTGCAAAAGTCCAGTTAATGCAAGCGAAAACAGAGCGTGAAGACCGCGAAGTTCGTGCTCCGTTCAGTGGTGTTATGGGTTTAACTGACGTCGAAGTAGGCGATAGGATCACAACCCAAACAGCCATTGCCACTATCGATGATATTTCTGAGCTTTATATCAATTTTAATGCCCCAGAAGCCGCTATCTCAGTGCTTAAACAAAAATCTTCGGTCGAAGTAGTGCCTTGGTTAGGCGATAAAGCTTACACGGCTAAGGTGGCAGAGCTTGATTCGCGTATCAATGCGCAAACCCGCACACTCAGAACAAAAGCCAAACTTGACAATAATGCTCAGCAATTTATGCCGGGTATGAGCTTTCGTGTGCACATAAATATTCTAGGTGAAGAGCTTGCTGTAGTACCCGAAGCAGCCATGATGTGGGGGGCAGCAGGCCCTTACGTATGGAAGAGTGTCGATAAAAAAGCCACACGCGTTGATGTTAAAATTGAGCAGCGTTTAGCAGGGCGTTTACTAGTCTCTGGTGGCTTAAACGAAGGTGACTTATTGGTGACAGAAGGCGTTCAGCGCCTAAGACCTAATCAAGAGCTTAATTTCATCAATGAAGTGCAGCTAGCCAAGGAGTAATGATGAAACAGCAACCTATGATGGAAGACTTGCCATCAATGGCGATACGTCGCCCTGTTTTAATTGTGGTACTTAACTTACTCATTATTATTGCCGGTATCGCTGCAATAGCAGGTGTTGAAGTACGTGAGCTTCCTGATGTTGATAGACCACGTATTACTGTATCAGCGTCTTTTCCGGGTGGTTCACCGGAGACTGTAGATACCGAAGTAACTAGTAAGCTCGAAGGGGCGGTTGCGAGGGTAAGTGGTGTAAAGTCGATTCGTGCGCAAAGTGAAGAAAACAATGCTCGTATCGTGGTTGAGTTTCGCCCCGGTGTTAATCTAGATGATGCTGCAAACGAAACACGCGAATCGGTAGCCCGTGTGCAGCGAGAATTACCCGAAGAAGTTGAACGGGTATCAATTATTAAAGCCGATAATGATGCCGAAGCGGTTGTATCGTTAACGGTATCAAGTGATAGCTTATCCCTTGAGGCGTTGACAGAGCGTGTTGATGTTGACTTAGCCCCGCAGTTTTTAACCATTCCAGGGGTTGCCGATGTTCGCTTAAATGGCGACCGTGAACGGGTTCTTAGAGTGCGCATCGACCCACTTAAGCTAAGTAGCTTTAACCTTACCGTACCAGATATTGCCAACGTACTTCGTCAGGCTCCTTTTGATGTACCTGCGGGTAGTTTAAAATCAAACGACCAACAGGTAATCGTTCGTGCTGATGCAACGTCAATCTCTGCAGAACAAGTAGCCGATATCATTGTACGAGACGATACCCGTATTGGCGATGTTGCGGCTGTTTACTTTGGTCCAGCTGATCCGCGTTCATTCGTAAGGCTTAATGGTACACCTGTGATTGGCATGGAAATTATTCGTCAGGCGCAATCTAATACCATTGAAATTTCAGATGAAGTGCTAACTTTAATCGAACGTATGCGAGTGCGTTTTCCTGAAATGGAATTTACTTTAACCTCTGACGATGCGCAGTTTATCAGAAGCTCAGTTGATGAAGTTATTAATTCACTTTTACTAACCGTGCTACTAGTGGTGATCACACTGTGGGTGTTTATTGGCTCATGGCGCGCAACGCTGGTTCCTGCATTTGCGATACCTGTTGCATTAATTGGCTCTTTAGCACTTATTTGGGCGCTTGGTTTCTCAATTAATATTCTTACCTTGCTTGCACTCGTGTTAGCTACTGGCCTAATAGTAGATGATGCCATTGTGGTTAGTGAAAACATACAACGTCAGCGGGGCTTAGGTCTTGGTCGCCGTGCAGCTGCAGTGGTTGGTACCCGTGAAGTATTCTTTGCTGTTGTGGCAACAACCGCCGTATTAGCTGCGGTGTTTGTGCCTATTGCCTTTTTACCATCAACAGCAGGACGACTATTTAGAGAGTTTGGTGGTGTATTAGCTGGCGCCGTTATCATATCAAGTTTTGTAGCGCTGTCTTTGGTCCCTGCGCTGACATCAAAACTGAAATTAAAGCAGGGCGGTTTTCATCCATTTGCAAAAGTTGGCCATGTGTTAGCCGCTGTTTATAAGCGCACAATACACGGTGTACTTGAACATGCATGGCTTACTTTCTTTGCATGCTTGTTGGTTGCTGCAGGCTCTGGGGCACTGTATTTCAATTTAGATAACGAGTTATTACCAACAGAAGATCGCGGTAAAATTCGTATTTTTGCTCGTGGTCCTGATGGTGTTGGCCTGAATTTTATGGACAGGCAAGCGGTGCAAATGGAAGATATCTTATTGCCGTATGTAGAAAGTGGTGATATTGAGTCTATTTACACTGTGGTTGGGCAGTGGGATCCAAATATTGTATTTATCACTGTGCCACTAAAACATTGGGACGAACGTCATTTTAGTCAGCAAGAAATTATCAATAAAATACGTGAGCCTTTAGGTAATATTCCTGGTGCGGCTGGTTACCCAGGTGGTTCAAATAGTTTGAACTTGCGTGGTCAAGGCGGTGGTATTGAGCTTGCCTTATTGGGCCAAGACTACCTCGAGATATTTAAAGCCGCGCAAGATTTCTCTGCTGAAATTGAAAAAGCAGTGCCAGAAGTGGCCCCTGTGCGTATTTCATATCAGCCGTCACAGCCACAATTACGGGTTAATATTGATAGACGTCGTGCTGAAGAGCTAGGCGTATCGCTTAGTGATATATCAGTAACGTTACGTGCTGCAATCAATGGTGATGATATCGCCGATTTAAACATTGGTGACCAATCAATCCCGATTATGTTGCAAGCACAAAACCAAACCATCACAAACCCGAGCGATTTAGCTAACTTGTATGTTGGTGGCCGTAATGGTCAATTAGTGCCCTTGAGTAGTGTGGCAACGATTACTGAAGAAGGTGTTGCAGCAGAGCTTGAGCGCCACGCGCAGCGCCGTGCTATTGAACTGAGTATGGAAATGCCTGAGGGCGTAACTATTGCTGAGCTGGTTACAAAAATCCGTGATATTTCAGAGCAATCTCTGCCTGCTGGCATCAGCTTAGCGTTTAAAGGTGAGGCATTAACCTTTGAAGAAACCGCCAATGAAGTATTAGTGACCTATGTTCTGGCCTTTTTAATTGTTCTTCTGGTATTGGCAGCGCAATTTGAAAGTGTGAATAGTGCAATTGTTGTGATGATCACAGTACCATTTGGTATTACATCTGCAATTTTAGCGTTATATCTAACAGGTACATCATTAAACATTTACTCGCAAATTGGTTTAGTGATGCTGATTGGTCTAATTGCTAAAAATGCCATCTTGCTGGTGGAGTTTGCCGACCAATTACGTGACCAAGGCCGCTCGGTTAGAGTGGCGGTAGAAGAGGCCGCATTAGTTCGTCTTCGCCCAATAGCGATGACACTGGTTTCAACTTTATTGGGTGCATTACCTCTTATTTTATCTACCGGCGCAGGGGCTGAGGCTCGTAACGCCATTGGTTGGGTAGTATTTGGCGGTTTAGCACTGGCTGTGTTATTTACCCTCTATTTAACGCCTGTTATTTACCTTGGTTTAGCTCGCTTTACTAAACCAAGAGGTGATGAGTCGAAACTTCTGGCTGAAGAGTTAGAAAAGGCTTAATCCAACTTAATTGGCTATTTTTTCTTTGAAAAAATAGCCAATTACCCTCACAATTAAATCAATTGTTTAAAACTAGGTACGCGTATGCAAGCCGAACACGTCGATATCGCCCAATTTCTTTCTGATCACGCTCCCTTTGATGATCTTCCTGAAGAGGCGGTAAATAAACTCGCATCACAAGTCGAAATCGCTTATTTTCGCGCAGGCACTGAAATACTAAATTATGGCGAGGATATCGCTGATTTATTTGTTATTCGAACAGGTGCTGTAGAGATATATCGTCGTGATGGTGATTTATACAACCGTTTAACTATCGGCGGCATTTTTGGGCAAATGGGCCTTCTGATGAACCGCAAAGTTCGCTTTCCGGCAAAGGCACTCGAAGACACCTTAGTTTATTGCATTAATGTTGAGTTGTTTAATCAATACTGCGACGAATACGAAACATTTGCTGACTTTTTTGAAGCCGATGGTAATGTGCGCCTTCATCAGGCAATTGTTGAACAGGCAGACAGCAACGATTTAACAACCGCCAAGGTCAAGTCGCTTCTTCATCGTGATGTTGTCACTGTGGCAAAAGATGCCTCTGTGCAAATGGTTGCGCAATTAATGACGCAAGAGTCGGTATCGTCTGTGCTTGTTACTGATGCCGATAAACCAATCAGTGATGATCCTGATGATGACGACGGCCAAGTTGTTGGCATTATTACTGACCGTGACTTACGCACCAGTGTAATTGCTGAAGGGTTAAGTTACGAAGCGCCAGCTGCTCAAATAATGCAAAAAGACTTAATACTACTCGATAGTAATGCCTATGTGTTTGAAGCTGTACTGGCCATGCTCAGAGATAACATTCACCACTTGCCTGTGGTTGTTAAGAAAAAGCCGATTGGCGTTATTTCGTTATCGGATATTTTACGCTACGAGTCGCAAAGTAGCTTATTGTTAGTGCGCGGCATATTAGCTCAGCAATCGGTTGAAGATTTAGCTCACTATGCAAGGCAATTACCTAATGTATTTGTTCGTATGGTTAACGAAGATGCTAACTCTCACATGATTGGTACCGCAATGGCTGTAATAGGGCGTACCTTCAAACAGCGTTTACTTGATTTAGCTGAAGAAAAGTTTGGCACACCGCCGGTTCCTTATTGCTTCATCGCTTTAGGTTCAATGGCGCGTGATGAGCAATTAATTGTGACCGACCAAGATAACGCCATTATCCTTGATAATAGTTTTAACGAGGAATTACATGACGAGTATTTTCAGAATTTGGCTGATTTTGTTTGTGACGGTTTAGCTGAGTGTGGCTACAAATATTGTGAAGGCGAAATCATGGCGTCATTTAAAAAGTGGCGTTTAACACGCGAGCAGTGGAAAGAACAATTTGCAGGTTGGATGGCCGAACCTAAACCGCAGGCTTTATTACATAGCTCGATCTTTTTTGATTTAGATGGTGTTTACGGTAAAAACAAATGGGCCGATGAACTCAAACGCTTTATCGCAACAGAAGGGCGCAAGAATAAGCGTTTCTTGGCAAACCTTGCTGCGAATGCGCGTAACAGAACGCCGCCTTTAGGTTTCTTTAAAGACTTTGTGTTAGAGCATAATGGCCAACACAAGCGCTCTATGAACTTAAAACGCCGCGGTACAGCGCCTTTATCTGATGTGATACGCGTGCATGCATTAGCGATAGGCAGTCGTAAACAAAATTCATTCGAGCGTTTAGAAGATATTATCGAAGCTAAACTACTTCCTGAAGGCAAAGCACAAGATTTACGAGACGCCCTAGAGTACATTGCCATGATCAGAATTAGACACCAAGCGTGGCAAATAGAAAAGCTTGATGAAGCGCCAGATAATGACTTAGAGCCTCATTTACTTTCTCCTTTTGAGCAGCGCAATCTTAAAGAGGCGTTTGCCATTTTAGATAAAGCGCAGAATTTCCTAAAATTCAGATACTCTGCTAACTCAGGGATGAAGTAATGGCAAAACAAGGCGCAAAACTTGATTGGCCGACTCGGTATCAAGAGTTATTAACACAGAGCAAACAGCCACTAATCAAAGCGTATTATGAATCAGCTATTTGTGATTTAAGCACACCAATTAGTGATATTCCCTTAGTAGCACTTGATTTTGAAACAACCGGTCTAAATTATCAAAATGACGATATAGTCAGTGTTGGTTTAATTCCATTTAATACCAAGCGTATTTTTTGTAAAGATAGCCAACATTGGATTGTTCAACCAAGGCGCAAGCTTGCTGAAGAGTCGATTGTTATTCATGGTATAACTCACTCAGAAGTGAGCGATGCACCTGACTTTTCAACGATTATGGCGCCTTTGTTAGCAGCATTAAAAGGCAAAGTGATTGTGGTGCATTTTGCTCCCATTGAACGGCACTTTTTATATCAAGCGTTGCAAGCCCGTTTAGGCGAAGGGCTTGAATTTGCCGTTATAGACACGCTTGATCTGGAAACGCGCGCACTTAAAGCAAAGCAGGGGTTACTAGGTCGACTATTTAATTCTAAGCTGGATTCTGTGCGCTTAGCTGACTCTCGCATTCGTTATTCGTTACCAGCGTATCAAAACCACAATGCACTTAATGATGCCACAGCCACCGCAGAGCTGCTACAAGCGCAAATAGCTTACCACTACCGCCCAGATACGCCACTCAGCGAATTACTAATATAGCGCTCGTAGCACCGACGTTATGTCGGGTATTTAAATTATTGTGCAAAGCTTATCAATAAAAAAACGCCGCAAAAAATGCGGCGTTTTTTATTATTTCAAAGCGTATTTAGTGTCTTGGTTCTGTTCGTAAACCTAGGAGTAAACTCACACACATTAATAGCAATACAAAGGTAAACGGCAAGCCCGTAGATACGGCGCCGGCTTGTAAGGCCTCGATTGCTTGTGTGCCACCAATCCAAACAAGTGCAGCTGCAATTGCACCCTCGATTGTAGCCCAGAAAATACGTTGTGGCACTGGCGCGTCAACTTTACCACCAGCGGTGATTGAGTCGATTACTAATGAACCTGAGTCAGATGACGTAATAAAGAACACCAGTACTAGCACAATTGCAATGAATGAAAGCACTTGCGACATTGGCAGGGCTTCAAACATTTGGAACATAGCTAGTGGTACATCAGTTAAGCCTTTTTCACCTAGTACACCCACTTTATCAATCACTTGTTCAATAGCGATACCACCATAAATTGACATCCAGAAGATAGTCACAACAGTAGGAACAAGTAATACAGCAATTAAGAACTCACGGATTGTGCGGCCTTCAGATACGCGTGCAATGAACATACCTACGAACGGTGACCATGAAATCCACCAAGCCCAGTAGAATACAGTCCAGCCATGCATCCATGTTTCATCTTCACGACCATGAGGATTACTCAGTGGAATAATGTTTTCAACATAACCCATTACTGTATTAGGAAGGTTGCCAAATGCTGCAGAAAACCCAACAAGTGCAACAAATACGAGTAATACAAAAGCGATAAGCATGTTTACGTTACTAAGCAGTTTTACACCGCCGTCGATACCGCGAACAACAGAAATAACAGCTAGTAACGTCACACCAATAATAACGCCTATTTCTAAGCCAATTCCGCTATCAGTACCAAATACGTGATTAATACCAGCAGCGGCTTGTTGTGCGCCTAAACCAAGAGATGTTGCAAGGCCAAATAGAGTGGCAAGTACAGCTAGGATATCAATAAGGTGGCCAGGCCAGCCCCACGCTTTGTCACCTAAAATTGGGTAAAAAATTGAACGAATAGATAACGGCAAACCTTTGTTATAGCAAAAGAATGCGAGTGAAAGCGAAACAACCGCGTAAATTGCCCAAGGGTGTAAACCCCAGTGGAACATAGTTGCACCCATTGCCAGTTTAGCGGCTTCCGGCGTGTTTGCTTCAACACCAAGTGGTGTTTCGTACCAACCTGTAAAGTAGGCGACAGGTTCTGCGACGCCCCAAAACATTAAGCCTATACCCATACCTGCAGCAAATAACATTGCAAGCCAAGAAATACGTGAATGAGTTGGACGTGCTTCTTTACCCCCAAGGCGGATATTACCGTATGGTGAAACAATTAACGCTAAGCAAAACAATACGAATAAGTTTGCTGACCACATAAAAAAGCCATCAAAGTTATTAATAATGTCGTTTTTAATTCCATTCAGAGTTGTTTTTGCTGTTTCAGCATCTGAAATAAGTGTTGCCACTAAGAATAGGGCAATTAATCCAGCACTAATGCCAAATACAGGGTTGTGCACATCAAAACCCCATTTTTGTACATTGTCCTGTCCGACAGTGTAGTCGGTATTGTCGATACTGTACTTGTCATGATGTTCGCTCATGAATACCTCTTGTTGTGATTATATTTAGCAGAGAGCTAAACGGCCGGTTGGCACTAGCTTGGCTATTACTATTTTTACGTATCAAACCCAAAAATAGTTTGTAGACGAACTAAATTTGTACCAAAGTTTAGTCTTTAGTGTAGGAGCTCGAAAAAAAATGTAAATGGTTTTGTCCCTAAACAGCCGAATAAATGCAGTTTTTTACGTTTTTTGTTGGAATTGTGAACAAATTAGGCAGCGAAAGGAATAATTTGATGACAGTATTATTTCAAAGCAAATTATTTCAATTGAGAGGAAAGTGCTGCAAACACAGGGCTTGCAGCACAAAGTTACTACTTTTTGTAAGCGTCGTTATGAACGCCAGCAGCACGACCTGAAGGGTCAGCATTGTTCTGGAATGATGCATCCCAAGCTAGTGCTTCAGGAGTAGAACAAGCAACAGATTTGCCATGCGGAACACATTTTGCAGCTGCATCACCAGGGAAGTGCTCTTCAAAAATACTACGATAGAAATACGCTTCTTTAGAATCAGGCGTATTGATCGGGTATTTGTATTTTGCATTAGCAAGGTCTTGATCGCTAACTTGTTCGTTCACATACTCTTTTAACGTATCAATCCAGTTATAGCCTACACCATCAGAGAACTGCTCTTTTTGGCGCCAAAGCACGTCGTCTGGCAGGTAGCCGTCGAACGCTTCACGAATAATGTGTTTTTCGATTTTACCGTCTTTACACATTTTCGCTTCTGGGTTGATACGCATTGCTACGTCTACAAATTCTTTATCTAAGAATGGCACTCGCGCTTCAACGCCCCATGCTGCCATTGATTTATTCGCACGTAAGCAATCGAACATATGTAGTTTAGAGACTTTACGGTTAAGCTCTTCATGGAACTCTTGCGCATTTGGTGCTTTGTGGAAATAAAGGTAACCACCAAATAGCTCATCAGCTCCTTCGCCCGACAACACCATTTTAATACCCATGGCTTTAATTTGGCGCGCCATTAAGTACATCGGCGTTGAGGCACGAATAGTTGTTACATCGTACGTTTCAATGTGATAAATCACTTCACGTAGGGCATCAATACCTTCTTGAATGGTGAAGTGAATAGGGTGGTGAACCGTACCAATCATATCAGCTACTTTTTGTGCAGCTGCTAAATCGGGTGAACCCTCAAGACCCACAGAGAATGAATGCAGTTTTGGCCACCATGCATCAGACTCATCATTATCTTCGATACGTTTTGCAGCAAAACGTTGTGTGATAGCTGAAATTACCGATGAATCTAAACCGCCTGATAATAGAACACCGTAAGGTACGTCACACATTAATTGACGTTTAACAGCAGCTTCTAAGCCTTCTTTAACATCGCTTGATTTAGCTTCGTTGTCTTTTACTGCGTCATAGCTTTGCCAATCGCGGCTGTAATACTTACGAAGTTGACCATCTTTGCTCCACAAGAAATGACCCGGAGGGAATTCTTCAATATGTTTACAAATTGGCGATAATGCTTTTAATTCTGAGGCAACATAAAAGTTACCATGTTCATCATGACCCGTATAAAGCGGAATAATCCCGATATGGTCACGACCAATTAAGTAGGCATCTTGCTCTTCGTCGTATAAACAAAACGCGAAAATACCATTTAAATCGTCTAAAAACTCAGGGCCTTTTTGCTTATATAAAGCTAAAATAACTTCACAGTCAGACTGAGTTTGAAAAGTAAAATCAGTTTCTAAGCTGGCAGCGAGCTCTTTGTGGTTATAAATTTCACCGTTAACAGCAAGAATATTTGTACGCTCAGGGTTGTACAAAGGCTGTGCACCACTCGATACGCCAACAATCGCTAGACGTTCGTGGACTAAAATAGCTTTATCTGATGAATACACGCCAGACCAGTCTGGCCCGCGGTGCCTTAATAGTTTTGACATCTCAATTGCTTGGCTACGCAATTGAGCGGGATCAGATTTAATATCTAATACCCCAAAAATTGAACACATAGTGACTCCTCATTCCAAATATGTGCGCAGTTAACAGAATTTATATAACTGCGAATGTTTGTTTTAACAGAAATAATTACCTAAGTCACACAGGTTTTTTAATTAATTGAGAATAAAATATGCACCTGCGCTAACCTCTTTGCACCAGTATGGGGTAAGTGGTTAAAGGGTGAGCGGTTTAAATGCTTGATTTGTTCAAATTGGATGATAATGAGTCTGGAATAAAGGCTTTTGTTACTAAATTTTCTGCACAGCTTTGGTGCAAAGGAATGTATAGGGTTTTTACCTTTTTAAATGTATAGACAAGCTTTAAAGCAATGCGAGCAAAGACTTTCTTTGCTCGCTTTTTAAACACCAATAAATTAACGCTATTTATTAATATAGTTTAGTGCTATCGCAAGTTGATTTAAGTGCGCAGTGAGTTTTTCTTGTGCTGCATGGGCTTCTTTAAGTGTAACAAACTTAAAGTGAAGGAAATCACCGGGTTTTAATTGTGCAAAGTGACGAAGATCGGCTTCGATCACGGTACCGAGCAATGGGTAACCACCCGTTGTTTGCGCATCGTTTAATAGCACTATGGGTTCACCATTTGGCGGAAGCTGAATACAGCCAGGAGCGACAGCCATAGAGGGTAATGAAACATCATGGCTGATATCACACTCATCACTTAATAGCCGTGTGCCCATGCGGTTACTATTTGGTGATACATGCCATGAATGATTTATAAAGTTAACGATGGTGTCTTTTGGTAACAGTGCTGCATGTGGTGCGGCATGAATACGAATTTGTGTACTTTTAGGTGGTAGCATAGCGCCTAAGCCAATTTTGGTATTGTACCTTGGCGTTATATCAAAACTATCGCCAGCCTGTAGTGCTTGACCGGTCAAGCCACCAAAACCTGCTAATATATCTGTTGAGTAAGAATCTAAAATTGGCTCAGGTAAATGCCACTCGCCGCCAATCGCAAGGTAACTTCTAAAACCATGACGCGCCGCATTAAACTTTAATACATCGCCTTTTTTTATGTAAAAGCTCCAGCCTGGTTCAACAGCATTGCCATTCACTGTGGCTTTCATATCTGTACCGTGCAGTGCAATGTAGTAATCGTTATCGAACTGAATTTCGGCAAGACCCAAAGTGATTTCAATAACGGGGTTGTTGTCGTCGTTGCCGACTAAACGGTTTGTAATAACTTGAGCATAAGGGTCAATGCACCCTGATTGTCCAATGCCTAAATGGCGAGATCCTGTGCGGCCTTGATCTTGTATAGACATTTGCATACCAGGTTTGATGATAGTGATCATTTTAACACCTCCTGAATAACAAACTCTAAAGTATCACCGGGTTCGATAGCACAAGGCGAGGCTGCATTGATATCAAATAGACGAAAATCTGTATGACCAATAATTTGCCAGCCTCCAGGGGAGCTTTCAGGGTAAATACCGGTTTGATTGCCGCCAATAGCAACAGATCCTTTTGGAACAGAGAGCCTTGGTTCAGCATGTCGAGGTGTGAAAAGTTGTGGATTTAAACCATCTAAATAAGCAAAACCGGGTTTAAAGCCTAAAAAAAGCACGTGGTATTTGGCACTGCTGTGCATTTGAGCAACATCATCAACAGACAGATTATGATGTTTAGCAACATGTGCTATATCAGGCCCATATTCACCACCATAACGAGTCGCAAGTTTATGATGACGTGAGTTAAAGTCAGTAGCTTTAAGTTCGTGCCATTGTTCAAGTAATCGTGGCAGCCAACCAGCAAGTTGAGCGGGCTCTTTCAGGTAAAGTGTTAAATTATTATTGGCAGGGACTACATCAACAAAGTCATCACTGCTTTGGCAATATTGTGCTAATGCCCATATTTTCTTTTGCGTAGTGAGTATGTCGCTTGCTGTTTCATAGGCATCAAAAAAGATGCTATGCGTAGTGAGCGCCATAATTTTAGGTGTACTTTTGGTCGTCGTCATTGCGTATCAATCTTATTATTATCCCTTAATGCTTATTAGCATATAGGCTGTTTGTTGATGATGTAAATGTGTCTTTAGTGTTAATTAGAAAAACTCAAGACAATCAAGTGGCTATAATAGTTTATAACCACTTGATAAAGTGCAATGTCTAATTACTGTGCGTTATTTAGTAACCAATTAGACAGTAAACGTACGCCATAGCCTGTACCGCCTTCAGCTAGTTCATCTTTTGCTTTAGAGTTTAGCGCGTTACCTGCAATATCAATGTGAACCCAACGTGTGTCACCGGCAAAGTTTTGTAAGAAACTCGCTGCTGTAGTAGCACCTGGGCCATGTGAACCGATGTTTTTAAGATCAGCAATGTCTGACTTTAATGCATCTTCATAACCTAGAGGTAAACGCCATAGGTTTTCATTTACTTGCTTACCCGCAATAGTTAGTTGCTCAACAAGAGTATCATCATCAGAGAAAACCGCCGCGTATTCATTACCTACAGCACGAATTTTAGACCCGGTTAGGGTCGCAACATCAACCATAATACTTGGTTTGTATTTGTCACGGGCATACCACATTGCATCACTCAGTACTAAGCGACCTTCAGCATCTGTATTAACAATTTCAACACTTAAACCTTCGGCTGTTCTTACAACATCGCCAGGCGCAACAGCAAATTGCGATACCATATTGGCAGCCATGCCCATTACAGCAACAACGTTTGTGTCGGCTTTAGCAAGTGCCATTGCTTTAACAGTACCCAGTACTGCAGCTGCCCCTGCCATGTCTGATTTCATGCGGGCAATTGACGCGCCTGTTTTAAGGCTGTAGCCACCTGAATCAAAGGTAATACCTTTACCCACTAACGCGATAGGGGTGTTTTTATTACCTTGATAATGAGCAACCACTAAACGTGCACCTTCTTCGCTACCACGACCAACTGCTTCAAGTGCACCCATGCCTAGCTTTTTAATTTGCTTAGGTTCTAAAACTGTAATTTTAACACCTAACTTTTTAAGCTCTTTTGCCGCTTTAGCAAAATCAACCGGTGTCATTTCTGTTGCAACTTCAGAGGTTAAGTCACGTGCTAAAAATACACCTTGTTCAATGCTTTGTAGTAATTTATGGGTTTTGACCGCTTGGTCTAAATTTTCAACATCTAATGTGTAGTTAACAACGTGGCTGTCTTGTTCTTTTTTGTATTGCTCAAAACGGTGGTCACGTAAATTTGCGCCATGTGCAAATTCTGCTGCATATTTAGCATTGATTGCGCTGTCTTTAAGCTCTGAAAAATCAAGGCTAACATTTGCTTGTTTAGCCGACTGCAATTTAGCGTGAACGTTACCACCTAGTTTTGCCATTTTTGCTGCATCTAGTTTTGGCTGCTCTCCTAAGCCAACAAGTAAGATGCGTTGATGGTCGCTACCGTTTGGTGCGATAACTTCTAACGTTTTTCCATAACCTGCTTTAAAGTCGCTAAATTCAATGACTTTATTTAGGTGAGTTTGGGTTTCTGGCTTTAAATAATTAAAATTAGCAACTTGGCTATCTGTATCTAAAAATAAAACTAGTGTGTTGTCGTTCGGTTTAATTGATTTTGCAAAAGTGAACTCTGCGGCATTCACTTGCGTAGCAAGTGTTAATCCTAATGCAATAGCAGATAAGCTGTGTGCAATTTTCATTTTTTAATATCCCAATGTTAAAAAGCTGTGTTTTACCGTAAATAAGGTTAAGAGTTAAATTGTTAGCGGTGAATCGCTGTTTGCATGCGTTTAAGTTGAAATTATTAATACCTACACGCGGTCTGTCTTAAATACTGGCTTTTAAGAGGAAATTAGTATGACAATTAAGTCGATGTTACTGACACTATTTACTTGCAGTGCCATTTTTACCACCAGCCCAATTAAAGCTGAAACAATGCCAGATAACGCAACAGGGCATATTGAAACCATTGTGCTAGGTTCAGGTTGTTTTTGGGGAGCAGAAAAACGTTACGAAGCACTTGATGGCGTGTTGGATGCGGTATCTGGCTATGCCGATGGGCATGGTTTTAAAGCGACCTACAAGAACATAACACGTAGCTCGCGACGCTTTGATAAAAACAATTTTGCAGAAGTTGTTAAAGTGACATACAACAGCAACGAGTTAACAACACAATCACTGTTAATGCATTATTTTGAAAATCATGATCCAACCCAGCTAAATCGCCAAGGTAATGATATTGGCACTCAATACCGCTCAACAATTTTGGTAAGTAATAATGAGCAACTCGAGGTTGCTAATACACTTAAAGATGAATACCAAAGTAAATTAACCGCAGCAGGCTACGGCAAGATTGTGACTGTAATAAAACCGCTTGATGTATTTTATGCTGCTGAGGATTATCATCAAGACTATTTAAAGAAAAACCCCAATGGCTATTGCCCTGATCATTCAACGGGCGTTGTATTCACACCAGTCGAAAAACAGCAGGTTGATAACACAGCCTTATTGGCAGGTAAGCAAATTGTAGTGATAGATGCTAAAGGTTATTGCCCATACTGTGAAAAGTTTAAAAAAGAGGTCGCTAATGAGTACATGGGGACAATTCCTATGACTTTCCGTCATGCTGATCAACTTGACGGTTTAACGATTAAAACGCCGACTTGGGCAACACCCACGTTATTATTTATAGAAAATGGCGAAGAGGTTTATGGTCGCCAAGGCTATGTCAGTAAAGGTGAGTTTTACAAAGCCTTAGGCGCATTTAAACTGGGGGACAGTGAAGCCTTTAGAGTTGCATTTCATGCCAGAACTGACAGCCCATTTTGTAAGCAGTACGATATCTTTAAAAATACACCCGACGGTATTTTTATTGATAAGCTAAGTGGAGCGCCGCTTTTTGATACCCGAGATAGATTTAACTCAGGCACTGGCTGGCTTTCATTTACACATCCAGTTAAAGACAGTGTAACTATGCATGAAGACAACAGTTATGGCATGCAGCGTATTGAGCTTAAATCAAAAAGCTCTGGTATTCATTTAGGGCATTTGTTCCCTGGTGAAGGGCCAAGAGGTAAAGACAGGTACTGCATTAATGCAACAGTGCTTGATTTTGTGCCAAGAGATGAAACTTAATAAGTTAGAACTTATTTATAGCCAGCTTTCAGAGCTGGCTTTTATATTAAAAGCTACCTCATACAATTCTTTATTAACATAAAGTTTATATTTCAATTAATAACAATAAAATATTATTTTAAATATAGATTTCAATCATACCTTCTTATTTTTATAAGCTATTGACTAGTTAATTTAAACCATAAATTACCAGTTATATGAAAAGTCTGATCGTACCTTATATAAAAACAGTTTAGAATGCGGTATGAATACAATAGTTCATTTCATGGAGGGTAAATGAATAAACAGCAATTAAATGATATTTCGTTACAAAAAATTTGGATTGGTGAGCTTAAGGATATTGATTTTTTAGTTTACGGACACGAATTCACAGTATTTAACGACGTAGAGCACTTTTTTTCCGCTTTTGAAGCTCAATCTCATTTTCCACTTATTGTTTTTGCTGACGACATTGTAAACCAAGGCGAAGCGCTCAAGAAAATCCGTAAGCACGAACTGTTATGGCAAAGCTGTATTTTGGTAAATACGCCTTGTTATTTATCAGAAGCTCTTGCAAATGGTCTTTTTAATAAACAAAGTGATGATTTTTATAACTCCGTAATAACGCGCGCAACTAGTTTAAATCTAAGTCTTAATTTAGTCGACTCAGCTTTAACTAAGCTTTTGTCTTTTATGTGGATTTATAAAGATAATAGCTTGTTACCTGTTCATGATTTAAGCATTAATAGTGTTTATTATTATCCGCTTTTAGAGTGTTTCGGGGTTAACACTAAAGATGCGATGTCATGGTTGTCGAGTATCCATAGAAGAAAACTCTTACAGACAGATAAGTTAATCGACCGTGTTCGCTACTGTAGACACTGCCAATCAGGGCACTTAAATTATGTTGATTCATGCCCAAGTTGTCAAAGTATTGATATTGCCAGTGTATCTAGTTTGCACTGTTTTAACTGTGGTCATGTAAATGGCGAATCTAAATTTAAAGAGGGTATCGGGCTAAGCTGCCCTAATTGCCATACAAAATTGAGACACATTGGCGTTGACTATGATCGCCCAATAGAAAACCAGAAATGTAACCAATGCCATACTAGCTTTGTAGATGCTGACGTTATTGCTAAATGCTTCCACTGTCAGACCAGTAATCAAGTTGATGAGTTAATAGTACAGAACATTCATAGTTACAACATATCAATGGAAGGTAAAAGTTTAATTAGACTTGGTGAGCGTTTTGACAATTTTAATTTAACCAGCACTGACTCTATTAACTATTCACATTTCGAATGGGTGGTTAAGTGGCAAAACCAACTTGCCGTAAGGCACCAGCAAACACACTCAATAGTTAAGATAGAGTTAAAAAACCTCGCGCAATTTATTGCAGAAAATGGTGAAGCACGTGCTATTCAATTAATAGACGAATTTGAGAGCAGAATTAACGAGAGTATCAGGACCACGGATATTTGCTGTTTAGCAGGAGAGCATACATTACTTTTAATGTTACCTAATACAACAATTGAACATTTATCCTTTGTTTATCAAAAATTAAAAGGGATTTCTTTACTCAATAAAAATAGCGACTTCTCACTTTCGATTAAAGGCATTCCACTTCCATCAAAAGAAATGCCAGATGAAATAGGTGTTTGGCTTGAGCAACAATTTGCAGCTCAGCAGGAGAGTGTTTTATGAGTACGCTCAGCACTTTAATACATATTACTGAACAAATTATTTTTTATGTACAAAGTAATATATTAGTTCTAGTGAAATTTATTCCTTTATACCTTATCTATGAGTTGCCGCTATTTTTAATAATCACGTTTGGCATAATTAAATGGACTAGAGAAAAGACACGTATAAACAATACTAAATTATTTTATTTACCAAAAGTTAGCTGTGTTATTACTTGTTATGCAGAAGGGGATGCAGTTAAAGAAACCATTCACTCACTCGTTGAACAAACTTACCCAGGTAAAATTGAAATTATTGCTGTAATAGATGGTGCTGTTCAAAATAACCACACTTACCATGTAGCTAAAGAATGTAAGCAGTTATTTAAACGCAAAAATCGTGAGATTGTTTTATTGCCAAAATGGCAGCGGGGAGGGCGAGTTTCAACTTTAAACGCAGGCTTATCCTATGCTAAAGGTGAAATTATCGTCAATGTTGATGCGGATACTTCATTTGACAATGATATGATGGCAAATTTAGTCAGGTTATTTGAAGACCCTAATGTACCTGCTGTGGGAGGTGCTTTAAGAGTTCGTAATGTGAATAAAACTTTATGGACTAGAATGCAAGCAATCGAATACTTAATATCGATGCAGGGTGGTAAAACTGGCTTAGCTCAATGTAATTTAATTAACAACATTTCAGGTGCATTTGGTGCATTTAGACGTGATTTCTTAAAACAAATAGGAGGTTGGGATACTCATACTGCAGAAGACTTAGATCTAACAGTTCGTATCAAACAGTATTTTAAACGCTACCCTAATTTAAAAATACCTTACGCTACGGCGTCGATTGCACATACAGACGCACCTCAATCATTTAAAGAGCTTGTCTTGCAAAGATTACGTTGGGACGGGGACTTGCTGTTTTTATATTTGCGTAAACATTGGCCAGCTTTTTCTCCTAAGCTTTTAGGCTGGAAGAATTTTTTGTTTACACTTTTTTATGGTTACTTGCAAAACGTTATGTTGCCATTTGTCATTTTTGTGTATTTTGTTGGGGTTGCTATTATTTATCCTTGGCAATTCTCACTAGCATTAATATTCGTCATTTATGCCTTATACCTTCTAACTATCGGCTATTTTTATTTGTTAGTTTTAGTTAGTGTTTCAGAAAGGCCTAAGCAAGATTTTACACTATTCCTCTGGTTACCTCTCTATCCCATCTATGCATTTATAATGCGCCTAATATGTTGCTTTGCGCTGGTTAACGAAGTATTCCGGCGGTCGCATGAAGAGTCTAGTATGGCACCTTGGTGGGTGCTTAAACGTGGTCAAAAATTTTAGATTAAGGGAATAATATGAAATTGCATTTTAATAGCACTGCAAAGGTCAACAATCCGAACGAAGAAAAAGGAATTAAAGTTCCATATGCTGGAGCAAAAAGAACATCACATAAATTACGCTGGTATTTTTTAATTCTGATTGCATTGAGCCCTATTTGTATTGTCGCATGGATTTATTTAGTGCCGCAACTTAAGGTTGAAGCTGTTGGTATCATTACGACTGAACCGCTTCTGATTAAAGCTCCAAGTAAAGGAACTATTGAATTTGTTGACGTTAACCTTGGTGATTCTGTGATGAAAGATGAAATATTGCTCACATTATATAACCCTGAATTGACAGGGCAGTATCAAGAAGTTGACCGACAAATATTAAATCTAACTCAACAACAGATACCATTTAGCAAAACAATTATGACGCAGCTAGAACAAAGAAAGCGAGTCGCAAAAGAAGGCGTTGAAAGGCAGCAAGAATTACTTAATACGTATAAAGATTATAAAAGCCGCGGAATAGTCCCCGTTTCTGATTTAGCAAGCGCAATAGCTGCTTTTAACAGTGCTCAATTAAGTTACGAACAGACAAAAGTTGATATCTTGCGTGAGAAAGAGCGGCAAGAAATGGAACGCTTGTATGGATTAAAGGGGCAACGCTATCAAGATCTTTCAATTGAATTTGCAAAGTTGTCTGCACTGCAACAAAACCTTGTTGTTAAAACTCCGTTTTCGGGAAATATTAACGATATCTTTGTGCAAGATGGTCAGTTTGTAGATCAAAACTCACCATTATTTTCAGTAGATACCGGCAGAGAACTAAGAGTTCATGCTTATCTTGCACCAAAATTTTTGGAGTATTCAAAAATAGGTCAAAAAGCGACTGTAAAACTTCCAAATGGTAAAAAATTTGATGCTGTAATTAATGAATATACAGAGCTTACAAGTAAGATACCCCCGCAGCTTTCAGGTCCATTCGAAGGCGAAAAAGCCGCTTTAAAACTTATTTTGCAAGTAGATATTCCAGCAGAATACCATATAGAAGGATTACCTGTAGAAATTCAATTTGATCGCATCACAATGAAGGGGATGTCAGATTTATTTGCCAAACATTAAATAAAAAAAGCCCGGTCAGAACACACAAGAACCGGGCTTTCGACAACAATTTGGTTGGGGGAACTTTTACAGCGCTAGGTTTTGTTTTGCGCGACTTAAGTTGTGATTAACAAGTTCATTTTTTGAAATTTGCACCGCTTCATAAAAGTCAGAAAGTGCAGCAGTATCTTTTTCAGACATGATGCGGGCAACACCACGGTTACTAAGTGCAAACGAAGTTAATTCGCGGCGTTTGTAACCAGGTACCTTACTTGTACTTAGAAGAGAAATTGCTTGTGTACACAGGCTTTCCGCTTCTGAAAAATTCTTTTCTTTAACGCTTAATGCACAGCGGTTGAAGGCAGTTTCGTATTGGCTAGTTGCATTATCGTTCGTTTGAGCTTGCTCAATAACCATCAGTTTATAATCAGCTTGTTTGGCTACTGCCATCGCTGAGCAAGTTAATAAAGAGCTAAGTGCAATAGTGGTTACAAGTGTTTTTAACATGATAGTTTTCCTCTGAATAAGTTGGTGTTTCTTGCCAACGAGTGAACTTTAAAATATTCCCATAAGCTAAACAAACGATTAAATTAAAACTGATAGATGAAGAAATTTAATCTATAGAGTAATTACTCAGGATTCGGAATTTTACTGTGATGTAGAGGAGATGAAGTTGTTGTATTCCTGTATTGAAAGTTACAAATTAGCTGAGTTGATTGCTGATAAATTTAATGCTGTCTCTTATATAGAAATGTTATTTGGGTCCGTAAATTGTGGTTTTAAAATATATTTAGGTCAAAGGGGCACAGTCTTAATATTTGGACAGTAGCAATTGGTTAGTAACTTTGTTAAAACTAAACATCTTAAATAACAAGAGTTTATTGTGGTACGCAGACTAGCAATAAATTCATAATTATCATGATAAACCGTAAGAAGGAATACTGGTGCAAGGATATAGAATTAGCACAGACAAAACTGATCTTGATTTTGAAGTAATTTACGGTTTTATTTCAAAAAGCTACTGGGCGTCCGGAATACCAAAGCAGACGCTAGAAAAAGTCATTTCAACTAAGCCATTAACATTAACCTTTCGTGTGCACCAAGTGGCTGCGTAAATTATTCTTGTTATTATTTGAATTATTTACGTAATTGCTTTGTATACTTCCCAATCTACTGAAAATGACACCTTTTGATTGTGATCTTTGTTTTCCGAAATAAAAGCTAATGTATCAGGTTTTTTCTTTGGTAATGCAGGTGAATTGTGAAACCCATTTCCAACAAACCTAAAACCATGCTCCCATAATAATTGAGCAGATTTCCAACCACTTAAGTCTGATTTTTGTGGTGATTGAAATTGCCTACCCATAAATGCCATCTTGTTACCGCAGATCATGCATTTATGCGATAGTTCAGCTTCTGGCAAGTGAGCACTGTATTCTTCAATATTATTGGTAGCAGACTTCTTAAAAGAAACTCTGCAATCAAAACATGCGAACTTAAATAAAAAGCTTTCCATTAAGTTGTGTCCTCCGTGTTATATAAAAATATGGCTCAATCAAGGGTAAAGGACCTTTCTAATTTCAACAGGACCTTTCGCTATGCCTAATTTTTCTGCTGGTGTTTTACCATTATTCCCGGTTAAACAAAAGTTGTAATAGGCTCTTAGTATCTGCAATAGCTTATTTATTCTCTCAGGGTTGTATGGCTGCTTTCATGTCTATAAGTACACAGTGTTAGATGACAATTGCATTAGGCGCTCAAGTATAGATATTCTTCATCTTCATCTTCATCTTCATTCTCATAGCCATTAATGAAGAAAATACGTTTACGAATTACATTTATCTTATGAATTGGCACGTCAAGCCATATTCAGGATGTCTATTTATGTATTCTGGTGATTTAAGATCATCTTGTGTAATAATTCGTTTAGCATTATAGAAAAATAACAACAATTTAAAGGTTACATGGAACCAACTACTTTTATTTTGTAGTGAACTTGCGTTTGATTGCAGTGTTATCTTATACAGGCATTAGCAAATTTAAGGACAGAATTATGAAAACAGGACTCTTATCAATCGGGTTTTTAATTATATCAAATGTAAGCTTTGCTGACTGTAAAGTTGAGCTTGAAGAAAGGTTAAAAGACGATTTGAGCCTAACATACCAACAATTTGATCAGACGTACGATGCCGGTTTTAGATTGTTAGAAAAATCAGGTTGCCATGCTGAAGCTGCCATTCTGATAAAACGTTATATCTCTCATAATAATTCAAATGAAAGCTCATTAACTTGGCATTTAGCGCAAATGGAAGGGTTAGCGGGTGACTATCAACAAGCGGTTTTTCACGCTAAAAAAGTATTGGATCCCGATGAAAAGCTAAGTGGTTCAAAAATGTATTGGAATGACTTTGTACTAGGAAACATCGCTTTTTGGAATAAAGACAAAGCAAAACTAAAACAACACATAGCAAATATTGAAAAGGGACAAAGTTTTAAACCTAACCAGATAAATCTGAACTATTTGAATCAGTTACTCAAACATTTTGATTTAAGTTACAAACAAGCATTGTCTGAGCAACCAACCACTTAGACATGAATTATCGAATCTTCAACATATTCGACTTTATCCTAACAAATAATTCTGACTATAATTATGCAAATATTCTCTAAATTTCTTCTACTCTCTATCTTCATATTTGGTGTGCTTTCATTTAATGCGCTTGCTAACAAGCAGTCAGCTGATTTTGAAGTCATTAATCTCGCTGATGATTTTTATACTTTATATCAGTCAAGCAAGACGTTGACTGCAGAAAATAGAGCAGAGCAGTTTTCTCAACATTTCACCTCTCAATTTGCGCCTTTTTATAGTGACAAAAGCTTTGTTAAAGCTATTGAGGGTTTCAGTGGAATAGAAGAAGTATATTTTTCAAAAAATAGACGTTTATCTAAAGAGTTAAACAGCAGTTTGGAATCATTTATTGCTACTTTCCCTGATTTCAAATCTGAAACCCCCATTTACATACTTCACTCATTAGGAAGGTTCAATGGGGCAACGCGAGAGTTAAATGGTAAGACTTACTTAATGTTTGGTGTAGACCTTATGGCCAAATATCATACCTGGAAAAACGATACGCCATTCTTTCATCACGAGTTATTTCACGTTTATCATGAAAAATTATTTCAATGTAAGGATGAGCTATGGTGCTCTATTTGGACTGAGGGATTAGCTACTTACGTTTCACATAAATTAACTCCGTCAGCCAGTGATGATGAATTGATGCTAAACATACCTAGCAATTTGGTGAAAAAGATTCGCGCAAGGCAGCTCGATTCTTTCGTTGACCTTAAGAAAAAGTTTTACTCAAAAAAAACTGAAATATTTTCTTCATTTTTCAACTTCGCAAAGGACGAGACAAAGCTGCCATACCGAAGAGGTTATTACCTAGGTTATATTTTAGCGAAAGAAATTGGCAAGAATTACAGCTTAGAGCAATTGGCTAAAATGAATAAAAAGACAGTAGAGAGCCTATTGCTAAAAGAACTTGATTTATTGATAAAAGCGGAAGACTAAAAAACGAAACACCTAATCGACAAAACCCAGCTGAAGCTGGGTTTTGTGACAACACAATTCTGTGAGAACTTATAATGCTAAGTTCTTTTTCGCACGCGTTAAGTTGTGCTCTACTAACTCGTTACCTGAAATTTGTACTGCTTCGTAAAAGTCAGACAATGCAGCAGTGTCGTTTTCAGACATGATTCGAGCTACACCGCGGTTGCTTAATGCAAATGAGGTTAATTCACGACGTTTATAAGCAGGTACCTTGCTCTTGCTAAGCAAGCTGATTGCTTTAGAGCAAAGTGTTTCAGCTTCTGTAAAATTCTTTGCTTGAACACTTAACGCACATTGGTTAAATGCTAGTTCGTATTGACGGTTTGTTTCTACTGTTGCTTGTGTAGATTGATCAATAACCATTAATTTGTAGTCACTTTGATCAGCCACTGCCATAGCTGAACAAGTTAATAATGAGCTAACTGCAACGCGTTTCATAAGTGTACTAAACATAATCATTTCCTCTATTTGAGTCGGTATCAATCGCCGACAAATGAACTTTAATTGAACACTGCAAATTCAACAAACGATAAAAAATGACCTAATAGATGAAGAAATTTAACCTATAGACTTTAGTCTAATGTAATGAATTGGAATTAGAGGGGAAGCTTGAAGTTAGATAGAGGAAGCTTTTCGTTATTTGATCTTATGCCGATTGCTGAAATTGGCTTTAGCTATCAATTAACAATTTAACGGTTTAAAAAACGTACATAAGGACCCATTAATCTTAAGTCACCTACTGATGGATTGAAAATGGACTTACTTACACTTTTACTTATAGTTATCGTTGCTTTTGTTAGCCTAGTTATAGCCTTTATCATTTTGTCCCATATGGTACGTTGGGCTAAAAAAATGCCAAAAGGCGCTTATCTTTTTATGGCTTTATTTCCGCTTATCTCATTATTTCCGATACCGCCGCCCGTGTTCGAAAACGTTGCTAAAGCAAAGCATGAGCAACGTAAAAAACAAAAGCAAGATGATAAATAATCATAGGTAGGGAGAGCCATAAATTAAACAAATAGTTGTTTATTAATGGCTAAATCGGTACTTTAAGGTGGTATATAGTTGTTAAATAGGTAAAAAATAAAAAAGACTATGAAGCTTAAACTTGCGTGTTTATTACTATGCCCATTCGTTGCCAATGCAGCTGAAGATAAAGTGGCTGTTTATCTTAATTTTGAGCAAGCTTATTTGAGCAACGATGTATCTTTGTTTGCGCCATTATTAAGTAAAAACTATACGATTAAACAAACATTGCATATTCCTGGGCTAGGGTCAGATACTGTGCCTGTTACTAAAGCACAGTTACTTGAAGGCATGAAGCAAAATCCTAAGCCTAGTTCATTACCGCGTTCAAAAGCTGAATCAGTTAAAATAGAAACAATTTCAAAACAGCATTTCTGTGCACGTTCACAAACTTTAGATCAAGTCGTCGTGGCAGGTAAAAACTACGAAGAGAAGGAACTAAGAAAAGCGTGTTTTAAACACGAAAATAACAGCTATGAAGCCATATCACATACCATTGATGTGTATTATCGAGAGCTTTGATAGAGAAAGTTAACATTCTGAAGTTTCCGTGTATCAAATAAACGTACTAACTGATATTAATTACGGACAAACCCTATAAATGAGATAAGGAAATAAATATGAAAAAACAGTTAGGTTTAGTAGCTGGAGTATTTTTAGCATCAACAAGTTGTTTCGCAGCTGATAGCTTTCAAGTTGAAACATCTGTTTATAAAGCGAATGAGCTACTAGCATCGCCAGTAATGCTGGTGGAAGAAAAACAACCTGCGACCATCTCTATAGGTGAGGGGTTTAGCTATGAAGTTACAGTGATACCACAAAAAGAGAATACGGCGGCTATAGAAACATCTATCACACTCGCTGGCAGCTATTTTACACCTTCTTTTGTTGTGGAATATGGTAAACAAGCGTCTTTCGAAATTGGTGAAAACAAAGTGAGTATTTTAGTAACCAAGTCGAAAAGTTAAATTTTCAATAAACGACCCTCAATGAAATTGAGGGTCTTTAATCTTTTATTTTAGATGTTTGAAAGTATCAAGCATCCATTTAATAAATAGCTCTAATTGTGCATTGGTTTCACTAGGATCGTGTTGCACTAAGTAATATTTATCTTTTGTTTTTAATGGCATATCGGTGAAATTAAATAACCATTGCTCATCAAACCAAGTTTGACTAATAGGCAAGGGGATTAGGGCAATACCCATCCCCTGTTGCGCGGCACGTGCCACACCAAACATACTATCAACCTGAATAATTTGTTTTGGTGCAAAGTCATCAATACCAGCATGCTCTGCCCATTGGTGCCAAGCCCAAGGACGTGCTTTATGAAGTATAAGAGGAACTTCATTTAAAGCCTGAAACGGGTTTTCTTGCCATGCTTGCCAGTTTTCTTTATTGCAAGCTGGTGTATACGATAGCGAAAATAGCTCATGTACAACGCCTTCGTGCGGTTTAGATGAAGACAATACAATCGACAAATCGCTTTGCTTAGTCAGCTCTTTACGCGTTTTTAAGGTATTAAGCTGTAAGTTTGTATTTGGGTGCTCACTGGTCCATTCGCTCAGTTTTGGCATTAAAAGCTCACTGGCGAAAAACTCAGGTAGTGTAATACTGATCGTTACGTTTTCTTGTAACTGACTAAACTCATTAATGGTTTTTTCTAGCGCTTTAATAAGCGGTGATACAGAGTCATAAAAATTCTTACCAGCCGCTGTTAGGCGAATTGAACGGGTTTGACGTTCAAATAGTTCAATACCCAATTGTTCTTCTAATTGTTTGATCTGATGGCTTACAGCAGAAGGTGTAAGGTAAAGCTGGTTTGCTGCATCTTTAAAGCTAAGGGTGCGAGCAGCAAAACAAAATGAGCGTAGGCCACGAATAGGTGTTTGCATAGTTAATTTCAGTAAGTCTCAATAGCGCTTGTTAGTTAATTAACTGCTAAGCAATTATTATCCCAAAATGTAAAAAAATAGAGAGTAAAGAATGAATATAGCTAACTCTTGCCATATTGTATAAAAAACAGCCTTTAATCGCTCGTTTAATCTATGTTTAGGCAAATGTTTAGTAAAAAAGTGATCTTAGCAGTTTTAGCTATTTCGTCATAGTCTCAGTATTAGATACTGCCAATTCACTAAAGCAGGGCATTTTATACTATTTATGTGACAAAATGGTGCGGCGAAAGGCTGACTTTAGATAAAAAAAATCCCTCTTGCGAGGGATTTTGGGTAACTCAGCGCCATTGGCACTGGGAATGAGGTCGGTACATGGGATGTGAGTGGTTTAAAAAACCATCTCTGGAACATCACCTTCAACAAGCAATTTGCCTGCCGTTTTGCTAATAATTTCATCTACCGACACGCCTGGAGCGCGTTCGATTAGATGAAATGCGCCGTCTTTAACTTCTAGTACGGCTAAATCAGTTACGATTTTCTTTACACAGTTAACCCCAGTTAGCGGTAAAGTGCAACTTTCTAATAACTTAGAGTCGCCATGCTTGCTTGCATGAGTCATCGTAACAATAATATTCTTCGCGCCAGCAACGAGGTCCATCGCGCCACCCATGCCTTTAATTAGCTTTTTTGGGATCATCCACGATGCGATGTTACCGTTCTGGTCAACTTCAAATGCACCTAATACTGTTAAGTCTACATGACCACCCCGTATCATGGCAAAACTATCTGCACTATTAAATATTGCTGCACCTGTGGCTGCTGTCACGGTTTCTTTACCCGCGTTGATCATATCTGCATCAACTTGGTCTTTGGTTGGGTACGCACCCATGCCTAATAAGCCATTTTCAGACTGCAACATAACTTCGATACCGTCAGGTACATAGTTAGCAACCAGAGTAGGGATACCAATACCTAGGTTTACGTAATAGCCATCTTGTAGTTCTTGTGCAACACGCATTGCAACTTGTTCACGTGATAATGCCATTTTATTGCTCCTTAATCGCGAGTTGTTACACGTTCAATGCGTTTTTCAAAGTCGCCTTTGATCACGCGATTAACATAAATACCTGGGGTATGAATTTGGCTTGGCTCAAGTTCACCTGGCTCAACAATCTCTTCAACTTCAGCAACGGTAATTTTACCTGCTGTCGCGGCCATCGGATTGAAGTTCATAGCTGTGTGGCGAAATACAAGATTACCGTAGCGGTCGGCTTTCCATGCTTTAACAATGGCAAACTCACCTGTAATTGACTCTTCTAAGATATATGGGCGACCATCAAATTCTTTAACTTCTTTGCCTTCGGCTACAGGCGTGCCGTAACCTGTAGCTGTATAGAACGCAGGAATACCAGCACCACCGGCGCGCATCTTCTCAGCGAGTGTACCTTGTGGTGTTAAAACAACATCAATTTCACCATCGAGTAGTTGTTTTTCGAAAAGCGCATTTTCACCCACATAAGAAGCGATGATTTTTTTAATTTGCTTGTCGTGAAGTAAAACACCTAAACCAAAATCGTCGACACCGCAGTTATTCGAAACAACAGTTAGATTTTTAGTCTGTTTACGCTTAATTTCACTGATAAGTCCCTCAGGAATACCACACAAGCCAAAGCCACCAGCGATAATTGTATCGCCATCTTTTAAACCTTCCATTGCAGCTTCATAACTTGAAACCACTTTATCGAAACCGGCCATGAGCCTACTCCTTAATTATTCTGAGTGTTCTTTAGAGCAAGTGATACCTTGCTGACAGGTTGTTTATTTAGTGCACTGCAAATAGCCCAACCAGCTTTCGCCAGTCTTTCTAAATCAATTCCATGCTCTATGCCAAGTCCTTGCAGTAAGTAAACTACATCTTCAGTGGCAACATTTCCTGACGCGCCTTTGGCATAAGGGCAGCCACCAAGGCCTGCAACAGCACTGTCAACCGTTGCTATACCGCGGCTTAGGGCGGTGTAAATATTTGTGAGCGCTTGTCCGTAGGTGTCGTGAAAATGTACAGCGAGTTTTGATTTATCAATATGTTGCAAGAGTAAATCTAATAACTCATCGACTTTTTTCGCCGTACCTACACCAATGGTGTCGCCAAGGCTAATTTCGTAACAACCAAGCTCGAGTAATCGCTCTGATACTTTTAATACATCATTGTAGTCGACATCACCTTGATATGGACAACCCATGACGCAGCTAACATAACCTCTAACACGAATGTTATTCGCTTTGGCAAAATCCATTACATCTTTAAAGCGGTCAATACTTTCATCAATAGAGCAGTTAATGTTCTTTTGACAAAACGCTTCACTTGCCGCTGTAAAGATTGCAAATTCTTGTATGCCGACTTGTTTTGCCGCCTCTGCACCCCGTAAATTCGGGGTGAGGGCACTTAAGTTAACGTCTGGCAAATTTAATGCGCTTATTACATCGCTAGAGTCAGCCATTTGTGGCACCCACTTAGGTGACACAAAGGCGCCTGCTTCAATATCTTTAAGCCCAGCATCTGCAAGGGCGTTGATAAGAGCGACTTTATCTTGGGTATTAACGGTAGCTTCATTTTGCAAACCGTCTCTGGCGCCAACTTCTACAATGCGAACAAAATCAGGAAACTGTGCCATTACGCCTCCGGCTCTTCAACAATCGCGAGCATATCACCATGACTCACCAGTTCACCTTCAGCAAAGCAATAGCTGGTTAATACACCATCATGTGGGGCATTAAGCGTGTATTCCATTTTCATCGCTTCGATGATGACAACAGCGTCACCTTTAGCAACAGTACTACCCACTTCAACTAAATGTTTAACAACAGTACCATTGAGTGGTGCAGCAAGTGGCAACGCATCACTTTCGTGTTCACTAATATAGTGTTTATCAATCAGTTCTAGCACCATTTGCTGTGCTTTGTACATCACTGTAATGTGAGAGTCTGTTTGATTAATATGAGCCACAACTTTTTCGCCATTAACAACTAAGTTTGCAAGGCCATTTTCAACCTTGCCCGAGGTTGTATAGTCAACCCCATCTAAGCTAATTTTAAAGCCATCTGAGGTCTTAACAGCATGAACGTTTAAATCTACAAACGGAATTGTTGTTTTAGCATCACTGTTTAGCATAAAGCCTGTTAATTGTTGCCATGGGCTGCTGCTTTCACCTTTTAGTTGATGTGCATACGCATAGGCTGCCACAACGGTCGCAATAACAGACTGTTGCTCGTTTTTAGCAACAAGGCGCTCACCTTGGTCTTCAATAAAGTGCGTATCGGGTGCACCTGCTTGAAAAGTAGCGTGGTTAGCAAGATTATGTAAGAAATTAACGTTACAGCTAAAACCTGCAAGGTGGAATTGCTCTAGTGCTTTTGATAAACGCCCAAGCGCTGCCTCACGGTTATCATCATGAACAATTAATTTAGCAATCATAGGATCGTAGAACGGGCTAATTTCATCACCCGCTGCAATCCCTGTATCTATACGTACAAATTCAGATTCGTTCGGTGTGAATAGGGCGTCAATGTGGCCAGAACACGGAATAAAGTCATTACTTGGATCTTCTGCATAAATACGTGCTTCAAAGCTGTGACCTTGTAGCTGAATATCTGCTTGGCTAAGTGGTAATGCTTCACCTGCCGCAATATTGATTTGCCAATTCACCAAATCAACACCGGTTACCATTTCTGTTACTGGGTGCTCTACTTGTAAACGGGTGTTCATTTCCATGAAGAAGAATTCATCACCGCATAATAAAAACTCAACTGTACCTGCACCGCGATAATTAATCGCTTGGGCACAACGTACCGCAGCTTCACCCATTTCTTTACGAAGTGCATCAGATAAACCCGGAGCAGGGGCTTCTTCAATTACTTTTTGGTGACGACGCTGTAAAGAGCAGTCACGGTCACCTAAGTACACACAGTTACCATGGCTATCGGCAAAAACTTGTACTTCAACATGGCGCGGTTTGGTGACATAGCGCTCTAACAGTACTAAATCGTTACCAAAGCCGGCTTTTGCTTCACGTTTTGCGCCTTCAAGTGCACCGATAAAGTCTTTTGCGTGTTCAACAACTCGCATGCCTTTACCACCGCCACCAAAGGCCGCTTTAATCAGTACCGGATAACCAATTTTTTCAGCTTCAGCTTGTAGGAAATCTGTATCTTGATTGTCACCATAGTAGCCTGGCACTAATGGTACATTTGCTTGGTGCATAATTTCTTTAGCGCGGGTTTTTGAACCCATGGCTTCAATACTTGATGCTGGCGGGCCAATAAAGGCGATATCATTTTTCTCACACGCGAGTGCAAAGTCACAGTTTTCAGATAAAAAACCATAACCCGGGTGAATACAATCAACACCTGCTTGTTTAGCTACATCGATTATTTTGTCTGCTACTAAGTACGAATCTTTACTTGGCGCAGGGCCAATGTGATACGCCTCATCAGCAAGCTTTACGTGCTGAGCATGTTTATCAGCATCTGAGTACACTGCAACCGTAGTTAAGCCCATTTGCTTTGCTGTACGCATAACTCGGCAGGCAATTTCACCACGGTTGGCAACGAGAATTTTTTTCAATGATTTTGTTGTCATAATGGTTCCTATTTCTGCCAGTTAGGGGCACGTTTTTCAAAAAATGCAGTCAGGCCTTCTTGGCCTTCTTCAGATACACGAATGCGTGCAATGCGTTCTGCGGTTAACTCAATCAGTGCATCATCTATTACGTTGCCAGCGACATCATTGATTAGCTGTTTTGCTGCTTTAACAGCAACAGGACCATTGTTGACAAGGTTTTGTAAGTGTTTGTCGAGCGCTGTTTGTAAATCGCCAGTGATCTGGTGAATTAAACCCAGTTGCTTGGCTGTATGTGCGTCAAAAATCTCAGCCGTTAAAAAGTAACGACGTGCAGCGCGTTCACCAATGGCTTTAATGACATAAGGGCTGATAACTGCAGGAATAAGACCAAGCTTTACTTCACTTAAGCAAAACTGTGCATCGTCTTGGCAAATTGCGATATCACAACACGCAATCAAGCCTAACGCACCGCCAAATGCAGCACCTTGTACGGCACAAATTGTTGGATGTGGGCTTGTAGCAAGGACTTTCATAAGCTTTGCTAGCTGCATAGAGTCCGCTAAGTTTTCTGCAAAGTCATTGCCAGCCATCGACTTCATCCAGTTTAAATCAGCGCCAGCAGAGAAGTGCTTACCGTCGGTTTTTAAAACCAGTGCGCGCACATCACAGCTATTTGCGTGTTCAATTAATCGGATCAGCTCACTGATGACCTCTTCGTTAAATGCATTGTGTTTTTCAGGGCGACTTAGTACCAGTACAGCCACATTTGATTTTGTTATTTCGAGTGTTACTGACATAAGGCCTCCATTACATTCTAAATACGCCGAACTGCGAATCGCGCTCTGGTGCATTTTTAGCTGCACTTAAGGCAAGCCCTAATACATTGCGAGTATCAGCAGGATCGATAATGCCATCATCCCAAAGGCGGGCACTGGCGTAATATGGATGACCTTGTTTTTCGTATTGCTCGATAATTGGCTTTTTAAACTCACTGACTTGCTCATCAGTCATGCTTTCGCCTTTACGGGCTAAACCGTCTTGTTTAACTTGTGCAAGAACGCCTGCTGCTTGTTCACCACCCATTACAGAGATACGGGCGTTTGGCCACATCCACATCATGGTAGGTTCAAACGCACGGCCACACATACCGTAGTTACCTGCACCATACGAGCCACCAATTAACACGGTGAATTTAGGTACATCAGCACATGACACTGCGGTTACCATTTTCGCACCATGTTTGGCGATGCCTTCGGCTTCGTATTTTTTACCAACCATAAAGCCAGTAATGTTTTGTAAAAACACCAAAGGAATTTTGCGCTGTGCACATAGCTGTATAAAGTGCGCGCCTTTTTGCGCTGATTCACTAAATAAAATGCCGTTGTTGGCAACAATACCGACAGGATGACCAAAGATTTTTGCAAAGCCGGTTACTAGTGTTTCGCCAAAGTAGCGTTTAAATTCATCAAATGATGAATCATCAACAACACGGGCAATTACTTCGCGTACATCAAATGGCTTTTTAAGGTCGGTACCCACAATGCCGTAAATTTCGTTAATGTCATAACGCGGAGGTTTAACATCATCAAGTAACGGTGCAGTAGGGCGCTGATAGTTTATTCGTTCAATACATTGGCGCGCGATAGAAAGAGCATGGGCATCGTTTTCAGCATAGTGATCGGCAACACCTGATGTTTTACAGTGAACATCGGCACCACCGAGCTCTTCAGCACTTACTTCTTCACCGGTAGCCGCTTTAACCAGTGGCGGGCCTGCTAAGAAAATTGTGCCTTGCTCTTTTACGATAATACTTTCATCAGCCATCGCTGGTACATAAGCACCACCTGCAGTACATAAACCCATAACAACCGCAATTTGTGGAATGCCTTTACCAGACATACGCGCCTGATTATAGAAAATACGGCCAAAGTGTAATTTATCTGGGAATACATCATCTTGTTCAGGCAGGTTTGCACCGCCTGAATCAACTAAATAAATACAGGGTAAATGACAACGCTCTGCGATATCTTGAGCACGTAGGTGTTTTTTCACTGTTAGTGGAAAGTATGTACCGCCTTTTACGGTTGCATCATTGGCGATGATCATACATTCAACGCCTTTCACACGACCAATACCAGCAACAACACCGGCACATGGAATAGCTTGTTCGTACACACCAAAGGCAGCAAATTGTGAAATCTCTAAAAATGGCGAGCCTTCATCAAGTAGCGTTTCAATACGATCACGAACAAACAACTTACCACGGCCTTGGTGGCGCTCAATCAGGGCAGGGCCACCACCTAAACGGATATCAGCGACTTTTTCACGTAAATCACTTACGAGCGCTGCCATGTTGTCGTGATTTTGCAAAAATTGCGGATCGTGTGGATTTACACTCGATTTTAAAATCGTCATAACAAGGTCCTATCGGCTTTCAGTGAATAATTCGCGACCAATTAGCATGCGGCGGATTTCTGAAGTACCTGCGCCAATTTCATATAGTTTTGCATCACGTAATAAACGACCTGTCGCGTATTCGTTGATATAACCGTTACCACCTAAGATTTGGATAGCATCAAGGGCCATTTTAGTCGCAAGCTCTGCGGCATATAAAATAGCGCCAGCGGCATCTTTACGCGTTGTTTCGCCGCGATCACATGCACGAGCAACCGTGTAAACATAAGAACGAGCTGCATTCATTTGCGTGTACATGTCAGCGATTTTGCCTTGAATCAGTTGGAACTGACCAATTGGGCTATCGAATTGTTTACGCTCATGAATATAAGGAACCACAATGTCCATACATGCTTGCATAATGCCAAGCGGGCCTGCAGCTAAAACAACACGCTCATAATCAAGGCCACTCATAAGTACTTTTACGCCTTCGTTTAAGTTACCTAGAATGTTTTCTGCTGGTACTTCGCAATTCTCGAACACTAATTCACAGGTGTTAGAGCCACGCATACCAAGTTTGTCTAGCTTCTGCGCAGTAGAGAATCCTGGTGTGTTACGTTCAACGATGAACGCTGTGATCCCCTTAGGGCCGGCATTTAAATCTGTTTTTGCATAGATAACAAAGGTATCAGCATCTGGACCATTCGTGATCCACATTTTGTTACCGTTAAGTACAAATACATCGCCTTTTTTCTCAGCTTTTAATTTCATTGATACAACGTCAGAACCCGCATTTGGCTCACTCATCGCAAGGGCACCAATGTGCTCACCGCTGATAAGCTTAGGCAGGTATTTTTCTTTTTGAGCCTGTGACCCATTACGGTTAATTTGGTTAACACATAGGTTTGAATGAGCACCATAACTTAAACCAATCGATGCGCTTGCACGGCTAATTTCTTCCATTGCAATAACATGCTCAAGGTAACCAAGGCCCGCACCGCCAAATTCTTCAGGTACTGTCATACCTAATAAACCCATTTCGCCAAGCTGTGGCCAAAGTTGATTAGGGAAGGCATTGTCTACGTCTGTTTGTTCTGCAAGTGGGGCAATTTCTTGGCTCGCAAAGCTATTAACATGATCGCGGATCATGTCTGCTGTTTCGCCAAGTCCGAAGTTCATTTCTTTATAAAGTGAAATAGTGCTCATAATGTGTGTTCCTGTGAGAGTCTGTTGACGAGATTGTTGTCAGGTTATTCGTCTAAATTATTAAGGGTTTCACGACAGCGGCGTTCTGCTGTAACCAATTCCATCAGTACAACTTTAATGTCATCCATCTGTTGGCTTAGGTCTGCTTTTTTCTCTGCGATAAGGTCAAGCATAGTCACTAGCTGTTTAGCACTTGATTTATCTGCATCGTAAAGTTCAAACAAACGGCCCGTTTCGGCCAAGGTAAAACCTAAGCGTTTACCGCGTAGAATAAGTTTTAGTCTTACTTTGTCGCGTTTTGAATAAATACGGGTTTGACCATTGCGATCAGGTGAGATCAGGCCTTGGTCTTCATAAAAGCGGATAGAGCGGGTTGTAATATCAAATTCTTTTGCTAGTTCGCTGATACTAAACGTTTGCTCATTGCTAGCAGGTTCAACTGCTGCGCTTTCAAAGTTTGTTTGATTGTCTTGTTTCATGATTTATTTACCTCATTCGAATAACACCAATATAAGTGAAGTTTACGTAAAGGTAAAGGGGGTTTTGGGAGTTATACTTTAGACTTATAAAGATAACTGGTTGGATTTGTTGAAAAGCTTTATTTATCTAGCCTTGTAAGCAGATGTTCGATTTTTAATACAACAAAATACAGATAAGTTTACAGTTTTGCCAGCCGCAAAAAAGTTGATTTTAGATTTACGTTGGCGTAAACGTAAATATTATGTATGCTGAATTAAATCGAAATTAAACTATAACAAATTAACTGTTTGGTTACACATGATTTGAACACATGATGATAACCACTTACATGGAGCCAATTATGACTACTGAAGCCGTTGTTATTGTTGCCGCAAAACGTACCCCTATGGGTGGTTTTATGGGCGCACTAAGTGGTGCACACGCAACTGATTTAGGTGCTACAGCTATTAAAAGTAGCTTAGAGCAAGCCGGTTTATCTGCCGATAAGATTGACGAAGTGATCATGGGCTGCGTATTACCAGCTGGTCTTGGTCAAGCACCTGCACGCCAAGCAATGTTAAAAGCGGGTCTTAATCAAGGTACTGGCGCTACAACAATCAACAAAGTATGTGGTTCTGGCTTAAAAGCTGCAATGTTTGCCCATGACTTAATTAAATCAGGCTCTATCAACTCAGCGGTTGCTGGTGGCATGGAAAGCATGAGTAATGCCCCTTACATGTTACCAAATGCACGTTCAGGTATGCGTATGGGTCATGGCGAAGTAAAAGATCACATGATGTGTGATGGCCTTGAAGATGCTTACGACAACAAAGCAATGGGTTGTTTTGCACAAGACACTGCTGATCAGTATTCAATTGGTCGTGAACAAATGGATAACTTTGCGCTTAGCTCACTAACTAAAGCGAATAGTGCGATTGAAACCGGCGCATTTGCAAACGAGATTGCCGCGCACACTATTTCTACACGCAAAGGTGATGTGACCGTTGCGATTGATGAGCAACCAGGCAATGCACGTCCTGATAAAATCCCGGGTTTACGTCCTGCATTCAAAAAAGACGGTACGATTACAGCTGCAAACTCGTCATCAATTTCTGATGGTGCAGCAGCGCTTGTGTTAATGCGTGAATCAGATGCTAAAGCACAAGGTTTAACACCACTGTGTCGTATTGTTGCTCACAGCACACACTCTCAAGCACCAAGTGAATTTACTTTAGCACCTGTTGGCGCAATGCAATCGCTTTTAGAAAAAGCCGGTTGGTCTGTTAATGATGTTGATTTATGGGAAATCAACGAAGCGTTTGCCATGGTGACTATGCTTGCAATTAACGAGTTAAAACTTGATGAAAGCAAAGTAAACGTAAACGGCGGTGCCTGTGCACTTGGTCACCCTATTGGTGCAAGCGGCGCGCGTATCTTAGTTACCTTAATTCATGCATTAAAAAATCGTGGTCTTAGCAAAGGTGTTGCCTCACTGTGTATCGGTGGTGGTGAAGCTGTTGCTATGGCTGTTGAAGCTATTTAATCGCTTTAGAATTTTAATCTCTCACAGCCGCAACGTATTTTAAAAACTATCATGTTGCGGCCTCTTTATACCCACTGGGGAGGAGTGCCTCATGCACCAAGTACCTTTATTTATCAACGGCGAATTTACCCAATCAAGTTCATCGCAGCTGATTGATGTTATCAATCCTGCAAACCAAGAAGTGTTAGCCCAAGTTCCGTGTGCAACGGATGCTGAAATGGATGCAGCCATTGCCTCTGCAAAAGAAACATTTAAAACATGGAAAGAAGTGCCAATTTCTGAGCGTGCGCGCATTATGATGAAATACGCAGCACTACTAAAAGAAAACCATGATGAGCTTGCGACGATTATTTGTCATGAGCTGGGTAAAACATTTGAAGATGCCAAAGGCGATGTTTGGCGTGGTATTGAAGTGGTTGAGCAAGCAGCCAATGCACCATCTCTGATGATGGGCGAAACAATGGAAAACGTAGCGCGTAAAATCGATACTTACTCTTACATGCAACCACTAGGTGTATGTGCGGGTATTACGCCATTTAATTTCCCTGCGATGATCCCATTATGGATGTTCCCACTAGCTATTGTGTGTGGTAACACCTTTATTCTGAAACCATCAGAGCAAGATCCACTAACACCGATGCGTTTAGCTGAACTATTTGTTGAAGCGGGCGCGCCAAAAGGGGTGTTACAAGTTGTTCACGGTACAAAACCACAAGTTGACCGTTTATTAGAAGACCCAGCAGTACGTGCTATTTCATTTGTTGGTTCGTGTGGTGTAGGTGAATACATCTATTCAAAAGGCACAGCAAACCTTAAACGCGTACAAGCTTGTGTAGGTGCAAAAAACCACATGGTTATTATGCCAGATGCCAGTAAATCGCATGTTGTAAATAACTTAGTCGGTGCGTCTGTAGGTGCTGCGGGTCAGCGCTGTATGGGTATTTCGGTTGCTGTGTTTGTTGGTCAAGCAAAAGACTGGGTTGACGAAATTAAAGCAGGCTTTGAAAACGTGCGCCCAGGTGTATGGGATGATGCCAACGCGGCTTACGGCCCACAAACATCAAAAGCAGCTAAAGACCGTATTTTATCTCTTATCGCAAGTGGTAAAGAGCAAGGTGCAACGTGCTTAATTGATGGCTCTGACTTTACTGTTGAAGGTTACGAGCAAGGTAACTGGGTTGGTCCAACGCTATTTACTGATGTAACCACCGAGATGGATTTATACAAAGAAGAGATCTTTGGTCCTGTATTGGCTTGTATGTTCGTAGATACTCTTGAAGAGGCGATTGAGCTTATCAATAACTCGCCTTACGGTAACGGTACTTCGTTATTCACATCAAGCGGCGCTGCTGCACGTAAATTCCAACATGAAATCGAAGTAGGTCAAGTTGGTATCAACGTGCCAATTCCTGTGCCACTCCCGTTTTTCTCTTTCACAGGTTGGAAAGGCTCATTCTACGGTGATCAACACACCTATGGTAAGCAAGGTATTCGTTTTTACACAGAAACGAAAACAATTACTTCACGTTGGTTCGAGGATGATATCGCCTCAGGTCCGAACATGAGTATCAACCTTAAATAAGCCGTAATTAATTTACTGCTGAGCGAGCACATGCTCGCTCAAAGAACACACATTTAAACGACAACAATCGTTATTCACACAAGAATAAGACAACAAAATAGAGGTCTACTATGGACTTTAATTTAACCGAAGATCAGCAAGCATTTGCTGAAACAGCCCGTCAGTTTGCAGAGTCTGAACTTGCTCCACATGCAGCTAAGTGGGACCAAGAACACATTTTCCCTAAAGACACCATTAAAGCAGCCGGTGAGCTTGGCTTTTGTGGTTTATATACCCCTGAAGAAGCGGGCGGCTTAGGTTTATCTCGCCTAGATTCAAGCATTATCTTTGAGCAGCTTGCCATGGGTTGTACAGCAACGACCGCTATGTTGACCATTCATAATATGGCAACCTGGATGATTGCAAGCTTTGGTACTGAGGACGTTAAAGCCAAGTACTGCGAACAACTAGTGATGGGTGAGTTACTTGCTTCTTACTGTTTAACAGAGCCTGGCTCTGGCTCTGATGCAGCATCGCTAAAAACCAAAGCGGTTAAAGAGGGCGATGAGTATGTGATCTCAGGCTCTAAAATGTTTATTTCGGGTGCCGGTGAAACTGATTTACTCGTTGTTATGGCGCGCACTGGTGGTGAAGGCGCTGCCGGTATTTCGGCATTTGTTGTGCCAGCTGACGCAGTAGGTATCGAATACGGTAAAGCTGAAGAAAAAATGGGCTGGAATGCACAGCCAACACGTTTAATTAGTTTTGAAGGTGTCAGAATTCCTGCGGCTAACTTACTAGGCCAAGAAGGCGAAGGCTTTAAGTTTGCAATGCAAGGCCTAGATGGTGGCCGAATTAATATTGCTACCTGTTCATTAGGTACAGCACAAGCAGCTCTTAATACTGCGCGCGAATACCTAAAAGAACGTGAGCAATTTGGTAAGCCATTAGCTGCTTTCCAAGCACTGCAATTTAAGATTGCCGATATGAACACCGAGCTTGTTGCTGCTCGTCAAATGGTACGCTTAGCCGCATTTAAACTAGATACCGGTGACAGTGAAAAAACCACTTACTGTGCGATGGCAAAACGTATTGCTACAGATGTTGGTTTTAAAGTATGTGACGACGCACTACAAATTCATGGTGGTTACGGTTACATCAAAGAATACCCATTGGAGCGTCATTTCAGAGACGTCCGTGTGCATCAAATTCTTGAAGGCACAAACGAAATCATGCGTGTGATTATCGCACGACGTATCTTAGCTGAGTCAGCTGGCGACATTCTATAAGGAGCAACCTATGTCTAATCCATCGATTGATTTAAATATTGAAGGTAACGTAGCGGTTTTAACCATGAATAACCCGCCAGCGAATACCTGGACACAAGATACATTAACCGCACTTAAAGACACTGTAACTGAGCTAAATGCTAACAAAAATGTCTATGCATTAGTGATCACAGGTCAAGGTGAAAAGTTCTTTAGCGCAGGTGCCGATCTGAACATATTTGCCAGTGGTGATAAAGGCGTTGCTGCCACTATGTCAAAAGTGTTTGGTGATGCATTTGAAGCACTAACCAATTTCCGTGGTGTATCAATTGCGGCAATTAATGGTTATGCCATGGGTGGTGGTCTTGAAGTGGCCCTTGCTTGTGATATTCGTATAGCTGAAGAGCAAGCTCAAATGGCACTTCCTGAAGCGAAAGTTGGCTTACTGCCTTGTGCTGGCGGTACGCAAAACCTTGCATGGCTTGTTGGTGAAGGCTGGGCAAAACGCATGATCTTATGTGGCGAGCGCCTAAAAGCAGACAAAGCTCGCGAAATTGGCCTTGTTGAAGAAGTGGTTGGTGCTGGCGAAAGTTTAGCTGCAGCAATGAAACTTGCTAACCAAGTTGGCGAGCAAAGCCCAGTTGCTGTGACTGCATGTAAAGAACTTATTCAAAAAGGTCGCACCCAACCTATGGCCCATGCATTGCCATTAGAGCGTGAGTTATTTGTACAATTGTTTGATACGAAAGACCAAAAAGAAGGCGTGAATGCGTTCTTAGAAAAGCGTAAAGCAAATTGGGTAAATGGCTAATGACTAACGTAACACTACTAAATCATCAAGATGCGCCTGTGGTGTTTGAAACTGCAGAGGCCGAGAGCGGCCTCATTGCAATTGCGACACTCAATGCGCCTAAGTCGTTAAATGCCTTAAATTACGACATGATCCAATTGCTTGAGCCTCAGCTTAGAAAATGGGCTGACGATGATGCAGTTGCCATGGTCATTCTAAAAGGGGCTGGCGAAAAAGCATTTTGTGCCGGTGGCGATGTAGTAAGCCTGCATAAAGCAATGAGCACAGCAGAGCCTGCTAACTACATTGAAGACTTTTTTACCCTTGAGTACAAATTAGACTATCTAATTCACTGCTATGAAAAGCCAATATTACTTTGGGGTAATGGCATTGTTATGGGGGGCGGCCTTGGCTTAATGGCTGGGGCAAGTCACCGAGTGGTAACAGAAACATCGCGTATTGCAATGCCTGAGCTAACCATTGGTTTATACCCTGATGTGGGCGGCAGTTATTTCTTACATAAAATGCCTGAGCAAGTGGGTCTATTCTTAGGGTTAACTGCGGCGTCTATCAATGCTGAAGATGCCTTGTTTGTTAATCTTGCTGATCACTATGCAACAGCAGATAAATATGACGCTATTTTAACGGCTATCACCGCTGAAAAGTGGGGCAAAACAGCCTCATTAAACCACGAAAAGCTAACTAACATTTTAATCTCTATTGATAATATTTCAGGCCGTGTTCCTAAAGGCAATGTAAAAGATAACTTAGCGGTTATTCAAAAGCTGGCTGAGTTTGATTCATTGCAGGGGAAAATTGACTACATTCAAGCTTTACAAACTGAAGACAAATGGCTTACTCGTGCGCAAAAGTCATTAGCGCATGGTTGTCCGCTTAGTTGTGCGCTGGTAGAACGTCAATTAGCTAATTCAAAAGAGATGACGTTAGCAGATTGCTTCAAAATGGAGTTAGGCATGTCGGTTCGTTGTGGCGAAGTAGGCGAGTTCCAAGAAGGCGTTCGTGCGCTACTAATCGACAAAGACGGTGCACCTAACTGGCAGTTTAAATCGATTAGCGATATCGACGAAACAGTTGTAGATAGCTTCTTTACAGCACGCTGGGATGAGCAATCTCACCCACTTAACTCATTAACGTCATCTTAAGTCCAAGGGGTAAGCAAATGGCTAAATTAACAATAGGATTTATTGGTTTAGGCAACATGGGTGGCCCAATGGCGGCAAACCTTGTCAATGCAGGTCATACAGTTCGTGTATTTGACTTAAATAAAGCGGCGGTCAGTGAGCTTGCCGATAAAGGTGCAATTGCTGCTACCGATGCAGCTGAGTGTGCTATTGGCGCTGATATTTTTATCAGTATGCTACCAGCAAGCAAACACGTTAAGTCGCTTTACTTAGGCGAAACCGGTCTTATCAACTTACTTGATAGCAAAACTTTAGTGATTGACTGCTCAACCATTGATGCAGAATCAGCGCGTCAAGTGGGTAGTGAACTTGCTCAAAAAGGCATTGATTTTGTTGATGCACCGGTATCAGGTGGTGTTGCTGGTGCAACAGCGGGTACTTTAACCTTTATCGTCGGTGGTGAGCAAAGCCACTTTGAAAAAGCCAAACTGGCTTTAGTGGATATGGGTAAAAATATTTTCCATGCTGGTGATATTGGTGCAGGCCAAGTCGCAAAAATCTGTAACAACATGCTGCTGAGCATTTTAATGGCAGGGACTAGCGAAGCACTACAAATGGGCATAAATAACGGGCTCGATCCAAAAGTGTTAAGTGACATCATGACTGCAAGCTCTGGTCGTAACTGGACACTTGAGCTTTACAACCCATGCCCTGGTGTAATGGAAACAGCACCAGCAAGTAATGATTATAAACCGGGCTTTATGGTTGATTTAATGGCGAAAGACTTAGGTCTTGCTATGGAAGCGGCTCAGCAAAGTAATTCATCTACCCCAATGGGGTCAATGGCGAAGAATCTATACACTATGCTCCAGCATCAAGGTGCGGGTAGTGATGATTTTAGTGCTATTTTTAAATTATTCTCGAAGTAGGAGATTGTTGTGGAAATTAAAAACAACAACATCGTAATTACCGGTGGTGCGCAAGGTTTAGGCTTTGCTATGGCCGAGAAATTTGCATCCCTTGGCGCGAACATCGCCCTTATCGATATGCAACAAGATGTACTAGATACTGCAGTATCAGCGCTTGCCAAGCATGGCACAAAAGTCATGGCGTATGCTGCTAATGTTACAGATGAAGACGCTGTGGTAGCAACGTTTAACACTATCAACAAAGACTTTGGCCATATCGGCGTGTTAATTAATAACGCAGGTATCTTACGCGATGGTATGTTTATCAAAGCAAAAGAAGGCAAAGTGGTAGATAAAATGTCGCTGGCTCAATTTCAATCTGTGATTGATGTGAACCTAACTGGTGTATTCTTAGCAGGACGTGAAGCTGCGAGTCACATGATTGAGTCTGGCAAAGGCGGCGTTATCGTTAATATGTCGAGTGTTGCTCGTGCAGGTAATATTGGCCAAACAAACTATGCTGCGTCTAAAGCCGGTGTTGTTGCGATGACAACGGGTTGGGCGAAAGAATTAGGTCGCTTTGGTATCCGTGTTGGTGCAATCGCACCAGGTGTTATTCGCACAGCAATGACAGATGCAATGAAACCAGAAGCAAAACAACGCATGATGGCGGTAACGCCAGTGGGTCGTTTTGGTGAAGCAGATGAAATTGCTCAAACAGCACAATACATTGTAGAGAACGACTTTTTTACAGGTCGTGTTGTTGAAATTGATGGCGGTATCCGCCTTTAGTTTTAAATGGTAACCCTTTACCCATTGAAAGTACCAAAACGGTAAGCCTAGCTTGCCGTTTTTTTATTTTTAAAGTATTTTAAATTCATAATAATAAGGAGATTTGTTATGAACACTGATGGCATTACAGTATCAATGAGCAAGGGAATTAAAGCCAACTTCAAACTGGGTGAACATTTAATTGAATACTGGGGTTCTGCTTACTCAGGTAAAGAAGTTCTGAAAGTAGACGGTGAATTAATAGCAGAATCATGTAACTTTAAAACAAAATCTGTTCATAAATTTAATATTGATGGTAAAACCTGCCAATTAACAGTTTCAGTGACTTTATTCAGGAAGTTTTCTTCTACCATCACATTAGAGTGTGAGGGGGAGCTAGTTCACAGTTATCAACTCACATATGGTAAAACCCGACAAATTGCTTGGTATTTAAAAGCAATCCCATTTTTATTTGCAGGGGTTTTAGGCTGGTGTTTTGCCGCTGATATTCTTACCTTAATAGAGTTGGTTATCTTTGGTTGCTTAACCTTCGCAGTATCAGAACTGGTTATGAAAGATCAAGGCTGGATCATAGAAGAGCAAAAGCCTTGTAATTAACTGCCTAGCATTCAATAATTAAGCGGTTAAAAGCCGCTTAACTTTGAGAGATGCAGTGAATCCCAAACAAATCCGCAATTTTTATATCAATGAAGAGCAGTCTGTTTATTTGCTGTCTCACCATGATGCTAAAAAGCACCGTCAATGGCTTAACATTTGTATTAAACAGCTTACTTTGCTTGGTTACAGTGACGTTGAATTAATTGGCTCTGGTGCATTTGGATTTGTTTTTGCCGGTGTTGATGATGAAGACCTACCTTGGGTATTTAAGTTTTCTCGGATAACCCTAGCGCAAAGTGTACGTGACCGTTTAGAAGACGAAGCGTACATGCTCTCGCAAGTTAATAATCCATTGGTGCCAAAATTTTATGCCTTTGAGCGTATTAAAAAGCAAGGCATTTTAATGATGGAGCGCGCTCTAGGTGAAGATTTAGAAAAAATATCCATCAAACAGGGGCGTTTCAGCGCAGCAAAAGTTATGGCGCTGGCTCTTAGGCTACGTAATGTGCTTTTAGATTTACGTGAACATAAAAATGGCTTAAGCCCACAGCCAATTGTGCATGGCGATATTAAACCTTCAAACATTGTTTATGACGAACAAACCAATAAGTTGTCTTTGGTAGATTGGGGCAGCTCCGTTTATGCACAAATAGATGCTGAAGGTAATCCGGTTGCCAGCAATTTTATGGATCTTATGTCTGCTGATATCAGCACCACTAATGCACGTATGGGTGATGTGTATTTTATTGGTGATGAGCAAATGTCAGGCGGGCAGTCATCGCCACGTTTTGATGAACAAGGTGTTGCCTCAACTCTTTATGCACTGGCCTCTGCACAATCTTGTAGGTTCGGTGCGGCGGTTATTCCGGCTACAAGCCTGAATTTACCTATGGAGCTTGCCCGGGTTATTGACGGTATGCTTTCAAAAGATAAGGCAACCAGAGATGGCGCTGGTGATTATTTTATGCGAAACATGCCTACAATGGCCAAAGCTTACTTACCTGAGCTGCCCCGTAAAGCTATTCGCCCTTATATTCCTTATTGGTTTAGTGAGTTTGATGAGCACCCAGACACGGTTGTTTATAGCTCACGTAAGCAATTTTTAAGACAAGCCGACCATAATCAACAATTACTTGATGTAAACGATGCTCAGCTCGACAGATACTACAAAGAGTTTTTATTTGATACCGGCGACACCGAAAAAGCATTTTTGGCCTCAATAAGCCGATTAGCAAAATACCCAGTAGTAGGGGGCTTGAGTTTTCATTGGAAAGAAAACTCACTGTTTGTTGAGTCTTCCCTTATTTTGCATGATGAAACACTTGGCACTGCGTTTACCGATGCGATTAACAACACGGTGATGTTAGCACAGGGGATTGAACAAAAAGGTCTCTTTAAATGTTGTTTGTTTGATGCGCGTAAAACCATTCAGCTCGAGCGTGATGGCACCGGTGCGTTTAAATTTGAACATTTACCTGAGCTTGATTACGAAGTAATGGATGTGCAAGCCTCAGACGTAACCAGGCCACACTCTTACTTTGAAGATGGTAAAGACCCTGATGAGCAATTACAGCTCCCGAAAAAGGTCATAAAGTGCGTATTTGAACTTAACCAAATTCACCACACAGGTTGTATCATTTTCGAAGCCTTACCTGATAGGATGAAAATACATCATTACTATCGTCTGCTGGATGCCAGTAAAGAACCTGAATTTAAACGTTTATTAAGTAAGCTCATGCAATATGCAGTCAATATTACCGATGTTGGTGTGGCAGGCTTTATGAAGCTACCTTACAAAAATACCCGTGAATTTGATTTGTGCACTAAACAGCCCGATGAGTTTTATCCGCGAGACCCAAAAAGAGCTGAATGCTAAAAGCTGACTAAATTAAAGCAGTAAGGAGAATAACAAACATGGACTACACCCCAAATTATAAAAATTATTCATTAGATGAGCTATTAGATGCTCAAAAATATATTGATAAAGATAGCTTCCCACAAAGAGCACAAGAGTTAGAATTAGAGATAGCAAATAAAATAAAAGACCCAGAAATAAAAGCAGAGTTTGAAGAGCTAGAAACGAGTAAAAGGTATGCTACTTTTTGGCCTCGTTTTTGGGCCGCGATTATTGATGGTTTAATATTTACAGCATTACTTTATATTGAATGCTTACTCTTTGGCGTTGAATACTCTAACCAAAACATGGTTTTACAAGCCGTTAATGGCGTTCAGTATATTGGCTACGTTGTTTTTATGCATGGGTTTTATGGCCAAACTCTTGGTAAGATGGTAATGGATGTTAAAGTCCTCGATCATGACACTGAAACAGACATTAATCTTAAACAATCGGTTCGCCGAGAATCTGTAAATATTGCTATTAACTCATCTTGGATACTACTACTTTTATCTATTTCAATATCGTTACAACAACTCGGTAGCATACATGAGTTTTTAACTTATTTAATTATGGGTTTGAGTTCTTTAGCTACAGTATGGGCATTGTCAGAATTTATAACCATGCTGTTTAATGAAAAGCGTCGTGCAATACATGACTTCATAGGTAAAACGGTTGTTGTTAGGTTGTAATAAGGAGCGCGACTATGTCAATCCCAATAAAAATACCTGAATTACCAAATGATATTGGCGATGTTAAGGTAGCAAATGTTCATGTAGATGTTGGCGATATTGTTTTAGTTAATTCCCCCCTCTTTGATATAGAAACAGATAAAACAATATTAGAAATTCAAGCGTCTGAAGCAGGTGAAATTAGTGAATTTAAGGTTAAAGCTGGGGATTATGTTACTGCTAACCAAGTAGTTGGGATGATGTTACCTGATGAAAACGCTGAAATTAGATTTGTTCACTCTACACCGAAGGAAAATGCTACTTCTAAAGTAAACACCTCAGATAAAAAGAGTAAGAACCATCAAGTTCAACATTATTGGCTGCTAGTTCTTTTTTTTGTGGCTATTGTAGGTATTATTTATACAAGTTTGTAACTGAGAAGATGATGTTATTTGGCTTTTAACAGGTGTATTTAAAGCTAAACAATGACCAAATGATAATTAATGGAATCTTTATTTTAAAGAGAACTCTGAGTTAATAAGTAAAACCTTAAAATGAAAAATTCAATAACCTGCTAAATAGCAGGTTATTAAAGGGGCAGCCTTACTTATGCTCTTCAATGATCTCAGTGATCCCTTCAGCCGAGAGTATTTCTATCCAATAGCCATCAGGGTCTTTAATAAAAGCTAGGCCTTTCATAGAGCCATCATCTGGTTTTTTGAGAAACTCAACATCGTATTTTGCAAAACGCTCGCATGCTGCGTACACATCTGGCACGCTTATACCGATATGACCAAAGCCTTTTGGTTCATCATTACCACTATGGTAACCAGCAAAACTGTCATCATTTTCTGTGCCCCAATTATGTGTAAGCTCGATAAGAGCAGGGCGGCGAAATACCCACTGTGCTTTTTCTTTATCGCTGCCTGTTGGCATGTCTTGCTCATAACCTAAGAAGTACAGCGTAAACTCCATTTTAGGGAAGTCATATTTACCAAGTAACTTCATACCTAAAACATTTTGATAGAAATCTAAAGAAGGTTTTGGATCTTTAATGCGCAACATTGTCTGTTGCATTACATAACCTTGCGTAGCGGTTGCGATTTGTTCAGTTGATTCGTTGTAGTTAGACATACACATCCTTTTTAGCTGATATTTCTGGTAATGTAATTAGTCTAACATATTCACGTTACCCATAAATTAATAACAAATATTTTTGATGTGCTAAGACAAATCTTCAGTTCTTAATTAGCTAACCCAAATAAAAAACCGCCAAACAGGCGGCTTATTTCATCTTATAGCTCAAAGCTTAAAAATCAATTACCCCAAGGGTTACTCGCACTTGAACGCTGTTTACGAGCTCGAGCAAGTTGTTTTGCTTCTTTTTTAGCGTGGATGCGTTTGGCGTCAATAAAACTTAACTCACACGGTTCACCTGGTTTTTGATCAGCAGGGATCACACGATCGCGTGGCGGTAATTCGTAGTTTACATTGTCTGGGCGTGGTAAGTTTTTTAGACGATACAAATAAAAGTTCTCGACTTTTTCTTGAGCCCATTGGGTTTTACGTAAAAACTTAACCGTAGATTTAACATCTGGATTATTCTTAAAGCAGTTCAAACGCATATAGGCGTGGAGTAATTCCCAGCCATATTGTTCGACAAGCTCTGTGACGACTTGCTCGATACCAACACCTTGTAGCGGGTTATTGCTGAAAATTTCTTTATTACTCATATCATGCTCTTGTTTATTGTTTACGTAATTAGTTAATTATAATTTGAAAGATCTAATTTAGATACCGCTTATCAATTTGATATACGAACCATTTTAAAAGTTTACATGTTTACCTTATATGGGTAATCTATGCGCTTGAATTGGCATGAGGCTAATTTATTAAATTGATTAAGGAATCTATAAATGGGACTTTTTGATAAGATCAAAACACAAGCTAATACAATTGGAACAAATATTAGTGAATCAACCTCTAAACTAACCAGTGATATCTCTACTGCGTCGAAAGAAAAATCAAAGCTTTCAGCGATTAATTCTGAAATTACTTCAATTAACGGGCAACTAAATATTGCTTACCAAGACATTGGTAAAAAGTATGTATCTAATTTAGTCGATAATAAGGGTGAAAATGTTGAAGCTGTTCTAAAAGATACACTCGACAGAATAGAGCCTCTTTTAGAGAAAAAAATAGAGCTTGAGAAAGAAGCAGTAGAAATTGAGAAAAAATTAAAAGATCAGATAATTCTACAAGAAAAAGCAATTTTTCAACGTGAGTTTGATGAAGAAAAAGAAAAGCTAGAGAAAGCTGTGAAACTGGATGTATTAACAGAAAAAGAGATGCAGGATAAATTAGCTAGAGCTCAGCTTAAATTGGATAATTTTGATAATATTCGTAAAGTTAAAAAACAGTACGATATGCAATTAATTTCAAAGGAAGAACTAAACGAAAAGCTTGCGGCGTTTGGTGTTTAAATTCTTTTTTTTAAAAAGGCTCTAAGGTGTTTAGAGCCTTTAAATCTATTACTTACAATTAACTAATACACGGCCGCGTATTTCACCTTTTAATAGGGCTTCTGCATTTGCAACGGCGTCAGAAAGCGGGACTTCTTGTGAAATAGTATCTAGGTACTGCGCCTCAACTAACTCACTTAAACGTTGCCATGCTTCAATTCGGTCAGCTTTAGGGCGCATTACACTATCAATACCCATTAGGCTAATGCCACGAAGGATAAACGGCGCTACCGTTGCCGGAAAGTCCATACCTTGTGCTAAACCACAGGCTGTTACAACACCACCGTATTTAATCGATGCACACACATTTGCAAGGGTGTGGCTACCCACAGAATCAATTGCACCAGCGAATTGCTCTTTTGCCAGTGGTTTACCAGGTGCTGAGAATTCATCGCGAGATAAAACACGTTTTGCGCCTAATTTTTCAAGGTGATCTGCTTCGTTCATGCGGCCTGTTGTGGCAACAACATCAAAGCCAAGCTTATTAAGTAAATAGATAGCAAAACTGCCCACGCCGCCATTAGCACCGGTAACAAGAATTTCGCCACTTTGGGGTGTGATACCTTGTTTTTCTAAAGCGATGATACTCAGCATTGCGGTATACCCCGCAGTACCAATTTGCATTGCTTGTTTTGGTGTTAAATTAGCGGGAAGGGGGATAATCCAATCTGCACTCATAGACGCTTTTGAACTCAAACCACCTAGGTATTTTTCCCCAACACCAAAGCCATTTAACAGAACTTTATCACCTACTTTAAATTCATCACTTTTAGAGTCAGTCACTGTGCCTGCAAGGTCAATACCTGGGATCATTGGAAATGTTCTTACCACAGGGCCTTTACCTGTAATCGCTAAAGCATCTTTGTAATTCAAAGTACTGTAGTCAACATCAATATTTACATCGTGCTGGTGGATGCTCTCTACAGGAAAGTCTGTGTATTCGGCACGATAGCCTTGATCATCTTTGTTGATAACTACCGATTTTACTGATGTTGTCATGTTGACTCCTTTTAGACCGATCGTCTTTTAATGGTTAAAATAAAACCGTATTAAAACGGCTTTATAAAATTAAGCGTAAAAATTGTGCTGTATAAAGGGTAAGCGGTTCACTTGATTTATCAAGTTTAGAGCGCATCACTGCGCCTTCCCAGCCAATCCAGAAGAACTCAGCAAGCATTTTACAATCTGATGATTGAGGTATTTGTTTTTGCTGCTTTGCGTCTATCAAGCAGTGTTCAATTAGAGCTTGCCAGCTGGTGTAAGCCTGCTTAATACGTGCAATCATTGCTTCATTAAGGTAGCTGAGCTCTTGGTTTAAATTACCAATTAAGCAGCCGCGATTAAACTCAAACTTTGCCATGCCTTGTTTAGCGTCATTAGCAAACAGCACAATCCTTTCAAGAGGGGTTGTTGCATCGTTTGCTAGGTGGCGTTTTAACTTTGCCTGAAAATAGCTGTCGTAAGCATCAATGAGTGCCAAGCCGAAATCATTTTTACTTTTAAAGTAATGATAAAAAGATCCCTTAGGTACTTGCGCTGATTTTAAGATTAAATCAATGCCGGTTGCGCTAAAGCCTTTTTCAGTTAATACGGCTAACCCTGTATTAATTAGTAGGGCACGCGTATCTGCATTTGAACGCGCTATTTTTGGTGGCCTGCCGCGACGGCTCGGCACAGAGTTATTTGTTTCCATGAGCACCATATTAGACCGATCGGTTTTTAATATGCAAGTAATAAATAGACTAAATTGTAATCATCACAAATTTGTCATGATTACAATTTAATTGGGAACTTTGTCGAAATAGGCTAGGTCACAAATATTGAAGCTAAAAGAGCTGTATCGTTTTTAGCTGAATTTAAGTGTATTAATAGATGGTTTTAGTTAAAGAGGTACGACCACCTAGTCATTTAAAATGTTAATTCATTTGAGCATCAGCACGTTAGTTATTGTCAATTTATTTAATTGCTTTTTGCTATTTGAATTTAACAGTTTTATTAACTATTCATTAAATGTAGATGTCAATTTCGCTACATATCTATAAATATAAAGGTGAGGATATTACCTATGAAGAGACAGAAAAGAGATCGTTTAGAAAGAGCTCATTCTCAAGGTTATAAAGCAGGCTTGGCAGGCCGTTCCAAAGAACAATGCCCTTATCAACAAATAGACCCTAAATCAGAATGGTTAGGCGGCTGGCGAGAAGCCATTGAAAACCGAAATATGTTTAAAACTTAAAATAGGCACCTTATTTACGCAAAAAAGCCCCACTTCGGGGCTTTTTTGTATCTACACATTCATATTAGAATGCAGATGTATCTTGGAAAAGACCTACTTTAAGATCTTTTGCTTCATAGATTACGCGGCCATCTACTTCTACAGTACCATCAGCCATACCCATGAATAATTTACGTTTAATAACACGCTTCATGTCTAAGCGATAAGTTACTTTTTTAGCTGTCGGTAAGATTTGACCTGTGAATTTAACTTCACCTACACCAAGTGCACGACCAAGACCTGGACCACCAGACCAACCAAGGAAGAAACCTACTAATTGCCACATAGCATCAAGACCAAGACAACCAGGCATTACTGGGTCACCTTTAAAGTGACAGTCGAAGAACCAAAGATCAGGGTTGATATCTAGTTCTGCAACGATTTGGCCTTTACCGTGCTCACCACCATCAGCAGTGATAGAGATAATGCGGTCCATCATTAACATGTTGTCACTTGGTAAACGACAGTTGCCTTCACCGAACATTTCACCTTGACCGCAAAGGACCAATTCTTCTTTTGTATAGCTGTTTTTAGGTTCCATAACTCTCATTCATCGCTTAGAAATTGCCCCGTACTTTAGCGTACACTTGTACGCTAAACAACTCGGAGCAGTTAATTATTTGCTATTTTTCGCTTGTTTTATGACCATTTAATTAAACTGTCGCTGATAAAGGGAGATAAAACCGCGCATTGTGAAGTAAAAATCATTATAATTGCTGTGATTCTTTAACCAGTCTAAAGGAAATTTATGATCCTTTTTGTAAACTCACTGACAGTGATTGATTTTTCTTACTTGTGTAATAAACGCGGCGCAGTTGGCGAGAGCTGGATTGTGGATTTAACTCTGCACGGTCAATTAAATGATGAGTCGATGGTGCTTGATTTTGGCTTAGTTAAAAAGCAAATCAAGGGCATTATTGATAACTGTATCGACCATAAACTTGCTGTGCCTGCCACACTAAACGGTTCACTAACACAGCATGCTGAGCACAGCGTGCTAGATTGTCATTTTGGTGATAATTATCACTTAGCTATGAGCGCTCCTAACCAAGCATATTGTTTAATCGATGCTGATGTTATTGATGAAAAGTCGGTAACCGAGTTTTTAATTAAAACAATTATGCCTGAGCTACCTAGCAACATTGAAAAGATTGAACTTAATTTATACCCAGAGCATAGCCAAAGTTTTTATTATCATTACAGCCATGGTCTTAAAAAGCACGATGGTAATTGTCAGCGTATTATTCATGGCCATCGCTCACAAATTGGTATTAGCCTTGATGGTATGGCTATGCCTCGCTTACAAAAAGAGTGGGCAGATAAATGGGAAGACATTTATCTAGCAACAGCTGAAGATGAAATCAATAAATCAGACCTTAAGCATGTAACTGCACAAGAGAACGATGTGTGCTTTGCTTACACATCACAGCAGGGCTATTTTGAAATGGCGATAGACAAATCACGCTGCGACATTTTACCTTGTGATACTACGGTTGAGTGCATTGCAGACTACTTAAGTTCACAAGTTAAAAACCAATACCCTGATTCAGAAGTTAAAATTACAGCTTACGAAGGGGTTGCTAAGGGGTCAATCAGTTATGCGTAAAGGATTACTAATAGCTGCATTTGCAGGATTGTTTTCTTTTACTGCAAGTGCTGTCGAATTAAAAGGACATTTAACTCAAGGCGGTTTAGTAACAGGCCAAATTGATGGCGCTAAAAGTGTTAGCTTCAATGGTGAGCCTCTTAAGCTTTCAACAAATGGTGAGTTTGTGTTTGGCTTTGGTCGTGATGCGAAGACAAATCATAGCCTTTCTTGGGTTGATAGTGCTGGTGTAAGCCACGAACAATCAATTGTGATCACTAAGCGTGATTACAAAATTGATAAAATCACCGGTGTAGCAAAAAAATATGTTTCGCCACCTAAAGAAGTGTCTGAGCGTATTAGCCGTGAAGCTGTTGCCGTACGTAAAGCGAGGCAAGTCAATTCTGACTTACGGTACTTTTTAGATCCTGTTTATAAGCCGGCAACGGGGCGGATTTCGGGTGTTTATGGTAGCCAGCGTTACTTTAATGGTGAACCTCGCCGCCCGCACTTTGGTTTAGACATTGCCAATAAAACAGGTAGCCCAGTGTATGCACCAGTAAGCGGCACAGTTGTTTTTGCTGATGCTGACTTATATTACTCTGGTGGAACCTTGATTCTTGACCATGGCCATGGTGTTACCTCTACTTATATTCATTTAAGCAAATTAGATGTAAAAGTAGGGGACGAAATTAAGCGTGGCGATAAAATTGCCGAGATCGGTGCGACCGGCCGCGTAACTGGCCCTCATTTAGACTGGCGTTTTAATTGGAAAAATGAACGCCTTGACCCTGCGCTAATGATGCAAGACACATTAGCTAATAAAAAGTAGAGACTATGACACAACCAATCGATCGTGACGCTATTATTGCAAAGCGTATTGCTGACTCAACAACGTCGGTAACAAAAACTGTTTTTCCTGGCCGCACCAATCACCACAATACTTTATTTGGCGGTGATGCGTTGGCTTGGATGGATGAGGTCGCGTTTATCGCTGCTACACGTTTTTGTCGTAAGCCACTTGTAACTATTTCGTCTGACCGTGTAGATTTTAAAGAAGCCATTCCAGCTGGTACATTTGCAGAGCTAATTTCTAAAGTGGTGCATGTAGGAAACACCAGCCTTAAAGTAGACGTTGAAATCTTTTTAGAAACAATGCACAAAGACGATAAGCATTTAGCTATTTCTGGTAGTTTCACGTTTGTAGCTGTTGATGATAATCACAGGCCAACACCGGTTGTTTGCGATAAAATGATCAACGGTTTCGAATAAAGCACGGCTATACCAATTCGCAATAAAACTTAATTAAGCGAATTGGTATTAAACTTAAAAAATAAGTACCTGCGGGTATTTATTTTTACACACAAAAGAACACATCATACTAAATTTTGTTTAAATATTATCTCAGCAAAGATTAAGAAATAGGACTATAAGTAATCAGAGGAGGGTGGCTATGCGTTTACTAATTCTGGTTCTTTATGGCGTTCTTTTATTTTTAGCTTTTAATCAATTAGATTCTTATATGCTGGATTTAATCGCAGCGCTAAGAGGTCAGTTAATTTTAGTTAGCTTTTTACCTGTAGGGTTATGCTATTTTTACAGTAAAAAGATGGCATCAAGCTTACTAGTTTTAAGTACAATTTTGACTTTAGTGCACTTTAAACCTTACTCATCTAATCAGAGGGAGGTCGGTGATATTAAGGTTACACAAATAAACCTACAATATAGTAACCCTAACTTACAACAGATTATCTATAACCAAATGATAGAAGAGAAAAATGATATCCTGGTGTTATTAGAATTTAATGATACACAGCGTCATGTTCTTGATAATCTCAACACAGAATATCATTTGTTTGGTTATGCTGAAGTTGAAGGCGCGCCTTTTGGTATAATCGTTATCTCAAAACTTCCGATTATCCAAAAACAAATTAAACGTTTTGATAAGCCAAAACTAGGCTATGTAAAACTTAGTTTTTTGCATAATAACATTATGTTAAATAGCCTTGTTTTTCATCCTCCATCACCAAGAGGTAGAACTCTATGGACGCAACGCAACTCTGTTTTAAGTAAAGTGCAAAACGAAATTAAAACTTTAGGAGGGAATTGGTTAATTGCAGGGGATTTTAACACGGTTCCATGGTCGCGCTATTTTATTGAAGCTGATAATAATTGCTTTGATCGTAGTGGATTTTATGTAACTTGGCCTTCTAAAATTCAATTTAATGGCTTACCAGTTTTAGGTCTTCCTATTGACCATTGCATTGCAAGTGAGAAAATTATGCTAACTAATATTAATACTAGTTTCGTTAAAGGTAGCGACCACAGGTCGCTTACCTATGAAGTTAAACTATCTAAACAGTGAAGTTGTCTTAATTTACTATTTTCTATCAATATCTCTACTAACATACTTAATTCAAAATTATCCCAAGGCTTTGCCGTAATCATTGTTGCGACTTTATCTTTGACTGCATGCTTAGATGCTTCCATCTCTGCATAGCCAGTTAATAACATACGCGAACTGTAAGGTTTTACTGCCTTAATTTTCTCAAGTACAGCTAAACCACTCAAAGAAGGCATTAATAGATCACAAATTACCAGGTCAAGCGCATTTTGTTTCGCATATTCAATAGCTGCATAGGGATCACTGTAACAAACTACAGAATAGTTACTAATTAGCAGTCGTTTTAATGAGCGCAAAATTGCCTCATCATCATCAATTATTAATACAGTTTCTTTCATTAGCTTGCACCCAACAAGTGTTTTAGATCATAAAGAACATGTTTAAAATTTCGCTTATGAGGAAATAGCCAAAATGCCTTATTTGAATAGGATAGTGCTTTCGAGTAATTACCTAATTCTCTATAAAACTCACCATAACACTCACTTAAACGTGCTTTTATTTTCTTTAATTCTCCTTTTGTAACCCCGTATTGATTCCTGCGTATAATTTCAACCATTGCGGCTAATCGATTTTCTCTATTAGCAGTTATTGAGTTTGCTCGCATCAAGTAGTGCATTGCGCACAAAGAGCTGTAAGCTACATCACCTTGCTTAGCTATTTTTAACCAACAATCCAGATCTGTTGCGCTTGTTAATTTGTGATCAAATCCGCCTACGTCAATCAAAGCGGCACGTTTAACCATTACAGATGAAGTGCCAACAATGTTAGTTGTTATCATTTGACTTATTGGATTTTTCAGCAAATGAAATTCTGTGTTTGTTCTATTGCTGTCGAATTCAGGCCAGTAGTCAAAACAGCTGATTATGTCTTCATTTTTTTCATTAAAGTGCATGTAGTCTGTAAAACTTAGTACGCACTCTGGATGCTCGTTATGAAAGGCTAACTGTTTAGCTAGTTTATCTTTTGACCAGTAATCGTCTGCATCTAAAAATGCAACATACTCTGAATTTGCTTGTGTGATGGCCAAGTTTCTTGCTGCCACGACACCTTTCCTATTTTGCGTAAATAAACGTACTTCTTTATTTGTTTTAGCGAGTTGTTGTAAGTAGTCTATGCTTCCGTCAGTAGACCCATCATCAACAATAATAATTTCAAAATTAACATCATTTTGTTGGTAAATACTGTTTATGCATGTCTCTAAATACTTGAGACAATTGTAATTAGGGATGATTACACTAACTTGAGTAGACATAAGATTACTCCAAAAACTTAAACATATTATTCTTGTAGTACGCAATTTAGAAGCCACTTTTATTAGCTCGATATTGGCTATAATTCTATGATTTTTCTTTTTGTGCGTTGCATTTTGCAATTATTTATAGATTTGACGTCTCAAATTGAGAAAAGTACCCCATAAAAAGCAGGTATGGTTATTGCCCTTGTTTCTACATATATTTTAGTAGGAGCATTTTATGAAACACATCGCTATCTTAGTTCCGAGTTTCCCAGTTGCATCAGAAACATTTGTTGTCACAGAAATTAATGCACTTCTAGATGCTGGACATAAAGTGACGGTATTCACTTTTGAAAAAACCTCTGTGTTGATTAATTTATCAAGTGCAATAGAAGTCAAAGAGATTGAAAAGCCTGACTTTAAAAAAATACTTCCCGCAATGTTTAATGTTGTGAAACTCAGTAAAGCAATAAATACTGCAATCCAGTTTCGCTCGATATCTACACAATCTCTTATTGGCTATGGCTACAAAATTGCTCAGTACCTTAAAGTTGCCAAAATAGATCATTTGCACTGCCATTTTATGCATGGCCCTTTAGCATATGGCATTGTTGCTGCGAAAATGGCAAATATCACTGTCTCTTCGATAGGGCATGGCCATGATGTTTATGTAAATAGTGCCGATTTAAACTCGAAATTAGCTTTATGTGATTTCTCTGTCGCTGTGTGTGAAGAAATGGCTATGCAGTTTAAAAAATGCGAAAAAAGTAACGTGAAATTACTTCACTGCGGTATCGATACTACAAAATTTAACCAAACACCTTCATCATTAAGTGAATCTGTAAGGTTAATTTTTATAGGTAGGCTAGTCGAAAAGAAAGGGCTTCAATTCTTATTACCAGCTCTTAAACATATGCCTAAAGAATTTGGTATTACTTTAGATATCGTTGGCGACGGTCCAATGATCAACGACCTAATGTATATGGCTGAAGAGCTTGGCGTAAGAAAGTCAGTCAGGTTTCTAGGTGAAAAACCTCATGCTTGGGTAAGTGAAAACCTAGTGAATTATTCAGCTTTGATTGCCCCATTTTGTGTCGCTAAAAATGGTGACCGAGATACAGGGCCACTGGTTTTAAAAGAGGCAATGGCATGTGGTTTACCCGTTTTAACAACCACTTTAATGGGTGCGAATGAAATTGTTACGCCTAATGTTGGCATGAAATGTATGCCTAGCAGTATCTCTGGTATTAGCAAGATGCTTTATAAATTTCATCAGTTGTCACCTCATAAACGCTATTTACTCGGCCAAAATGCAAAACAACATGTTAATCAGCACTACAATGCATTTAACCAGGCTAAACAACTATCAAAGTGGGTTGAAGCTTTGTAAGGAACAGTTATGAGTAATCTAAAACAAATAGGTTATTTTGCCGTCGCAGTATTATCAGTAAAAGGACTAGGCTTTTTATTGCTACCAATTAGCACACGATTCTTAAGTCAAGTAGAGTTTGGTCAGTTAAATTTTCTAGTAACTGTTTCTGCGCTGTGTTCGCTTATTTTATCAATAGGCTTACCAGAGCTTTTACTTAAACAACAGTACAATACTCATACTGAAAAACTTGCTCTGTTTCGTGACGCGGTAATAACAACCTTTATATTTAGTTTACTCTTTGCAGGTTGTTCTTTGATTTTTTCTGAGCAAATAGCACATCAGTTACCGGCCAAAGTTGATCCTCTAGATTTAAGGCTATTAATTGTTAACCTTGTACTATCGGCGCTAATTGGTATTCCGTACATTTATTACCGCTTGACTAATAATGCGAGAACATATTGTTATTTATGCATTTCTCATGCTTTAGTCCAAACAACATTAACGATTACCTTACTATTTTTAGGTTTCAGTATTACTGGAGTTATGGTGTCGGGCGTAGTGAGTAGTTTACTTATTGTATGTATTAGCTATTTTGATATTTTAAAGGTTATTAATGTAAGTTATTCAGAGTTTTCTTGGCGAATACAAGGGAAACAGACTGTTTTTATCATTTCTATTGTTATCTCTAGTTTATTTATTTATGCCGGAAACGGCGCTGAAAATTGGTTTATAGTTGCAAACTTTGATGAGACATTGTTAGCGAATTACTACGTGGCGGCGCAGTTTGCAGTATTAACTTCGTTTACGTTTGAGCCTATACGCCTTTGGTGGTTTGCTAAACGTTTTAGCCTAGTTAAAAACAATAAATCTGAATACGAAAGTAAAGCCATTCTCTGTTTGAATGTTGGTTTAGCGCTTTGCGTAGTGATGTCTGTTCTTGCTCCAATCACTTTAAATTTAGTGTTACCTGATAATTACCACGGCAACGAGCACTGGTTAGTATTGTTAATTGTTGTGGTTGCTATTAGGCACCATAGCGATATTTTGAATATTGGTTGTTATACGCATAAGAATGGGATCTCGGTACCCATTATTAATCTTTTAACTGCATTAGTCGGTCTGAGCCTTTTATATCTTCTGGTGCCAATGTTTGCTGTAGAAGGAGCGATTTTATCTTTAATTATTATGCAGAGCTTTAAACTGTTATGTTTTTACTTAACTAGCCAAAAATTTGTTCCGCTAACTTTTAAACTATCTTCACTTGCTCCTAGTTGGCTTGCTTTATTGATCATAGCGGGTATTTCGTTTATGCCTGGCAATTTAATTCTACAATTAGGTGTCCTGTTAACGTACATTTTTGTATTTATTAATCAGTACAAGAGCATCATTTTACGAGTTATCAAAAAAACGGTAGAGGAGCGTAAATATGCTCAATTACTATAAGCAAAATCAACTTGTAATAAATGGTATTGTTGTCACCGTACTGGTTATTTCGACTTACTCGCTACTAGGTCCTATCGCCGTTTTTGCTTTATTACTACTTCCTTTTGCAGCGTTTACAGCAGTGAAAGTCAGTGTTGCATTTATTATCTTATTTATTCTTTTTAGTTATTTTAGGCTACACGAAGCATTTCCTGTTTTGATGCCATTAAAAATTCCTAAGCTCTTGGCATTAGCATCTCTTTTAGGGATTGCATGGCATCTATTTATTTCGCAGAAATTAAAGCCTCATTGGCATACAAATCACCTTATATTTTTTGCTTGGTTTATTTGGTTAACTATTTGCGTATTCAGTGCGGCTAACCGTGGTTTAGCGCTTGAGTATTGGTCAGGTGTGTTGATTAAAGTGCTCATAATGGTGTTTGCAATTTCATGGTGGATGACTTCTCTACAACATTTTAATGTTATCCGCATTGGTATTATGATTTCAGGCTCAGCCATCGCGCTTGTAGCCTTAAGTAATAAAATGAATGGGATCGGTCTTGTTGAAGGAACTCGTGTGACTATTTCGCGAGAACTTCGCTCACAACTCGGTGACCCGAATGATTTATCACTTGTCATGATGTTCCCAGTGTCTTTTCTTGCAGCTGAAGTTTTTGATAGTAGCGCCCATAAAATAAGACGTTTTATAGCACTCATCTGTCTAATAGTTGCGATTAGTGGCGTTATTGCTACTCAAAGTCGTGGGGGATTACTGGGGATTGCAGCAGTATTAAGCTTTTTTATCTATCAAAAAATTAAAAATCCAATCATTGTTGGTTGTATAGGTGCTGTCGGAATGCTCGCGATGATTGTTTTTGCAGGGATATCAGATAGACAAAGTGGTGGTGCTCATGAAGATGGTGTCGATGAGTCTGCAATGGGCCGTATCTATGCTTGGCATGCGGCAATTAACATGGCGCTGTCTAATCCATTGACTGGGGTAGGTGTAAATAATTTTGTCGCGAATTATTTTTTCTATAGTCCACATTGGGATGGCAAGAATCATGCAGTACACAGTACATGGTTTCAAGTACTTGGCGAAACAGGCATTGTTGGGATGTTCATATTCATTGCCCTGATCACATGTATTTACCGAAGTTTAAACCGTGTTTTCTTGATAAATAAACAGCTTAACGATGAAAAAATAGCAGTGAATGCGAAAGCACTTAAAGGCGGGCTGATAGGCTTTATGGTGTCAGGAACCTTTTTAACTCAAGCTTTTACTTGGCCTATATACATCATCTTGGCGTTAACTATTGCTCTTGAAAAGCTTGTTATAGATAAACAAAAGGAAAGGCATTATGACTGAGAATTTAAAACAGTGGTTAAAATCAAGTGACAGTCCTTTTGCAAAGTCACTTTTTCAAATTGCAAAACTCATTCGCAATCCGCAAATGTTTGTAATACCAGGTTTCCATACATGCCTATACAAACTGCATTTACTTGTTAAAACAATTTTCAGTGAACTATTACGTATCTTCTATTTTACGCCAATTTTTAAAAGCCAAATTAAAGGTTCAAAACGCAATTTATATCTTTATTCTGGTATGCCACAAATTTTAGGGCAGCTAGATATAACGTGCCAAGATAATTCTCGTATTAGTGGTATTAGCACTTTTTGTGGTCGTAGTCATGGGTTAAACAAATCGCAACTTATCATTGGTAATAATGTCGATATTGGTTGGCAAAACTCATTCTCTGTGGCTGGTAAAATTGTTCTGCAAGATGATGTTAGGCTTGCTGGACGGGTTTTTTTAGCTGGTTTTCCAGGCCACCCTTTAAACTCGCAAAGGCGCGCTTTAGGTGAGCCTGATGATGATTCGCAAGTCGGAGACATCATTATAGAGCAAGGGGCTTGGGTTGGAACGGGGGCGACAATCCTTGCTGGCGTAACAGTAGGAAAGGGCGCAATAGTTGCAGCAAGTAGTGTTGTTACAAAAGATGTACCTGCAAATACGATTGTGGCAGGAAACCCTGCGAAAGTTGTTAAGAAGCTGGAGTCAGAGTCATGAAATTTATCGTTTTTGGTGAAGATTGGCAAAGCCATCCAAGCAGTACTCAACATATCTTTAAAGAATTAGCGAAAAGCCATGATATTGTATGGATAAATTCAATCGGTATGCGAAAGCCAACAATAAAGTTGCTGGATGTAAAAAGAGTTTTTTACAAACTAAAATCGTTAGTGTTGAAAAAGAGGCATACTGAAGAATCTGCAGACAAGCACAGCAAACTTAAAGATCATACTTTGCCGATTTTACCTTGGCATGACAATAAGCTTGTAAAAGCATTTAATAAATGGATTTTTAATAAAAAGCCTTTTGTTGATAATGAACCAATTATCTATTGGGTTAGTGTTCCTACTGCCATATACCTTATTAATTTACGTCCCATAGACAAGATTGTTTATTATTGTGGCGATGACTTTTCGGCTTTAGCGGGTGTTGATCATTTAATGGTTGAACCACTAGAGAGAGAGCTTATTCTTAAAGCCGACCTCATTTATGTAGTAAGTGAATTTCTTTCTAGCAAAATGCCAAAGCATAAAGTTAAGCTGTTATCTCATGGTGTTGACTTTGATTTATTTAATAATAAAAAGCAGAAGGCAGTTGAACTTAGTAATATAAATAAACCAGTTATTGGCTTTTATGGTTCTTTAAATGCGTGGCTCGACATAGAGCTTTTGCAAAAACTGGCACTTGAACGGCCTCAATACCAAATAATGTTAATTGGTAACATTATTGAAAACTTTGATTCATTATTATCCCTTAACAATGTGTCCCATGTACCCGCAGTAGAGCACCATAAACTTGCTACTTTTTCTCAACATTGGCATGTCTCGATTCTCCCATTTGTTGATAACGCGCAAATTAGAGCATGCGATCCGCTTAAACTTAAGGAGTATCTAGCGACTGGGACCCCCATTGTTTCAACTAATTTTGCTGCAGTGAGACCCTATCAAGAGGCTGTGCTGATCGCAGACTCTATGAATGCCTTCATTGAGCGTGTGGACTATGCCGTTAGCATAAGCGATGAGCAAAAGCTTAATTGGCGACAAACTCAAGCTGATTACGCAAAAAATCACAGTTGGCAAGTTAAGGCGCTACAAATAAGTGATGAGCTAGGGCTTGGTTAACTTCATCTATTAAAAGCTGCATTAACGCAGCTTTTTTTATTTTTGGAACAAGATCTGCAACAGAATAACTAATTGAAATTATCGTAATTTATTTTTTTCAAAATGCAAATATAACTGTATTTTTTTGCAAATTGCAAAGCAATAGGTAACTCCATGTTAGTTAAAGAGCAGATCAAACGATTAATATATTTAGGGCTTTATGCGCTTTACACGCGTATTAAGCTTTTTATTATTCCGTTTTGCATTGTGCCTCTTGTTGTTATTTTCATGGGGCTGACTGCTCAAAAACAATATACCAACCACGCAACCATTTTGATTGAAGAATCTGCACTTTTAAATCCGTACTTAGATGATCTGTCTTTTTCATTTCAGTTATCAGATCGTATGGCAGCACTTAGAACTTTAGTTATAAGCAGAAAAGTACTTATTGCTGTCGCTAAGGAAACTAATTTAATCGCAGAAGATGCAACGCCAAAACAAGTTGAAGAAATTCATCAAAAGCTCTCTAAAGCTCTCTCTTTGTCATTAATCGGCGATGAATTAGTGCGTATAAACTTTATATGGCACGACCAAAGTCAAATGAAACCTGTACTTGAAAAAGTGGTAGAGAAATTTATTGAACGCTTACTTGCGCCAACTAAAGCCTCTTTAGATACGTCAGAACAATTTTTCTTTCAACAACTTGAAGGGTTACGCCAAGAGTTAGAAGTATCTGAAGAATCTCTTGCTAAATTTAAAAGCCAAAATAGCAATACATTACCAACGGTTTTACATAGCAACCGCGAAACATTCGATAAATTATTATCGGAAAAACAGCAGAAATTAATTGCTCTTTCTGGTGCTAAAGCAAAGCTCAATGCACTAAAAAATAAAGTAGGGCAAGCTAATCCAATCCTAGGGAAGTTAGAAGAAAAAATTATTCGTACAGAATCTGAATTAAGTCTACTGCGCACTCGTTATACAGATAAGCACAGTAAAGTTATTGAAAAAACACGTACTTTAAAAAACTTAAAAGCGCGTCAGCAGTCATTACTTGAATCAAGCGAAGATTTAGATACCTCGAATTTAGATCAACTTTGGCAAATGGTTAATACCTTGCCTTCGGGTGAAAATAAAGAATCCAGTGTATTGGTTTCTCAGCTGCTTGCCTTAGAAGAGGCTAAAAATAACCTGCTTCAACAGGAACAAGAATTTGCAATGCTAGAAGAACAGGTAAAAGAGGTAAGCGAGAGATTATTAATTACCAGCGATGTAGAAAAACAGCTAAGAAAATTAGAACGAGATTACGAAGTTAAACAATCGTTGTACAAAGATATGTTAAGCCGATACGAAATGGCAAAAGTAACAGGAAAACTTGTTAAATATGAAGGCCCAGACAAAGTAAAAACAATTGAACGCGCCTATAGCCCAACGCAACCAATCAATACCTCTTTAGTCATGACAATCGTGATTGGAGTTGTGCTTGGAATGTTTACAGGTGGAGCAAGTGTATTTGTTGCTTCACTTTGCGACAGCCATCTAAAAGATATTCAAACTATTGAAAAGCTTAGTAATGCACACGTAGTAACTGTCCTGCCAATTATAAACAGCAGTGCATCTAACAAGCATATTGAAGGAGAACCTTTATGAAGGTAATGCACTTAGTACAGCATTTAGAAGTTGGCGGCCTAGAAAAAATGGCAATTACGCTATTAAAGAATAGTCAATATAGCCAAACAACCATCATCGTCTCGTTAGAAGGTGATAAGGAGTCAGCAATCAAACAATGGCCGGAACTTAGCAATTATAAAAGCAGTGTTTTTTGTTTAAATAAAGCACCTGGCTTTAAAGGTTCGGTTATAAAAAAATTAAAGGCGCTTATAAAAGAGCAGCAAATAGATATTATTCATAGTCATCATATAGGTCCATTACTGTACGCTGGTATTGTGTGTTCATTAACAACTAAGCGTATTCGCCATGTTTCGACTATTCATGATGCTTGGTATTTAAACAATATTAAGCAACGTTTTTTCACCAGAGCTCTTAACTTATTAACACATATTCATTGGGTAGCAGATGCAAACATCGTAGCCAATGAGTTTCAATCAAAAACGTCAATCATACCTCAACAGACAATTTTAAATGGTATTGATTGCGAGCAATTTAAAGCAATAGATAAATCATGTGCACGCCAGCAGTTAAACTTACCAGAAAATGTTCAGTTGATCGGGTGTGCAGCCCGACTAATTGAAGGTAAAGGGCATAAAGACTTAATACATGCTCTCATTTATTTGCCTGAGAATTATCACCTTGTATTTGCAGGCGATGGTGACCAGAGAGATTTACTCCACAAAGCTGTTGAAAGCTATGATTTAAAATCGCGAGTACATTTCTTAGGAAACATACACGACATGAGAGTTTTTTACTCTAGCATCGATGTTATGTGTCTCTACTCGAAACGAGAAGGTCTGCCCCTGTCTATCATTGAAGCGATGGCATGTGGAGTACCTATTGTCGCATCTGATGTAGGTGGTATTCACGAAGTTGTAACTGATAAAGAGGGGGAGTTGATTGCAGCAAATAACTACAAGCTAATTGCCCCTGCAATATTACGTACTTTGCAATTACCAAACGGAAATCCTATTCGTCATCATGCTATTGCTGTTGCTGATGCACGGACCATGAGCAGTCAATATGACAATTTATACACAGCGTTAGCGTGATGGGAGGCTATGATGACAATTTTCAGTATCGTATTTTTAGTATTAGTATTCGTTGCAATTTACCACCATGTTGGATATCCAATCATGGTAAATTGGGCTGCAAAAAGTCACAAATCTAAACACAAAAATAGCAAGGCTGACCCTAAAACCTATCAGCCAAATATTGGTATTTTAATGTGCGCGTATAACGAACAAGACCACATAGCAGAAAAGTTACATAACTTAGCCTCATTGTTATATGACAATGATCATTACAGCATACATGTCTATTTTGATGGTTGCACAGATGCGACGGTAAACAGAGCTTATGAGGCTCAACGTGTTTTATTGAGCCATGGTGTGCAATGTTTTTTCCATGTCAGGGAAGAGAACAAAGGTAAAGTGCATGGATTAAATACATTAATGGGGTTAGCTAAATTTCAAAATGATATTTTATTGTTCACTGACGTGAGCGCGCTATTGAGCATTGATGCTTTAAATAAGGTCGCCGATAAATTTAGTAATCCAAAAGTTGCAATTTCTACGGGAGTGTACACACTTGATGATAGGGCTCCAGATGCACAAAAAGCATATTGGAAGTATCAAAATCAGGTAAAACTATCTGAGTCCGAGCTAGGTGCAGTAATTGGTGTGCCTGGTGCCATGTTTGCGATGCGTTCAACATCAGCAATAGAGCTTGATGATAACACTATTAATGATGACTTTATTTTATCTATGAATGCGCTTGCACAAGGTGGTAAGGCAGTATTAGATGAAGACGTTGTTATTTATGAGCGTGAATGCGATTTACAACAAGAAGACTACAAACGTCGTATCCGCCTTGGAGCAGGGAATTGGCAACAAATTAAGTCCCTAAAACAGCTTCTAAAGCCTCAGCTTGGTTGGACGAGTTTAAACTTTTTTTCGCATAAAGTACTACGCGGTGTGATGCCGATTATCTTAGCGTGTATCTACTTGTGTATTTTATTCGAAGCTGCATTCATGAAAACCACATGGGCAGTGTTTTTAGCCATAGGTATTTTAAGCTTACACGGTGTTGAGCTGTTAAAGAGTGTTTTTAATATTAAAATGCGCGTACCTATTTTAGATAAAATAAACTATATTTTAAACAGTTATTTTCTGTCTTTATATGGAATTATACGCTACGAGCTAGGGTACTTTAATGCTCCTTGGCGACGTGTGAGGGATAACAATGTGAATCGTTCTTCTTATGAGATATCTGGTAAGTCGGTTGTGAAGGTTATAAAGCGTGGCTGTGATGTTATCGGTGCGTTAGTTGCAATCGCTCTCGTTTGGCCCATTTGTTTATTTGCCGCTATCGCAATTAAATTGACTTCTAAAGGCCCGATTATTTTTAGCCAACTTCGTGTCGGTGAAAGCTCAGATGACTTTGTCAAATTATTTAATGTATATAAGTTTCGCTCTATGGTTGTTGATGCTGAATTAAAATCAGGTGCCGTATGGGCGAGTAAGGATGATCCACGAATTACTCCTATTGGCAGATTTATGAGAAAAACGCGTATTGATGAGTTACCGCAATTAATAAACGTTCTTAAAGGGGATATGTCATTAATTGGTCCAAGACCAGAGCGTCCAGTTTTCTATGCAAAGTTAGAAAAAAATATCCCTTATTTTTGTCAACGAACTTATGGCGTAAAACCTGGTATTTCGGGTCTTGCCCAAGTAATGAATGGCTACGACGAATCAATAGAAGATGCTCGCAGTAAAATTGGTTGGGATTATGCTTATTCACTTAGTATGTCTACGCCATTAGCATGGCTAAAATTAGAATGCTCAATAATTGTCAAAACGCTAATGGTTGTTTTTACAGGAAAAGGCCAATAGTTTTATGGTCAAAATCAGTTGCATAATGCAAATTAATTCCTATAAATTAATTGCATTATGCACAAATTAAATAAAAACTTAAAATTATCAATATCTTATATTCTGGCATTTAAGTTGTAACAGTAAGATTAACCAAACCATCTTAAAGGTAGAAAATCATGACTAATACAACTAAATCTGATGCAAATACCACATTCATCACTTTACCAAATGATTTCTCTGGCTTAGCAGTCGATAGCTTCAAAGATCAGTTCGAAACGGTAGCCACGAGTGAACAATCTAATGTGGTTCTTGATTTTAGTGACACCACCTTCATCGACTCCTCAGGTATTGGTGCCATGGTATTTTTATATAAACGAATTGAGAAAAAAGGCCAAAAGCTTTCTTTACTGAACGTTTCAGGTCAACCACATAAATTAATGAGTTTACTAAGAGTAGATAAAACCATCCCATTCATTGAGCAAGCTGACATCGCGTGAGGTGAGTTATGAAGCACATACTAATAACAGTTTTACTGATTATAATTGGCGGATGTGCTTCTTGGCCTGATGAAGGACAAGGAGGCTGGGCCGAAAAATACCAAAATTACCCATTAACCGATGAACAAAATGAGCTTATTTACGATACACAAGAAACAGTGGTTTTGAGTGAGTTTGAACATCACGTTTTGAAATTAGATTTGTTGAAAGCTCAAGGTATCAAACAATGTATGCCCGCTCAATTGCTTAAAGCTCAAATTTATGAAAATCGTATACGTCGTTTAATCGCAGCCCAAATGTGGGAAGACGCAGAGCATGATCTTTTGATCCATTACCACGGCCTAAACCAGTTATCAAAACACTTTGAAACAGTTAATGCGATGACGCAATGTGCTGGCCCAACGGAAAATGAGCAGGTGATGACTGCATCATTGAAAGAGCAGATCACTGAGCTGCTAAATAGTGACAATCAATTCTCTTTTAATGACTTTCAAGTAACACCTAAATACATCTCTCGATTATCACAAGCGGCTGACTTAATAAAACAAGTAGATAAAATCAATTTATTATTAGTAGGGCATACAGATATTAGCGGGCAACAAACCAATAACTATGAATTAGCATTGAAACGTGCAGAGACGGTTAAACATTGGTTAGGAATTTACGGGGTTAATCCAGCTACGATTACAACGCTCACACAAGGTAGTTTATCACCTTATAGCAATGAGCCCGACTCAAATGCTAAACGCCACTCAGATAGACGTGTAGAAGCGATAGTTATTGATATTACTGACAAAGATACGAACAAAAAAGTACATGCATTATCCAGTTGGACCAAAGTTTTAAATGGTCCTAAGGGGCAATAATATGAAACAATTAATTTTAATATGCTTACTTATGTTCTCAACACTCGCTGTTGCAGAGCAAGTTCAAGTCGGAAACAAAATATATTTATACTTACCGGGTGAAGTAGAGTTCGATGAACCATTTGAAGTTGCCAAAGATGGCACCATCACTTTACCTGAGCTTGGTAAGATTAAAGTAACTGGCGCTGAACTTGCTGAAATTGAACAGCAACTACGTGCTGCATTAAGCGAAGTCTATGTTGCGATGGACGATTTTTATGTCGAAATTCGTTCTAGAGATATTTTTATTAATGTTATGGGTTATGTGAACGACCCATCTCAAGTCAGTATTCCCCGTGATGGTAATATCCAAATGGTCATTGCACGTGCAGGTGGCTTAAAACCAGGGGCACAGCTAGACAGACTACAAATTCGTCGCGGTAACGATGTAATAGAATTCAATTACAAAGCCTATTTAGATTCAGGCAACATTGACTTATTACCCCAATTACAAAGTGCCGACACAGTATTCGTACCTGTATCACCACTATTAGGCAATGTACAAATCGATTTTGATGCGCAAACATTAAGTGCATCCGGTGATGCCAGCGATAACAGTGCAATCACATTACTTGGTGAAGTTCACAATCCAGGTAGTTTTTCATTCAAAGAAAATATGAGTGTATTAGATGCATTGATGCGAGCTGAAGGCGTAACTCGCTACGCAGATGTAACCAAAATTCGCGTTATCGTAGACAAAACACCTGTTGTTTTTGACCTAAAAGCGTATTTGGATAAACCTAACAACGATACAATGCCTGCACTAAAAGCTGGTTCTACGATTTACGTGCCTATCATGGTTGATGATGTAAACACTACATCACGTACCGTCTACATCATGGGTGAAGTACAAAAGCCGGGCGCTTATGAGGCCGGTGATAGTACCAGCTTTTTAGATATTCTTGCGAATGCCGGCGGGCCGACTCGCTTTGCAGAAACTCGCCAGATTAAGATTTTAACGCCATCGGGCGAAAGTATTTTATTCGATCTGCAAGGCTACAGTGAAGGAATTGTGACTGTAAAAGTGCCTAACTTAAACCCAGGAGATGTGATTTTTGTTCCAGAAAAGACTGACCAAAATGAAAAAAGTTGGTTGAAAGTGCCACCAAAACGCGCAATTAAAATTATCGGCGCAATCCAATCACCGGGCCGTTATGAATGGAGTCCCGAAATGGATTTCACAGATTTACTTGCGCATGCAGGCGGGCCAACTAAAGGCGCAAATATCAATGATATAAAGATCGTTCGTAACGGTGAAGTCACTAAACGTTTCGATTTAGAGCAGTATACAATTAATGATGCAGGAAACTATGAATTACCCAACTTGATTGCTGGCGACACTATCATTGTTGAGGAACTGCCAGTTGATCCTGCTGATAATAAATCGCAATGGATCCGCCAAGAATCAAGTAAATCTATTTATATAATGGGGCAAGTTGGTTCTCCAGGCCGCTATGCATTTAATACTAATATGCATTTTATTGATATTTTAGCCGCGGCTGATGGTCCTACAGATAATGCAGATTTACGTAATATTCGTATTACCCATCGTAATGGAAACACTGCAAAGGTTAGTAAGTTAAACCTCGCACTTTATTTTGAAACAGGCGATGAAACACTGTTTCCACACGTTTTACCAGGCGATACCATCTACATTCCTGAAAAAGATAAAGATTGGTTACGTACCCCTAAAGAGCAAGTAGTGCGTATTATGGGGGCTGTTGAAAAGCCTGGTCGTTACAGCTTTGATGACACTATGACGGTACTTGACGTACTAGCAGAAGCAGGCGGTCCATCAAGCTCTGCACTCATAGACAAAATTGTGGTGGTTAATCATTCATGCTGTAAAGAGCAGTCTCGTGTATTTGATTTAGAAGAGTTTGTTAAGAATCCGAATTCAGCGTATATCCCTGTGTTACGTGCCGGCGATACGCTTTATGTGCCAGATAAAGGTCAGGATTTAATTAGCCAATTTAAATCTAACTTTCTCGACTTCATAACAGTAATCGCTTTAGTGGTGGGCCTATGAAAATGATACCTTCTCAATACCAAGAGCTTGAAGCAGTTTGTAATGAAATTGATAACCTTAAAGCTCGCTGTATTTGTTTTATATCTTTAACAGGAAGTGAGGGTTCAACTTCCTTATGTACTAGCGTTGCAACAAGACTATGCAATCAATCAAAAAAAGTTTTGATCATTGATTTGAACCCAATTTCGCCTTTTAAACTTGATCAGAACCAAAGTACTGACGTTGGGCCATGGTGCTTTAGTGATATAAGTTGTCAATTGAATATTATTAGCACAGATCACGTTGATATTTTAACTATGCAGCATCTAAATGAGCTGGAATCAGTTAAAAACAAATCAATCCTAAACGATGCAATTGAACGAATAAAACAAGAATATGACTATGTGTTTATTGATATGAGCCCAGCACTTAAGTGTAATCGAGGCAATGTACCATTACATGCGCTAAGCTTATGTACTGACATGACATTTTTGACTGTTTCATTAGGTTTAAATGATGAAGAAGCACTGTGCCATGGCATTACAAATCTAGAGCAAGCAGGATTGACTGAGATTAAAATTGTAGTCGCACAGCATAACTTTGCTCCACTGGGTACACGTTTGATTGAGTCACTTAAAACGCGCCAACATAAATGGCCTAAACTTTCTAATTACCTAATAAATAAAATAATTAAACAACGTTGGTTGTTTACTGCATATTGAGAGACAAATGGACTGCCTTTATCAAAAGAGTTATACGCTAGATTGGCCGATAGTGAGTGAGATACGGCATGTTTTAAAACATATCCTTACTGCAATTAGTGTCAAGCACCAAGACATTGATGCTGCAGGCCTTGTCGCAACCGAGTATTTAACTAATTTACTACGCCACACAAAGAAAAATGATAAGCCTTTGTTATTTAGTATATTTAAAGTATCAAACCAGCAGTTACGAATTGAATTTAAAGATTCATTTAAAAGTTATGATATTTTTAATAATCACTCATCAAATTGGGAAATAGACAGTGGTGAGCTTGTTGAAGGGGGGATGGGGGTTGCGCTTATCAAGCATTATTTTCCTAATGCTAGCTATAATACTCATCATCAATTTAATACATTTTCTTTCTGTTTAAACAATATCGATAAGCGGCCAACATTGATATACATTGATGATGATAAGTCACAATTGGCTCTGCTTAAAGCCTATTTATCCGAACATTTTCAAGTAATTTGTTGCGAAGACATTGAATCAGGTTGGCAAGAGATCCTCACCTCGGGTGCGACGATTTTACTGTTAGACCACAAGCTTAAAAATGGTACGAGTGAGCCGCTATTAAAACGACTAAACCAGTCAAATCTAAAAATTAATTTATCAGTTGTTATGCTCACGGGGGATGACAGTGAAGAGTTGATAAAAAGAATTAATATGCTCGGCGTTGATGATTATCTAGTTAAACCTGTTACCAAAACTAGATTACTGCAAAGTATTGAAAGAATTGTTCATCGGTTCTCTGCTTTAAAGTACTTTGTTAATGAGGAAAGAGCGCCAACCAAACGTGAGCTAGAAACGTATAACGCTTATAATTTTGGCTCAATTATAAGCCAAATGGGGGGAGATTTTTGTTTGTATCCCCACCAGCATAGCAACGCCGTGGTAATTGGCGATATGATGGGACATGGTCTAGTCGCTTTAAAAGAGAGCTTTGCTATTAAAGGTTTTTTAAGTGGTTGTTTAGCAACAGAGATCCCTTTAGAGACCGTACTACCTATGTTGAATAGAGCCCTATCTGAGCAGCGCTTATGTAAATCAAGCTTAGTAACCTTGTTGATAATTTATATCGAAGATAATCGTTTACATTGGTTCAATGCGGGTCATCCTGCGCCTTGTGTTATTAATAAACAAGGCCGTTTAGAGCAGCTAGTTGGCACAGATCCTTTGCTTGGCCTTAATGATCAACATCAATTTAAGCATTACCAATATGAACTAGCTGAGGTTGAGCACATATTAATCTTTACAGATGGTTGGTTAGATAACCAGCACTTAGATGAAGTGGATCAAATAGTATCGAAATTAAACGCAAACAAACTCTACAATGAAGATTTTGCATATGGTTTATGGCAAGCCAGTCAAGTGAAGTTATCTGAAGAAGTTGATGATGCATCACTCATTGTGATCAACAAACACTAAAGTTTGAGTTTACAAACTGAGCGATTTCACACTAAGCTATTAGTAAGGTTTTGTATCATAATCACTTTATCTCAACAGCTATTAAAATAAGGACATACCAATGCCACCTAAAATTCTCATTGTTGAAGATACTGAGTCACTGGCTTTAATGTACCAGTCATACTTAATACCCACGGGTGTAAATACGCGCATCGCTTACACCGGCGAGCAGGCGATAGCTGCTTTAGAAGAATTTCAACCAGACCTGATCATATTAGATGTCATGCTGCCGGATATGAATGGCCTTGATATTTTATCATCATTAAATGCTGAGAACTCTCCGCAGGTAATTGTCTTAACAGGCCATGCAACAAAAGAAATGGCCATTAAAGCAATTAAATTAGGTGCGAGTGACTTTTTAGAAAAACCCATTGAAGCGGATCGTTTTCGGATCACTGTAAATAACGGATTAAAACTAAAAGACTTAAAGCAAACCGTAAAAACATACAAAAGTACCTATGAGAATGGACAGTACTTTGATTTGATTGGCAGCTCTGCTGAAATGCAATCTGTTTACCAAATTATTAAATCTGCCTCAGCAAGCAAAGCAACCGTTTTTATTACTGGTGAAAGTGGTACAGGAAAAGAATTATGTGCCCGTGCAGTGCACCTAGCATCTCCGCGTGCAAATAAACCCTTTGTTGCTTTGAATTGTGCCGCAATTCCTAAAGATTTAATTGAAAGTGAGATTTTTGGACATTTAAAAGGCGCATTTACAGGGGCCATTGCAAACCGTGAAGGGGCTGCCGGCCAAGCTGATGGAGGAACTTTATTTTTAGATGAGCTCTGCGAAATGGATATTAATCTTCAGAGTAAACTCTTACGCTTTATTCAAACTGGTTGTTATCAGCAAGTAGGGAGTGAAAAAGAGGTTAAAGTTGATGTACGTTTTGTTTGTGCAACAAATCGTGATCCTTTGCTTGAGGTTAAAGAAGGGCGTTTCCGCGAGGATCTATATTATCGTTTACATGTTATTCCTGTCACTTTACCACCTCTTAATCAACGTGGCAGAGACGTTATTGAGATAGCAGATGCCTTATTCAAAAAAATTAGTAAAGAGGAAGGGCGTAGTTACAGGGGCATGTCTGATGCTGTTAAAAACATGTTTTTAAAATACAGTTGGCCGGGTAATGTTCGACAGCTAGAAAATACAATTAGAAATATTCTCGTACTTCACAATGAGGATTATATAGAAACAAATATGATCCCTGCTTTACCTCATAGCCAAAACCAGTCAGTCGAAACGGCAGCTTCTGAACCAAGTCATAGGGTTAAAACACAATTTGAGGATAATACGCCTATATCTTCAGAAATAATTTCAATTGATGAAAAACCAGCAGAGTTTTCTCAGTCAGATATAGAACCCCTTTGGTTAGTTGAAAAACGCTATATAGAACAATCTATCGATGCTTGTGATAACAATATTCCAAAAGCAGCGGCCTTGTTAGATGTGAGTCCTTCAACACTTTACAGAAAAATCAAGAGTTGGGAGGAAATGCAGGTAAGCTAGCGGTATAAACCTTATTTAATTGTTCAAATTGCTGTTTACCTGAAAAACGTTGCTCAACTAATTGCTTAGCATTTTTGAGCATGTTGCGCTTTTGTTCAGCACTGAGTGATCGTAAGTAATTTAATTGGTTTACTAATGCATCAGTGCTTGAATCAGTCATTAGTAAGCCATTTTTTAAATGTTCAATGATTTTCACAAGTTGGCCAACAGGTGCAGAAATCACTAGTACACCATTAGACATTGCTTCAAGGACAACCATAGGTAAACCTTCAGCCCTTGAACAAACAACCAATACATCTAAATGTGGCCAAATTTGTTCTGGCTCACATTGTCCATGATAAGTTATTGCTGTTAAATCTAATTCACTTGCCATTGGTCCATCACCAAACATATGAAAATTAAGATATTCAGATGAAAACTGTTTAGCTGTTTCAATAAATATATCAGGGGCTTTCTCGTAAGATAAGCGGCCAACAAAGCCAACGTTAATTGGCCCTCTCTCAATGTTTATTGAGTGCTTAGATTTATTATTCAAACTGATAAAGTTTTCCAGTAGTTCTGCTTTGTAAATCTGTTTTGAAAGAATATCTGAAACGGCAAAATTAAATGAAAAGTAGCTTAAAAGCTTATCAAGCCTGTTATATAAATAAACGAGTCCCTGACCTTGCTCACCGGCATGATAAGTAGATATACAACGGCGACTTTGCATTAAGCAAGCGAGCTTGCCTAATATACTTGCTTTATAACCATGAGTATGAAGTAACGAACTAGATGGTAACCCTTTGATAATTTTGTAAAAATCAAAAAAACTTCCGCCCGCAAATTGGTAGTCAATATTTGCATTATCTAAACGATTGTAAAATGCGATGTTATTATGATCTTGATAAAACAAAACTGAGCTTTTAATATTATATTGTTCAAGCAAATTGCATAGGGCGATGATATGGCTTTCGATGCCGCCAATGATGCTTGAATCTACAAATAAAATAACACTGTACTTCATATCTACTCCAAGGAAAAAACATGATAGATACTGCTACATTTGCACAATTGCAACAGGATGTTGGTGAAGACCTAGCAAAACAGCTACTACAAGTGTACCTCACTGAATCCACACAAATTGTTAACGATATTGCTGATACAACAAAACAAGCAACTATTTCTTTAAATGCTCATAGTCTGAAAAGCAGTAGCCGAAGCTATGGCGCGCTTTCTGTAGGTTCTATTGCTGAACAAATTGAGCACAAAGCCAAAGCTGAACAATTCGATCATGAATTGCATGATTTAATCGAGACACTGCAAGACCAATTTTCACTAACACTAAAGCATGGAAACAGCTTGATCAGTTCGGCTTGATTTATCAGCCTCCAAAATTAATGGCATTTTAAGTATCTCACCAAAAACTGTACTAAGTTGTTCAATATCATGTTGCTGATTTGGTGTTTTAATCACATCATCAAAATGTGAAACAATTTCGCTAAGTGCGTCGTGTGAAATACTTAAATCACAAAATGAATATCCCAGCATACTTTCAAGCCAATCAACGGGTTTTAAATCTAATGATTTAATTACACTTGTTTCTTTTGCAATATTTTCTATAAACACTCGACACGCTGAAGTCATGTTAATTGCTTGAGCGATATCTTCTACAAGCATAGCTGGCATAACACTGGTTATTAGGCTACCAGGACCAATTAAAATTAAGTCAGCATTATGTATTGCTTCAACAGCACCTGGAGCCGCATTTACATTTTGAGATAGAGTGACATATTCAGGTAACTGAGTTAGCGAGTCTATCTGGCATTCACCAATAATTTTTTCACCGTTTGGTAAAACAGCTAATAAATCGGTTGGCTCATCAGACATTGGCAAAATGGTTTCAGAATTGCCCAACATCGCATTGAACCAAGCTATTGCCTGAGTCGCAGAGTTAGTTTGTTGTGATAACCCTAGCAGTGTTAAATTACCTAAACTATGACCATCTAACTCACCGCCTTCAAAGCGATGGTGAAATACTTTATGTACTAATGAGTCATCATCGGCAAGTTGTAGGCAACAACGTCTTATATCACCTAAAGCAACGCCCCCCTGACTATTTCTTAGTTTTCCTGTACTACCACCATTATCAGTTGTTGCGACAATTGCAGTGAGTTCTGCGCAATGTGGTCTAATTGCACTAAGCATATGAGATAAGCCGTGGCCACCACCAATACATACAATTTTCATTTGATTCACCCTAATTAGTTCATACCAATTAAAAGCATAAGGCATACCATTTTTAAGATTTAGCTAATATGATGAAATATCGATAATTTTTTAAAATATATATGGATGAATCTAATTCTTTTTTCTATATTTGCATTATGCGATGCAATTTTTGATAGGAAAAGCCATGGCGGGTATTAACTTAGAGCAATTACCAATTGTGCTAAGACAGTTTAATGGAATAACAGAAAATCAAACTGTTAAAAAAGAACTTCAAGTTTTACTGAATCCTTATTTTAGTTTTAATGAGCTTTGCTTAATTAATATTGAAAACAATAAAGCATCAGTCGAAATGCGTACTATGAAGTATTTCGATTTTGAAGAAACATTGTTTATTGATGCTTTGATTGATGACTCAATGTTATGGGTTGAGATTAACAATAGCAGCATGTTTAGAACCCCAAGCAATGTAGAGAGTGCTTTAGTCTTTCAAGTAAAAACAGGATTTGGTAAAGCTCAATGCCTGGTATTTTTATCTATTGAACCAGGAGCTTGTTTTAACGAACTTGAATCAATGCCATTACAAATTTTACTTCAACAAGTTGCACATCAATTAGAACATCAAACGAGGCTTAACAGGCAAAAATTTCATTCGACTTCACTATTAAGCCGTTTAGCTGAGCTTTCAAATCTATTTAATGACTTTGCCAGTGAATGGTTTTGGAAAACCACAGAAAATAATCTTTTTACAAACGTATTAACCTCAAACGTAGCAAACAATCTATACAAAAGGCATTTCCTGAATAAAACATTTGACGATGTAATAACTGAACATGAACAAACGCAGTTAAAAAAGTGGTCTCAATTTAAACACTTATTGTCAGAACAAAATGAATTTATAGATTTTGAATTTGAGATAAATTCATCACCTCAAGCTTGGGTGTCTTTTAGTGGTAAACCGCAATATGATGCAAATGGCCATTTCAAAGGCTATATGGGTATTGCAAAAGATATAACAGTAAATAAAGATAGAGAGTATGCACTTAATCTAGCGAAGAACAAGGCTGAAGAAGCCAGTCTTGCAAAATCGCAATTTTTAACTGTTATGTCGCATGAAATAAGAACCCCAATGAACGCCATTGTTGGCATGTTAGAACTACTCGCTGACTCTGAGTTAAATGAAAAACAGAGTAGGTGGTTAAATTACGCTAATACTAGTGCAGACCTTCTTCTAGATCTGATAAGCGATGTTTTAGATTTTTCAAAAATCGAAAGTGGCTCACTGCAACTTGATGTCAAAGCGACAGACATTTATACATTGGTTAAAAATATCGCTTCTCAATTCTTAGAAACAAGCCAAAGCACGGGCGTTATTTTTTCATCTGAAATAAAAACGGAATTACCTAAAACTATCGATATAGATAGTGCTCGCGTTGGACAGATCCTATTTAATATTTTAGATAATGCGATTAAATTTACTAAAGTTGGTACTGTTAATTTTAAAGTTGATAGTAACGAAAAAGAACTTATTTTTGAGATCTCGGATACAGGGCAAGGTATGTCTCAGTCTCAACTTGAGACAATCTATGACGCTTTCAAACAACATGATGATGGCGTAAACAGGCAAGCTGAAGGGATAGGTCTTGGGCTGAGTATTACAAAAAGTCTGGTCGATCTTATGAAAGGAACTATCACTGTTGTTAGTGAGCCTAACGTAGGCACTAAATTTACGATAGTGATACCCTTTACCTTGGTAAAAGAGACCACTCACACACAGGAACAAGAACAGTCACTTGAGCCGATTTCTATTTTAGTAACAGAAGATAATAAAACGAATCAGGTGTTAATTAAGACATTCCTAGAAAAACTTAACCATCATGTAACACTTGCAGATAACGGCCAGCAGGCAATTGAAAAAGTGCAAGCAAGTACTTTTGATTTGGTTCTTATGGATATGATGATGCCGGTTATGGATGGAATAAGTGCAACTAAGTACATGCGCGAGAAACTAAACCTCACCATACCTATTGTGGCATTAACTGCAAATGCTTCTAAACAAGATAAGAGCGCTTGCTTAGAAGCAGGAATGGACAAAGTGCTTACTAAACCAATCAGATTTCATGATTTAAATCGTGCTTTACGTATTTTATTCAGCCAATAAAAAAGCCCCAAATTGGGGCTTTAAAATAAACAATGCTAATTTTACAACACCATTGCCGCAACCCAGCCAGCAATCAGTAGTGGAATATTAAAGTGGATAAAAGTAGGCACGACAGAGTCCCAAATATGGTCGTGTTGCCCATCTGCATTTAGGCCAGATGTTGGGCCAAGTGTTGAATCAGAGGCAGGGGAGCCTGCATCACCTAGCGCACCAGCAGTTCCAACCAGTGCCGCAGTAGCCATAACAGAAAAGTTTAGTTCCATACAAAGTGGTACAAACAGGGTGGCTATAATTGGCACTGTCGAAAACGAGCTACCAATGCCCATGGTGATTAATAAGCCAACGAGTAAAATTAACGCAGCGGCAAGGGGTTTGTTACCCTCAATCATTCCTGCGGCAGAGCTAACTAATGAAGCTACATCACCGGTTGCTTTCATCACTGAAGCAAAACCTTGCGCCGAAATCATAATAAAGCCAATCATCGCCATCATAGCAATGCCTTTACTAAATACATCGCCGTTTTGTTCAAGTTTTACAACACCGAATAAGGTAAATATAGCTACCCCAACAAGACCACCTAGGATCATAGAGCCACTAATATTTTGTGCCACTAATGAACAAAGTACGGCGGTAATTCCCACTGCTAAAACCTTTTTAGGCTGTTCAATGACAACCTCTTGCTGTTGCTCTGTTAGGCTGTGAGACTCGTAACTACGGCGTTTTCGATAAGATATAAACACCGCAACCAATAAACCAAATAACATCCCAATGGCTGGAATGATCATTGCCATCGGCACTTGAGTATTAACAATCTCTAAGCCATTTTCAGTGAGGTTCTTGTGTAGTATCGAGTATAAGTAAATGCCACCAAAACCATAAGGTAGCACCATATAAGAGGTGGCTAAGCCGAAGGTTAAGATACACGCAATAGCACGTCTATCAAGGCGTAACTTGTTAAACACAACAAGCAGAGGCGGAATTAGAATTGGTATAAAAGCAATATGTACGGGTATCAAATTTTGCGACGAGATCGCACACAGCAAAATAATACTTAATATAAGATAACTAAGCGTCGTTTCGCCTTTATGGCTATTGTCGTTTACTTGCTTTAGTAACTTAGACGCTAAAATACGTGTTAAACCTGACTTAGAAATAGCCACCGCAAATGCACCTAACATCGCATAGCTCAGTGCTATTTCAGCGCCGCCCGATAAGCCATCATTAAATGCATTTACGGTTTGTGATAAACCAAGGCCTGCGGTCAAACCCGCAACAATTGCGCTTACCGTCATCGCCACAATGACATTAATTCGACAAAGTGTCAGGATCAGCATCAACATAACGCCGACAATTACTGCATTCATATTGTTCTCTATTTGGCTGTTTTGAGAGAGTTTAACAGAACTCGTACGCGGTTTTTGCGATTTTGGTTATATGATTGCTGTTGATAACGTACTTCGATGATTATTTGCTCAAACTCACTTAAATATGCCTCTGTTCTAGGCTTTTGCTGTTTAATTAAAGCAATATTTTGCAGTGGCGTGTTGGTATCAACTGGCTCAATGCCTTGCTTTTTTGCCCACAGGTATAGCTTAGTGATGTCATCAACCAGCGGCTCTCTACTTCGAGTAGGGCGTTTGTTATATAAGAAATAGCCAGTAAAGCTTAGTAATAATGTACCTAACACAATTAAAGGTGTTAGCCATGCTGACTTATTGCCAAACAGAGAATCAAATAAACTTTGTTGTGATTCTTGGTCAAACGTAAGCACCCAGTTAGTCCATTTATAGTCGAGCTCTTCAAGGTGAATTCTAAGCCAGTTTATTGCTTTAAAATGACTCCAACGTTTTAAACCAAAGTTAAGATTGTCATTAAAGCTTTCGTTTAAATCCCCCAGTTGTGATAACGAACCGTTTAAACGTTCCGGGGCAACAACAGCGGTAGCATCAAATATATGCCACTTTTCATCAAAGAACACTTCGACCCAAGCATGCGCATCATATTGGTAAATGTTAAGCGTAGCGGCTTTAGTTTGTTCTCCGCCTAAATAACCCGACACAACACGGGCAGGGTAACCGGCAACACGAAACATAAATGCAGCGGTGCTGGCATAGTGACCACAAAAGCCACGTTTGGTATCAAACACAAATTGGTCTAGCGTATTATCACCATACATTGGTGTAGGCGTTAATGTGTAAGCAAACTGCTGATTAAAGTAATCAAGTAGCGCGTTAAAGTAACCTTGGGCATTTTTATGTTCAGCAGCCAGCTCTTTTGCCAAAGCTGTTGTTTGTGGATTCGTTGCTTTCGGTAAGCGGGTGTATAAGCGTTTTTCAAATTCATTTAGGCTCAACGAGGCTTGGCTACTCGTTACCGCGTATTTAATGTTTTTGTTTAAGTTACCTTTGCGTTTTAACAAACCATTGTAGGTTGAGTGCACATCAGAATTATCACTTTGCGCAAAGCCAACTGCAAAAAGCCAATTTGAAGATGAAGGCTCTGCAATAACCTGATAATTAACACCATTACTTTGAGTAATTGTACGGCGAATTGGGTTATATTGTTGCGATTTCAAAATGTCCGATATTAACCATTCACTGCCATTAAACTCATCATGAATAAGGCTGCGCCAGTAATAGGGGGCTTGTAAAGCTTGCTCTGGCTGTTGTTCTACCCGAAAAACTAAGTCATCTGACTCTGCTAATTTCGCAATCGAAAAGGGGTTAACCTGCTCTGATAACCCCGTTTTAGCCAGCTTTGGCCCCGGTAGCTGCCAAAATGCGGGTAGCTTAGGTAAAAATAAAATCAAAAATGCTGCTATGGGTAAGGCTAGAAGTATGGTTTTAAAACTTTGTTTGTTAGCGGCCTTAAAGCTTTGAGGGCTAGTTAAATAGCCTAGTACCGCGAAGTTAACAATATAAAGTACACTGACTATCAAGGTTTCAAATAATCCTTGATGAAACAAATACACCGTTGAAAGGTTAAAAAACACCAGTAAACACACAGTTTGATACTGTTTAACGGTTTTCGCTTGCAGCAATTTAAAGCTACTAGCAAGTAGCATCATCGAGACAAATAACTTTACGGTATCGCCCACACCAACCAGAAGAAATAAGGCAACTAAGCAAACCGCAGCCAAAATATTCGCCAACAACCCATTTAGTTTTTTATAAAACTTACCTAAAAACAGGTTTAAAAAGCTAAGGCCAGCCAATATGGCTAAGAATGGAGTCGCTACTTCAGTAAACAAAAAGCCACTGGTAACAATAAACAGCAGTGATAAAACAGTATTTATAAGCGGCGTATTCATACTTAAAACTCCGCTAATGCTTGCAGGCAGGCTTTTTGATGGTTGATTCCTTGGCCTTTTGCAATGTGTTTATTGGGTAAGGTTAACGAAAACGCCATGTGTTGGTCAGTTAATTGATTAACCAAAAAACATAACTGGCTTAATCTATGCTCATTATTGCCACTCAACATATTGAAATTAAGCGCTAATTCCTGTGATGCATCACTGGTAAATTCTTTCGTTAATAGTTGCTGAGTTTTAGCGAAGTGTTTCCACGATACCTTATTAAGTGCTGTACCTTGTACGAAAGGGGTAAGTTGATAAAAGTCATCATTACCCGCTTTAACTTGAGCGTTATCACCGTCGTGTTCGTCATTGTCATGGAGCTGAGTATCAAGCTTTTCAGCGGTGATAGGTTGTGGGTAAACATAAACCGTTTCGGTTGGTTCAATGTAACTCCATACAGACACTAAACCAAATGGAAAGTGGCTAATGATTTTAATTCTATCAAAGCCATAAGCACCACGTTCACTACATTTAAGCGCTATTTCAACGGTCTTTTTCTCTTTGTTTTGCAGTGATACAGTTTCAGATTCAAGGTTGTCATTAACCAGTTTTATAAGCTCACAGTGTGATCGTGCGTGAATTTGAAAACGCGCAATAGGGGCTTTTGGCGCATAACTTTCGATTACTGACTGGTATTTAACCGATAAACCTCGCACATTTTTATAGCCGGTGAGTATCGCAAATACTAAAACAACCACCATTAAATAGGCCATGGCTAAAATCAGGTTATTTTGATAGTTAATGCCCATCACAAAGTTCAGTAAGGCAATTAGTAAAAACTGCCCACCAAGTTTTGAGGGTAATACATAAATTGTTTTATGTTGAAGCTCAATTTCGTTGGTTTTATGCTTGTTTTTTAATAACTTATTAAAAACTGACTGACGAAATTGATTAACAAAAGCAGGGCGCTTAAACATGTTTTATAAGCTTACAGGCACATGTTTAAGTGCATAGCCGCTGTCACCAGCGTTTAAGCCAAGCCTGTGATCAGTCACACTTGGAAAAACCGCTTGTACATCTTCAGGCATTACAAAATCACGACCTTCAATATACGCCCATGACTTTGCAGCGCGGGCAAGCGCAATACTGGCTCTTGGTGATAATGGGTTTACAAAATGGTTATCTTGGCGAGTAAACGCAACGAGCTCAAGAATATAATCAACCACCGCGCTGCTTATCGTTACAGTGTTTATTTCTTTTTGAATAACAGCAAGCTGCTCAGGGTTAATGCGCACAGGCAAGTCGTCATAATTACGATTATTTAAGCCTAAAATGAGGTTTTTCTCAGCGTGTTTATCAGGAAACCCTAAACTAATGCGCATAAAAAAGCGGTCTAATTGTGACTCAGGTAACGGATAAGTACCAGATTGATGCACTGGATTTTGCGTAGCAATTACAAAAAATGGTGATGGTAGGGCGTGTTTAACCGAATCGACCGTCACTTGTTTTTCTTCCATTGCTTCTAACAGTGCACTTTGTGTTTTAGGACCTGCACGGTTAATTTCATCACCTAAAACAACTTGGCTAAATACCGGACCTTGATGAAAAGAAAAACTATGTTCTTTAGCATCAAAGATGTTTGTACCAAGAATATCAGAAGGCAATAAATCGCTAGTAAATTGAATACGTTGATACGACAAGCCAAGAACTGCGGCAAGTGCATGAGATAAAGTGGTTTTTCCCATGCCTGGTAAATCTTCAATTAACAGGTGGCCTTCACTAAATAAACACGTAAGGGCGAGTTTGATTTGTTGTTGCTTACCAAAAATGACCGTTGATAGGTCATCGATAATGAGTTGGATTGTCGAATTCATAAACTACTTAATTTGTTATGGTTTCCATCAATTCTAGACGTTTCATAACAGAGTCGACTTTTTTTGCGTTGAATGGTTTGGCGATAAAACCTTTAGCACCTAATTCCCAGGTGTTTTGCACATTCTCAAGACTATTATGACCAGAGCACATAACAACGTGCGTATGAGGATGGTGGTCATTTAAGTATTCAAGAATTTCCGTACCGTCAGTGTTAGGTAGTTCAATATCAAGAAAGATTACGTTAGGCGACTTTTCTTCAATTACGGTTTTAGCTGATTCAAAATCTCGACTTTCTAAAATATCGTCAAAACCAAGACCAGTTAAAATTTGATTTAGATAGTCGCGGATATCTTGGATATCATCGATTATCAGAATAGGTTCTAACGGCTTCACAAATTCCATATCGTTTACATCTTATCGTTACATCTCAAGTTGATAGTTTTAATATAAGTCATGAGATAACTAAGCTCAAGAAACAAGCACTAATAAAATGAATAATATGATAAAACACCACCTTAATGTCCGATACCGTCTAGTATTGGACTTAACATGCGCAGAGAATAGGTATAGCTATGTAGAGACACTTTACTTCCTATAATTTATATTATGTTAAATAACATGTTTATCTTTATAAGCAGGTTCATTAGTCGTTAGATTTTAAGGTTTTTCAGTCCTTTTTTTGACTGATTTGGGTTTTTACGGTTTTATAGCTTTTTATGAACTGCTCATTTTTACTTTGTAAATTTTCAAGACGACTTACTTCATTCCAATAAATCCACAACGCTGAATTTTACGAATCTAGATTTGAAATGCCTTTCTTGTATGGCTTCCAAAAATTTTGTTTTCACTGCCCGTAACCGTTATGGCTTTAAGTTCATTAAGTATGACTGGTTTCTACAACAAGCTGTTCGTTATAACGAAAGTCATGTAGATGCCCTACAAGCCCAAATTGAACACTTGTATGACTTAGTTGAAGCCAGTGAAACGCTGAAAATCATTGGTAATGACTTAAGCACGGGATTGGAGCCTGGAGAGTAAAGGATACAAAAAAGGCCGAATGAGCTTTACTTATAGCTGATTACGTTCAAAAAATTTGATTAATTATTATTTTCACTCTTTAAGTTTTTCCTTTCTTTCTCTACTTTAAATTGTTGTAGTCTTAATTTAAATTTGAACTTATATTCGTTATATAAAGTGTCATGTTCATTTTTATTTCTGAGCTTCATATCTTCTAAATTATGAATAATAATGATTACATTATCTATACATTCAGATTCGTGAATTATAGAAATTAAACTCTCTAGATTGTTGATAGCTTCATCGTAAACAACTACGTGGTCTTCAAGCATTTTCTCTGCTTCTGCATTTAGAAGTTCATAATTTTCTTGGTCATCTAGATCTATTAAAACAGCTTCATTACACAGCTCTCTAACCCGATTAACTGCAATAGTTTGATCGGCTGTCATTTCTGAAATGAGCTTTATAGCATCTCTTTTTAGTGTGTTTAATTCTAAAAACTCATTATGTAGCCTTGTTTCTTTGGCATTTTTAAAGGTCATATGACTAATGTAAATCGCTGCACCACCAATGAACATTGTAACTAGTGGCTGTAAATAGCCACTAATTATCAAAACACACTCTATAAACTTGATCATTATTAAGTTCTTTTGAAAATAATTGTTTCAAGTTTCGCTAAATCTGTCCTTTTACGCAACCAAGACTAAACTTTTTACGATCAATGTTCTCTATTGATTGCAGCTCCTGAACAGTCCCCCCCATAAATTTAACTTGGTTAAGTATGGTTTTATCTGGTTCCTGTGGTCGTTGTCTAATAGTCTGCCGCCATACTCTTACGGCACAACTCACTCAAATAAGACGGCGCCTTACTTACCCTGGTAACTTCTGCAATTTCATCTGAGATTTCTGTAATAAAAAATATAGGCAAATTTATTTGTATCTCACATAATCAGACTAATAACTCTTTCACTTTCCCCAATTAAACGCCCTAGCAACTCCCAGCCCAATTTCATGTAGCACCACAAAACCCGTGCCGTAGAGAGTGGCCCAAACTGGGATGATGATAAAATCGAGGGTTGAGGTGGATGAAGAAACAGCGACTTCTTGGTAATTTGTAAGCCATGGGTAAATTCAATATCGTCATTTGTAATTTACCTACAACCACCCTAGCACGCTTATTTGTAACTGGCTATTTTATAAACCAATTTGCTTATTGCAGCCGATGCTTTCTACAAAGTATTTATCATGGCTTACAAGTATAAACCCGCCTTTAAAGCCCTGTAATGACTTAGCCAAGAGCTGTTTTGATTCAAGGTCGAGATGATTATCGGGCTCATCGAGTAACAAGAATGCAGTACTTTCAATATTACTGACGATACACATGGCGAGCTTCATTTTTTCACCGCCACTTAAAAGTGCGGCATGTTTAAAAACAGCGTCTTTTCTAAAGCCAATACTGGCAAGTAGAGTACGTGTGGTGCTTTCATCTAGGTTTTTACAGTAAGTCATCACGTTTTCAAGCAGGGTTAGCTCGTTGTTTATTAATGTAAAATATTGGTCTAAATAATAGAGTGCTTGATTGCAATGTAACTGCCCTGCTTTTACTGGTATGTCGAAAATAAGCGTTTTAAGTAAGGTTGATTTACCAGTGCCATTTGCGCCCGCTAAATGAATTTTATCATCACTGAACACCTGAAAATTAAGCGGCTTTTTTGTGCCATGTGCTAATGCAACGTTCTCCAGGCTAAGTACTTTATGGTGCTTAGCTGTATCTGATTGCACTAAATAAAATTGCTGCGCTTTAGTTTGTTCAAGCTTGCTAGAAAGTTGTTGCTTATTACGAATGAGTTCACCTTCTCGCTTAGCGGTGTTTTTACTTTGTGATGATAAATTAGCGCTGGCTTTGTCTTTTTTAGCATCCATCAACACTTTAGGCTGACTGCCTGACTTTCTTAAGGCTGCGCCCTGACATGCTCGTTTTTGTGCTTTTTGCTTCTGTAGTTGTTCAGCTGCCTTAAGCTTACTTTGCTGTTTAACAATGTGGTTTAACTTGTTTTCAAGGGCAGCAACTTGCTGCTGCTTTTGTATTTGGTACTCAGAAAAACAGGTACCATATTGTGTTAAACCTAGGGTTGTTAGCTCCCAAACTTCATGGGCTTGTTCTAATAATTCTTGATCGTGACTTATTAGTAATAATTGCCCTTTAAAGTTGTGTATTTGCTTTATAAGCCAGATTTTACCTTTTGCATCTAGGTGGTTTGATGGCTCATCCAGTATTAAAATGTCGGGCTTTATGCAGGTAAATAGTACCCAAAGTTTTAATTGACTAAGTTGACCGCCACTTAAATGTTTGCTTAATGAGTAAGGGGTTTTGTTGTTTATGCCAAGCCTGACAAGTTCTGCATTAAAGCGCTCTGCTAAGTCCCAATTGCCTTCAAGTAAAGATAAATTTTGTTCTGTAACTTGCCCTTGGTTTATTGCATCAAGGGCTTTAAACACAGGCTCTAGCCCAATAGCCTCTGCAATTGTTTTGTTATCAGCCTGATTTACATCGTTCATTTGTCGGTAAACGCCAAGGGTTGAATTACAAACAACCGTACCAGAGCTAGGCTCTTTTTGCTTAGCAAGTATTGACGCTAATATAGATTTACCGCAGCCGTTCCTGCCGACTAACGCGGTGACTTTAGCAGTAAGTGAAAATGAAAGGTCGTTAAATACAACATCGCCATTGCCATGTTGGTAACATAAATTAAAAGCTTGAAGTTGTGGCATAGTGCCTCCTGTATTACAGGGGCATAAGCGCTTGATCACACGAAAAGTAATATTATAAAAGTGATAGTGAGCAACGCCTACTAACCCTGTTGGTCCAAAAAGATAAAAATGAAATTGGATAACAGGTTTAGTTGTTCATGTTGGCGGTAACTCCTAAAAAGTGAGGCTAGATAATAACCACCCAGTGCTCAAATAGCAACGAGTTATGATAGTCTTAAATTATTAGCTGCTTAAAGGAATGTATTTTGAATTTAGTTAAAAGCCCTCTTGCCTCGCAAAACCCCATTCAAGTTAAGATGGAAATTAATGAAAGTAAACGTGTATTTGTTATTGGCGATTTAGATGCAGATTTAACTAAATTTGAACAGGCGCTTTGCTCTGTTAATTTTAATCCAAGAGAAGATATTTTGTTTTCACTGGGTGATGTGATTGATCGGGGGGAGTACAGCATTGCGTTACTTTCTCGTTTTAAAGAGCTTGGTGTACATATGTGCCTTGGTAACCACGAGCATATGTTGCTTGAGTCTTTACTTGCAAAGGATAAAAGTTACTACCGTTTATGGGTTGAGAATGGCGGCCGTTGGCATCTAGAAGCAACCGATGAAGAGCTCGCCTTTGCCTGTAAGCAGCTACTTCAATGCCCGCTTTCTTACTACGTTGAATATGGCACTTTAAAAATTGGTTTATCGCATACCACCTGTGCTGATTGGGATTGGCAAAACCCTGCACAAGATATACAACAAGCGACTGGCGCTTTACTTTGGGACAGAAGCTTAACCAAAGCGAAAAAACCTTTAATAAATCCAAGTATCGACTTTTCAGTGCATGGTCATAACACAACCAAAAAGCCCTATTGGCTTGGCAATAGTTACCATCTTGATACTAATTATCTCAGCGGTAAGCCTACCATTATTGAGCTTAGCACGCTGATCAAGCAGTTTTCATCAATGTAAACTTGCCAGTCGTTCGACCGTTTTCTCTTCAAGGTATTTTTTGTAGGTTAGTCTTGCATGCCACAACTGCTCATCTGTTTCTTTAATGTAGATGATTGGGCCAGCAGTTTTGCTTGCCAGGCTAGTTAGTTTACTGTATTCACGCGTATCAATTTTGCCATCGCTAAAGTAGCTTTGTGCGGTACGTAGAAATTCATCGTCTTTATAAATATCACTATGCCAAATAAGCGAGCGATACATACTAGCAGTTATTTCGGTGGGCTTATCGTTTGAACGAAAGAGCTTCACTTCGGTATAAATAGAATTACCGGTGAATACAATCCCTATTAACGACAACGTCGTAAGAGTCATCATCCATTTCATGCTCTATTCCTCTCAGTTAGGTACTAATTTAACTATAGGAGAGAAAGATGAATGTATGCTGTTTATTTAATCAATTAGAATTAGCGTAACTATTTGCAGGATACTTAATTATTGTTTTTAGTCCCTAATTTACTGCTTTGGGGTTTAAACATAAATTTGTGTATTAGGCTAAAAGACCTAATACACAAGCATAAAATTAATGAAGCGCTGCTGTAAATGGAATATTTTTACAGATTTCGGCTTCTGCAATTAGAATTTCTTCAAGGCGTGTATCAACCTCTTGCTTATCGAAATACTCGTAAGCAAGTTCAACGAATAAGTTTTTATGTTTTTCTTCTGATTTTGCAATCGCGACATAAAACTCTTTTTCTTTGCCTGCAGGTAAAGCCTCTGCAACAAGCGAAAAGCGCTCGTGTCCGCGTGCTTCAATAACGCCTGCTACTAATAAACGGTCCATTAAAAATTCATCACGTCCATTTCTGAATACCGCACGAATTTGTTTGATGTAAGGATCTTTTTGGTCATTGCCAAGTGATACATCACGTTCCATTAATAGCTTTAAAACTTGCTTAAAGTGAATCATTTCTTCCAGTGCTAAGTCTGTCATGGCTCTAACAAGCTTACGACGGTCAGGGTAATGAGAAAGCATAGACATAGCCATACCAGAGGCTTTTTTCTCTGCTGCAGCATGATCTTGTAAAAAGGTATCGAAGTCAGCTAAGACACCTTCTGTCCATTCAAATGGCGTGTGGTATTTCAATTCAAACATGATAAGGAACAACTAAACTTATAATGGCGGCGATTTTAACGTATTTTACGTGTGATTATAACCAAGAGATTTATCAATTTTACCACTTCGGGTAGATGATACTTTATCTGGGTGTTTTATGTCATTCCACGCTGTGACTTTGCCACCCATATTCAGCTGTTTAAAGCTAATTGGCTGCTGAGTGTTTAAAAACTGCTGAAGTAATTGCGGGCTGTTTGAGTCTGCTACATTAAGCGTTAATAACTGGTTTGTACGCCCTTTAAAGTAGTCTGCCACTTGCTGTTGGTGACGCTGATAACACGCTGTTAAGTATTCATCAGATTCTAACTCTGCCAAGCTATACTGACCAAACACATCAAAATAACAGCGCTTTAAATGGCTATTAAAGCCACCGTCTGGGCGCATTAAATTAGTGTGCATGCGTGCTAATAACTGCCTTATAGATGGCAACCATTTAGTTAAATCGCGCTCGAGGTTGATAAAACGGCTATTTGCAAAGTGCTCATCAAGCAAGGCGTATTCACTAAAAACTGGAGTATCAGCAATAACATCTGCACTTGTAATGGCTTGTTGGGTATAGGCTGTGTGGGCGGTTTTATAACCGAGTTGTAAAAAGCTGTTACAGATACTAGTTGTGCCGGTTCGTGGTAAACCGATTATAAAAATTTTAGAGCTCATGGCACCTGATCAAATGCTAACCACAGCGATTTGTCGTTGACTGGGGTTAACCTTGGTAAATCATAATTGTGCAATTCTATAACAATTTTGTCGTGTAGGTGGGCGTTTTTTATAAAGTTTCCGTTGTACTTAAAAAATAATTCGTCAAATTCACCACTTTGCTGCATAACCTTAATCCCCTGAGAAACGGCTTTAGCAATATTAGTATTATGTTTATTAAAAAAGAAATAGATTGGGCTTTTGTATTTGAGCATTAGATGCGGCAGAACGACCAACGGCATTCCTTCTTTAAAATACGCAAGTTCATCTTGGATCTCTAATACTGAACGAGGAAATAAATCCCCCCTTCCTCTATCTAACATTACAAACAATGATTCAAAGTCCATTGCCGTTGCCACTGTTAAACCGTTACTTGTTAGAATTCGTGTATCTGGCCAATCTGTACCCTGAACTAAGTTAATCGATTTTAAATCATCAAGAGATTTTAGCTGTTTCAACCTCGGTAACTTATCTTCTGTAGTAAACATTAATCGCCAACCAAATAAGCCTTTAAATATAGGAACTCGTAGAGGGAGCAAAGTGTCTTCACGCTCTTGGTTTGTCATGCTCCAAGTAACATTGATAGATCCAGTCGTTTCAATTTCTTTTAAAACACGATTTTGGCTTAATAATTCAGGTGCGGGTGATAAGGTAAACTTATAACCACTTCTTTTTAAAGCTGTACGAAGAAGTATTAAAGGATAAAGTACTTCTTCGTCTAAGCTATCCATTGTTTTAGGATAAACAACATGTAAAGTGGTTGGTGGTGTTACGCGATTTTTCTTGGCATTAATTGTTTTTACATTGGCAAATAAACAAGTTGAAAATAAGAACAACAAACATGGAAAAACAATTTTTAGCATATCAGAAAACCTGTGTAACTAATAACATCACAGCGCTAATCAAAATAGTAATGAAAGTAAGCATCATACCTAATACACGTAATTTCATCAGATTATCAGCAAGTGCGTAACTATGACAAAAACGACCAGCAACCAGCATTGCACCTAAAATATAGCAATAATGGCTTGGGAGGCCTTGGTACTCTAATAAAAATAGCAGGATCAACGAAAAAGGCACATATTCAATAAAATTAGCATGAGTTCTTATAGCTGCTTGTAGGCTTTTATCTCCCCCGTCACCTAGTGAAATTCGTTTTGCTCTACGTAGTTTGATCACGCGAAAGCTAAGTTGAATGTATAAAATGGCCAAGATGGCAGCAAACGTTGAAACAATCACAGTTTTTCCAATTTTTATTTAAAGTTAGACGCTTAGCATAATTTATTGCTAGGCTGTTAAGTAAGTAGTTAGGTTAGCTCAGTATGATATTTAATGTCTAACAGTTCTTAAGGAAGTGCATGTTTACGCCAAGAAAAATCGCCGATAACTACCGCGAAATGATCAGTAGTATCGGATTTTACCCATCAATGCTCTCTGTGATGTTTTTAGTTTTTGGATTAATTACTACTGCGGTCGAGTACTCGTCATTATCAATGGAATTTAAAAAGCTGATTGGTGTGTTATTGGTCGATAGCGAAGAGAATGCTCGTACCATCCTCAGCACACTTGCCGGCAGCATTATCTCATTAACGGTTTTTAGTTTTTCTATGGTTATGGTGGTGCTTAATAGTGCCAGTGCCAGTCTTTCGCCGCGTGTGTTGCCGGGCCTTATTACCCGTAAGTCGCACCAATTAGTACTGGGGTTTTATCTTGGTAGTATTATCTACACCATATTAATGCTGATAAACATACGCACCATTGGTGATGGAGATATGGGTATTCCATCGCTTGGTATCTTCTTTTCATTGGTGTTTGGTTTAATTTCGCTTGGTTTTTTTGTGTTTTTTATTCACTCAATTTCAAAAGCAATTCAAGTCGATAATGTACTAAACGACTTATTTAAAAATACCAAAGGCGAGCTTAAATACATAATTGACATGCAACAACAAAATCCTGTTGAGCATTTTCCTGAGTTTGATGACTGGCATAGTGTTAAAAGTAAAACAGAAGGTTACTTTAAAGGGGCACATAGCGATAAGTTGTGTGCGTTATGCCAACAGCACGGTATTAAAATTTATATTTCGGTTAAACAAGGCTTCTTTACAGTAAAGGGATACCCGTTTTTAAAGTGTGATACTGACTTATCTGACAAACCTGAACTGGTAGAGCAATTACTAGACTGCTTTATCTTTTATATCGAAGAATATATTAGTGACCATTACCGCTACGGTATGACACAAATTTCAGAAATCGCTGTTAAAGCTATGAGCCCGGGTATTAACGATCCCGGTACTGCGGTAAAAGCCATAGATATGTTGAGTATATTACTGATATTGCGCTTAGATATTTACGATGTGAACTACTCGCTTAAACGTTGTGAGAACAATCAACCGCACCTGTTTATTCACGAAACATCATTCGATGAGCTGCTGCATGATAACTTCACGCCAATTCGTAACTATGCAAAAAATGACGCTTATGTCATGGTCAACGTGCTTGAGGCATTTAAAAACATATTATTTAGAGCATCTGATAACGATAAAGCAACTGATAGCCTATTTGTTTATTTAGGGGCAATTATTGAAGATATAGATAAGCATATTAGTAATGAATACGACCGTGAGCAAATCACTAATATGCTAAAAGCGATTGCTCGTATTTCAGAGCAACAAGGTGAAAAATTGCTGGCAAGGTTTGCCAGCAATCAATAAGTTAACTTAGTTTTCGATTAAATAAACCGCATAGCTGCTTGCGGTAATCGTAAGCTCACCACCATTGTATGCATCAGGTACATAGTTATCTGGTGCAGCTTCTGCCATAACCATTTTGCTGGCACGCATATAAGGTTGGCTACCTGTATCAAGTGGGCTACTTGAAGCTGTATAAAGACCTTTAAGCTCTACCCCATAGTCATTGGCAAATTCTTTCGCCGCAGCACGGGCATCTTTAATGGCTAGCTTTTGCGCTTGCTTTTGTAGCTCTTCGTACTTGCTTGATACAAATTGCGTTTGATTAATTTCATTAATGCCCGAATTCACTAGTTGCTGAAGCATAATTGGGTATTTTTTTATATCACTTAAAGTTACAGACAGGCTACGCGTTACTCTATAACCTACAAACTCTTGCTTACCCGTTTCACGGTTATATTCTGTTTGGCGATTAATCGAGATATTAGACGCATAAATGCCCTTTTCTTCTACGCCTTGGTTTTTAGCGAGCTTAATCGCTTTCGCCATGGTTGCATCGGCTTTGTTTTTCGCGGCAATTAAATCTTTATCTACTTCAACAATACCTACTGTCAGTTTAACGTTATCAGGGATCGCTTTAACCGTTGCATTACCTTGTATATAAATATGTGGCGCATCAGGTGTTGCTTGTGCTAACACATTAAAACTAAGTGCTGCTGCCATAGCGGTAAAAACTAACTTACGCATAATACTGTTCCTTAATTTAAAACTCCGTTCATTATCACCTTAAAGGGTTAATTGAATATGAACAAGCCATTTTACAGATATAAAAAAACAGGCATAAAAAGCCTGTTTTTTCATTCACTAAAAGCGTTCTAGTTTAGATACTACGGCGCTTGTAGTTTCGATATTCTGGAAGCCAGTAGTTTTTCTCGATTGCTGCCCATAGCGCTTCATCGCTCAGCTCAAGTGCCACACCTTCTTCCATCGCTTTTTTCGCAACCGCAAATGCAATACGTTTACTTAACGCTTGGATTTCAGTCAGTGCAGGTAATAAGCTGCCTTTACCAGTGTTTGCACGTGGTGAAGACTCAGCAAGTGTTTCACTTGATACAATTAGCATTGCATCAGTGATGCGCGTTGCTTTAGCAGCGATAACGCCTAAACCAATACCCGGGAAAATATAACTGTTGTTACATTGTGGGATTGGGAATGTTTGGCCGTTATACTCAACCGGATCAAATGGGCTACCAGAAGCAACAATCGCTTGGCCGTTTGTCCATTCAATAACATCAGCAGGAAGTGCTTCAACTTGCTTAGACGGATTACTTAGCGGGAAGATAATCGGTTGTGGGCAAGATGCGTGCATTGCACGAATAACCTGTTCAGTGAATAAACCAGGCTGGCCAGATACACCAATTAGAATGTCTGGTTGCGCACAGTGCATTACATCTAATAGTGATGCGTACTCACCGCTGTAAGTCCACTCACTTAAGCCATCTTTAGATTGGCAAAGTGCTTGTTGGAAATCACGTAAGCCTTCCATACCTTCAGTAAGTAGACCAAAGCGGTCAACCATGAAAATTTGCGAACGCGCTTGCTCATCGCTAATGCCTTCAGCAACCATAGTACTAATGATTTGCTCAGCAATACCACAGCCTGCAGAGCCTGCACCAACAAACACAACTTTTTGCTCAGAAAGTTTCGCGCCTTTAACACGACATGCAGCGAGTAAAGAACCTACAGTAACCGCAGCAGTACCTTGAATGTCATCGTTAAAGCTACAGATTTCATCACGGTAGCGTTTTAATAATGGCATTGCATTTGGTTGTGCAAAGTCTTCAAACTGAAGTAAAACACTTGGCCAACGACGTTTAACTGCTTTAATGAATAGATCTAAAAATTCGTCATATTCTTCTTGCGAAATACGCTTATGGCGAGCACCCATGTACATAGGGTCGTTAAGTAGTTTTTCGTTATTCGTGCCAACATCAAGCATCACTGGTAACGTATATGCAGGGCTAATACCACCACACGCTGTATAAAGTGATAACTTACCAATTGGAATACCCATACCACCAATACCTTGGTCACCTAGACCAAGAATACGCTCGCCGTCAGTCACAACGATAACTTTTACTTTGCCTTTAGTGGCATTACGTAAAATATCATCAATTTGGAAACGATCTTCATAAGAAATAAATAGACCACGGGCACTGCGGTAAATGTCTGAGAACTTTTCACAAGCATCACCTACCGTTGGCGTGTAGATAATAGGCATCATTTCTTCAAGATGATCACGCACTAAACGGTAGTAAAGTGTTTCGTTGTTATCTTGAATAGCACGTAAGTAAATGTGCTTGTTTAAGTTATCGCTAAAGCTTGAATACTGTTGATAACAACGCTCAACTTGTTCTTCGATCGTTTCATAACGCGGTGGCAGTAAACCGGCTAAGTTGAAATTTTCCCTTTCTTTTTGTGAAAAAGCACTGCCTTTATTTAATAGTGGCGTTTCAATCAGACCTGGGCCTGAATAAGGAATATAAAGATAATTTGGATCGGTATTTGTAGTCATATTTCCAAGCTTTGATGCGTCATAATTATGACCTGACATTATTACTCTTGAAGGCGAAATTGCAATGACAATTCACCTTGTCAGACCATTGAAGAAAATGAATTTTATGCTCTAAATAGCATAGCAGATAGTATACATGAAAACTCAGCAGCTTTAAGGCTGCTGAGCTTGTTTTTAGTGGCTTTTATCACTTAAAGCGATGCCTTCGCGACGCGGATCGGCTGCGCCATAAAGTTTACCGTTTTTAACTTCAACAGCATGTAAACCAGAGTTTAAATCTAGGATACGAACTGTGTGTCCGCGGTTAACAAAATCAGCTTCAGCGTTGGCAAGCTCAGTGCCCTTTTCGAGGCTTGTGTAATTATTACGATTAGTAATGCGCGGTAAGTTAATGGCTGTTTGCGCATCTAGGTTCCAATCAAGCACTCCTACAACCACTTGAGCTACATAATCAATAATACGGCTACCACCCGGCGAACCAACCACTAAACGTAAGCTGCCGTCTTTGTTAAACACCATGACTGGCGACATGGAACTACGCGGACGTTTACCTGCTTCAACACGATTAGCCAATGGCTTACCATCTTTAGTTGGCGATAAAGCAAAGTCGGTTAGTTGATTGTTTAAAATATACCCGTTCACCATTACTGTTGAACCAAACGCCATTTCGATAGAACTTGTCATCGACACAGCGTTACCTTGGCTATCGACAATCGAAACATGGGTCGTTGATGGCAGCTCGTATGCATCATCTTGCGCGTATGCAACTGAGTTTGGCGGTGTGCCTGCTTCTGCGTGAGTATCTTTTTCAGAAATAAGTTTTGCGCGACCAGCAATGTAGTTTTTATCGAGTAATCCTTGTGTCGGGATTGTCATAAAATCTGGGTCGCCCATATACACGTTGCGATCAGCAAACGCTAAACGTGATGCTTGGGTAAAGTAATGTAGAGCTTGAACAGAGTTTGGTTTAAGTTTAGCCATATCTTTATGTTCAAGTAAGGCTAAAATCTGTAACACAGCTACACCACCGCTACTAGGTGGTGCCATTGAGCACACTTCGTACTGGCGATAATCAACACACACAGGTGCGCGCTCTTTGCTTTTGTAATTGGCTAAGTCTTCAACCGTTAATGTACCCGGTGCAACAACTGAGTTTTGCACTGCATGCACAAGCTCTTTAGCGTTTTCACCTTTGTAAAATGCATCAATGCCCTGTTTCGCTATATCTTTATAAAGCGCGGCTAGTTCAGGATTCTTTTTCACGGTACCTACAGCAAGCGGTTTACCATCAGGGAAGAAGTAGTCACGAATAACAGGTAGCTTAGTAACCCCTGGGTTTAATTCTTTAGCCAATAATTGATGTAAACGCGGCGACACAATAAAGCCTTTATCAGCCAATTCAATGGCAGGGGCAAACAAGGTTTGCCACTCTAACTTGCCATAACGTTTATGGGCAGTGGCAAAGGCATCTAAAATACCCGGTACACCAACAGAACGACCACCTACAACGGCTTCAATCCATTTTACGGCTTTACCGTGCTTATCTAAAAATAGTGTTTCATCAGCATTGCTTGGAGCCGTTTCACGGCCATCAAAGCTAGTTAGGCTTTTGGTTTTGTTGTCGAAGTACATCATAAATGTACCGCCACCGATCCCCGACGATTGCGGCTCTACCAGTGTCAGTACTAATTGGGTTGCAATAGCAGCGTCAACCGCTGAGCCGCCTAGCTCAAGCATTTTTTGCCCTGCTTTTACTGCATAAGGGTTTGCTGCTGCGACCATGTACTTATCGCCTTCAACAACCTGCTTATGAGCAAAGCCCGTTGCAGCTTCAGGTTCGCGAGTTTCAACTTTTGCAGGGGCTGCGAAAATAGCAGTTGAATAAATTAATGAGGTGGACAGAGCTAACAGCGCTTTGGTTTTGAATAACATAAATAAACTTAATCCCGTAGTGTATTTGGCATCTTAAAATTAAACGTGCACAATAGGCGACAATCTCAGATACACCAAAAATAACATGATAAACCTGCCCCTGAAACTAGAATATATTCTGCCGCCACTGTGTTTAGTAATACTAAGTTCCTCATTTGCTACGTTTAACTTAAATGAATATCTTGAATTTAACCGTGAGTTAGTTGCAAATGGTGAATTTTGGCGTATTTTCACTAGCCAATTTGTGCATGCTAATTGGCCACATTTAGGCTTAAATTGCGCCGGAATTTTATTAGTTTGGGCTCTACACGCTGAGCATACAAGCCCTGCTCGCTATGCGTTTAATATTGCCATTCTTGCATTATGGTGTGGCTTAGGTGTGTGGCTATTTTGCCCAGATATCCAAATTTACACCGGATTAAGTGCCCTACTACACGGTGTGATCATTTGGGGAGCAGTTAAAGATGTACAAGCAGGCATGCTATCAGGCTGGTTATTGTTCGCTGGTACTTGGGCTAAAGTGATTTGGGAGCAAATAGCAGGCCCAAGTGAATCGGTGAGTCAGCTAATCGCCTCTAATGTTGCCATTGACGCCCACTTTATCGGCGCAGTTGGCGGCACACTGCTGGCTTTGCCTATCTTCATTAAAATAATAAAAAAGCGCGGGTAACTAAAACTTTTAATACAAACAAAAACAGCCACTTAAAGTGGCTGTTTTTAATTTACGCTATTGATTAAAGCGTTTCTTTAAATAGCTTATGAATACGACGGTATTCATCTAACCAGCTTGATGGTTGTACAAAACCATGCGGCTCAACTGGGAAGATAGCTGTTTCAAAGTTTTCTTTTTCAAGTTCAATTAAGCGCTGTACTAAGCGAACTGAATCTTGGAAGAATACGTTGTCATCAACCATAGGTGCATTAATTAATAAACGGTTCTTAAGCCCTTCAGCAAAGTAAATTGGTGAGCTCTTTTCATAGGCAATTGGGTCAACATCTGGGTGGTTTAAGATGTTAGACGTATAAGGACCATTGTAGTGAGCCCAATCAGTTACCGGGCGAAGTGCAGCACCTGCTTTGAATAAATCAGGTTGCGTGAATAGCGCCATAAACGTCATGAAACCACCATAAGAACCACCATAAGTGCCTACAGCTTGTGTATCAACGTTTGCGTTGTCTGCCATCCAGCTTACGCCGTCTGCTAAATCTTGGATTTCAGGTGTACCCATTTGACGATAAATAGCTGTACGCCAATCACGGCCATAACCTTTCGATGCACGGTAGTCCATGTCCATTACTACGTAGCCTTCTGAAGCAAGTAGTGAGTGGAACATAAACTCGCGGAAGTAACCAGACCAACCCATGTGTGAGTTTTGTAGGTAACCAGCACCGTGGTTAAAGATAACCGCTTTACGGTTTTTACCTGTTTCGCCTTCTTTATAATCAGCTGGGTAATATACTTTTGCGTAAATTGGCTGATCAGTGTGGCTTGAAGGCACAGCAACAATCTTAGGTGCAATTAGTTTCTTCGCTAAAAACTCATCAGATACCGTGTGCGTTAACTGCGTTGCTTGGGTATTTGCTTTTGCATCAGCAACATAAAGCTCAGGCGGCGACATAATTTTTGAGTGAGTTAGCAATAGTTTGCTTTCATCTGGGCTTAACTGGTAATCAGTCATACCATCAAGGTTTGTTACTTGCTCAGATTCACCGGTTGCAGGGTTTACACGATAGATTTCGTAAAGACCTGGGTGCTCAACGTTTGCTTTGTAGTAAATCGCTGAGTTATCAGCCGTTAACGTTAAGTTAGAAACAACAAATTGGCCTTTAGTAAGCTGCGTTGCTTTACCATTAAGTGGCTTTTTGTAAATGTGGCTGTAACCAGACTCTTCAGATAAATAGTAAAGTGTGTCTGAGTTGTTCAACCAGCCAAAATCATTGTATGCATAGTTAACCCATGCATCGTCGTGTAAACGGTGCTGTGAAACAAGTTTGTTGTTTTGTGTATCAACAGTCGCTAACCAACGGTCTTTGTTGTCCCATGCTTCAAGCATTAGTGCCACTTGTGAACCATCTGTGTTCCATTGGATTGCACTTTGATCCCAACCCCAATCCATCATTAAGTTGATGGCACGTGGTGCTTTTTCAGACTTGTAAGTTTTGCCATCACGAGCGTAGTTTTCTTTCTTAACTGCTGCAAGTACGTCTTCATCAAAACCAGGTAAGGTATCGAACGCAAGGGTTGTTTGCTCGCCTGATTTAAGGTCGATGTAAACAACGTCTGAGCTGATTGGTTTTTCATCAGCAACACGACGGCGTACTTTTTCTGCTTTAACGCGTGCATCATCGGCAATGTAATTAGGCATGATATCGCCTTCATCGCGCCATGAACGGCTTTCTGTGGTTACTGCAACAAGTGCTTGGCCATTTGGTGAAAGCTGTACATCTGCTAAACGCTTACCTTTACCTAAATAAAACTGTGCATTAGCAATGCTGTCGTTTTGTTCGTTGATCTGTGCTTTACGCTCTTCACGATCTTTTTTGTTTTTGTGCGTCAGCGCAATGTAATCAATTAGTTTGTGCTGCTCTTTTGCAATGTAAGTGTCTGGCTCTTGTACACCTTTAGGTGCATCGTCTAGGTGTAAGTTAACTAATTCAACTTGACGACCCGTTGCTAAATCAACTTTATAAAATGCATTACCTTGGCGATATGCAAGGCTACCATCAGTTAAAAACTGTGGTTTTGATTGCTGTGCGCTATCGTGAGTGATTTGTGTAATTTGCCCAGTGCTTAGGTTTTTAACGAAGATATTACCTTCAAATGCATAAGCCTGTTGTTTTTTATCTGCTGAGTAAACGGCATTTTTAGCGCCTACAGTGTGTAGTTTGTTTAACGCTAATTGTGATGCAGATTGGCTATTTACCGCTTGAACGTATAAATCGCGTAACTCATTGCCTTGTTGCTTTTGTGCATAAACGATGCTGTTAGAATCGCCATTCCAGAAAGCACGCTCAGGCTGACGGCCTAACCAATCAGGGTGAGCCATTGCTTGCTCTAACGTGATTTCAGCTGAACCTGTATCAGCAGGAGTAGCAACAACTGGTGCTACATTGGTAACTTGTTCTTCAGAAGGCGTTGAGGCGGTTGATTGACAACCTGCTAGCATGAAGCTAGATGCGACTGCGAGAGCCACTAACGTTTTATTAGCAGTGGTTTTGAATTTCATAGTGCTTCTTACGGGTTATTATAATTCGCCCTATTTAAGCAGAAGCACTGATGAAATAGCAATTTTTATAGGATAAACAGCCAAACTTTTCCGTTTAATAACAGCTTATTTTAAGCTGATATCAAGCCATACCATACGGTGATCAGATGATGCGTTCCGATCTTTAATTAAGCGGAACAGTTCAGAGTTTTTCTGTGGCCAAAAAACGCCACCATCGTTTATTTCAATACCATAATTTGAAGGTAAAACGTAATCAGCACGAGCCTGCCAATAAGCGGTATAGTTTTTAGCGTAATCTTCTTTATACGATTCTTTTGCACCTTTGCTTGTTGGCGTAAAAGAGGTATTCACTAATGGATTTTTTAAAATTTGGTCTGTGGTATTCGGGCGTGCCTTACCCCCTTCTGGCGCAGCATTTAAGTCACCAACAATAACAAAACGGCTTTTCGCTTTTAAGCCACCTTTTTGACCTTTATCATCGTAAATGTAGTTAGCATTGTTGATGTAATCTGCAACTAGGCGTACTTCATCGTGGTTACGCTTACCGTTACGGTCTTCGTCACCATCAAAAACAGGCGGCGTTGGGTGCGATGCAAGCAAATGAAACGTTTTGCCTTTTACATCTATTGGTAAATCCCAAAATGATTTAGAACTTAGGTGAATTGCTTGCCATTCCTCAGCAGAATACCAATCTTTACCTGTTTTAGGGTCGGTAGGCATTTGTGCATTTGGCATATCTTTGTATTTGAATGTTTGTAATGTACGCGCTTTATCTAAATCGATTGGGTAGCGCGACAATACTGCCATTGCATAATGCCCCTCAAAGAAGCCAAAGCCGTGTGCGTCGCCTTTGTAATGCCCCTTTACACCATCGTTATCTAGGTCGAACTCAGTAGGTAAACCAGTGTTAACAGGTGCAATAAAGTAATACGGGTAATCGATGGCAACTTGCTTATTTTGCGATACTTGCAGGTAGTTTTTACGAAATACGTTAATGCCTTTGTCGGCATCAATATAATCAAACTCATTGAGTAAAATTACATCAGGTCTTACGCGCTGAATAATTTCGGCAATGTTACGAATTTGCTGGTGGTTGCTGGCTAATGCTTTACTAAGAGCATCTTTATCTATTGCTTCGCCTTTTTTAGCATAGTTAGTGGCATCCATACTCACATTAAAGGTAGCAACACGTAAATCAGCAGCCGATACATTGTTAGCAAAAAGGCCTACTGCCATTGCTATTGAAGAAGTTAATAAAGCGTTTTTCATGAAATAAATCCGTCTACTATAAGTAGTAAAATAATACTGCTGACAATGATCCATAAGATCATCGCCATGATAAAAGGTTTAATGCCTGCTTGTTTTAAGACTGAAATAGATAAACCACTACCAATCAAAAATAAGGTCATTACTAACACTTGTTTAGCACCCACATTGAGTGCATGCCACAGTGTTTGGTACTCAGGAAAGCTTGAATTAATCAGTGCCGCCGCTAAAAAGCCAAATATAAACAATGGGATACTGGCTTTTTCATCCGATTTCCAAAACACACCCGCAATGCTTGTATAAGGGATTATCCACATCGCTCTAGTTAGTTTAATGGTTGTGGCAATAGCAAGTGCTGATGCGCCATACGCAGCGGAAGCCCCCACTACACTACTGGTGTCGTGAATAGCAAGTGCAGCCCATACACCGAATTGTTGCTCAGTCAGGCCAAAGTAATGACCAATCATTGGGAATAACACTAAGCCAAGGGCGTTTAATAAAAACACCACAGCGAGTGATATAGCTACTTCGTGATCTTTGGCCTTTATAACCGGCGCCATTGCTGCAATGGCGCTACCACCACAAATGGCTGTACCAAAAGAAATAAGTACACCGGTGTTTTTATTTAACTTAAATAACTGAGATAAAATTTCACCAAGGCCAATAATAGCGGTAATACTAACAATAGTAAGCACAATAGAGCTGCGACCTACTTCTATTACTTGATTAAAATCAACAGCAAAGCCTAAGCCAATCACCGCCAACTTTAGCATCCATTTACTTATTTTTTGTGACTGCACTGCAAATGGGTTGCCTAATATCATGGCAAATAAAGCACCGACGACAAGTGCCGTAGCAGAGCCAACAAATGGTAATGCTGATACTAAAAATAGTGCAATAAATAGAAACTGCTTTGGGCGTTCGGCTATCACAACGGTACTCTGATAAGTTTATTGGTTAGCTTATGCACCACAGGTGCAACAAAAATAACAGTAGGAAACGCCACACAAAATGCAAAAGCCCATGCTTTAAGCCAAATGGTTGCAATGTTATCGATTAAACCAACGTTAAAAATGCTGATCACTAAAGACATAAATCCAGACATAAACAGCGCCATAAAGAACGCAAATACGACTGTTCTTAATCGAGGATGTAACATAACGATCTAATATTAATATAAAAATATTAGTCTATAGCAAGATGACCCTGACGCAAGTGCTTTGAGACAAGAGGTACAAAATTAGCGAAGTTTGCGGGTAATTAAAAAGCCGAGATAAACTCGGCTTTTAGAATTTAAACTGATTAGTTTAAAATAAGTTGAGTGCTGGTATCAGCTACTCCTGGGTAGTCTTGCTCTGGTAGAATTTCAGCCAGTGCCGCTAAACGTTCACCTAATTGGTGAAGGTTATCAGCCGATACATTGATATGACCCATCTTACGACCTGGTTTAGCCGTTTTACCATACCAGTGACTTGTAACGTCTTGCGTTGCCAGTACTGAGTGTGGGATTGAAGGCTGACCAAGTACGTTGATCATGGCAGTAGGACGAAGACACGCTGTACTACCTAATGGTAAACCTGCAACAGCGCGCATGTGGTTTTCGAACTGTGAGCAATGTGTACCCTGCTGTGTCCAGTGACCAGAGTTATGAACGCGTGGCGCAATTTCGTTAACTAATAACGTACCTTGTACGTCAAAAAACTCAATTGCTAATACACCCACATAGTCAAGCTCTTGCGCTAACTTGTTAAAAGCAAGCTCTGCTTGTTCTTGAATTGCTGCTTTTTCTTTACCCGCAACTGAAAGCGTAAGTACACCATTGGTGTGTTGGTTTTCAGTCAATGGATAAATAACGGTGTTACCCGCTTTGTCGCGTGCACCAATGATAGATACTTCACGGTCAAATGGGATCATCTTTTCAGCGATAATAGAATGCGGCGCACTTTCAGTGCCTGATGCAATGAAATCTGCCATTTCTGACCAAATTTGGTCAATTTGATCATCAGACTTTAAGCGCCACTGACCTTTACCATCGTAACCTGCTTGGCAAGTTTTGATCACAAGCGGCTTGCCTAAACGCTCTACGGCAGCAACAAGGTGCGCTTTTTCTGTAATTAGCTGGTAAGGCGCGCATTCAACATCTGTTTTATCAAGTAATGCTTTTTCAAGTGCGCGATCGCCACCTGTTTTAATTGCCGCTTTACCCGGATAAAACTTATTGCTTTGACAACATAATGTAAGTACATCATCAGGAATGTGTTCAAACTCTGCTGTAATCGCGTCTGCGTTATCAATAGCTTGTTGTAATGTGCTGTTATGAACTTCACCAGTTAATGGGTGAATGATTTTTTCACTACCCACATCGTAGGCAACAACATTTAAATCAAGCGGTGCACCCGCTAAGCTCATCATGCGAGCTAACTGACCTGCACCTAAAATTAGAATATTCATATTACTCTGCAGGGTTAGGGTTAGCTAAGATAGTGTCTGTTTGTTCTTTACGGAAAGCTTCTACTTTTGCGAAGATTTCAGACTGTTGGCAACCTAAAATTTGTGCTGCTAAAAGGCCAGCATTTGCAGCTCCCGCTTCACCAATAGCAAGGGTACCTACCGCAACACCTTTAGGCATTTGGCAGATAGATAATAACGAATCAACACCATTAAGTGTTTTAGACTTAACTGGTACACCTAAAACTGGCAGTGATGTAAACGCCGCAGCCATACCTGGTAAGTGCGCAGCACCACCGGCACCGGCGATAATAATTTTAATGCCGCGATCTGCAGCTGAACTTGCATAGTCAGCAAGTAATTGAGGGGTACGGTGAGCAGAAACAACTTTAGTTTCGTATTCAATGCCGAATTTTTCTAGCATTAACGCCGCATGTTCCATCGTTGGCCAGTCTGATTTGGAACCCATAATAATGCCAACAGTCATAAATACACCTCAGTTAAATAGTTTTCTAAAAAGCGGACTTTTGTCCTTATTTTGTGGCGGGTATTATATACCTAACTCACATCAAGATGCGAGTTTCAGTTGGAATTAAAAGCGATTTAGGCAAGGCATTGATTGCAAATAATAGTGGTTCTATTGTTAAAATCGATAACGCAGTATAAATCGCTTTTAAACCAACCCGTTGGGCGCTTCACAGGCACTCACTCTCATCGTTGTTACTTCTTAAAAGGGACTGCCATTTCTACAAAGTAACGCCTTGATATTAAGCACCTGTGAAACGCTGAATTCTGTATCTTGATGTGGTTTGGGTATATCCCCTAACTCACATCAAGATGCGACTCTAGAAGCACAAAAAAGCCATGACATGCATGGCTTTTAATCACTCATCAGCTAATTAAGCTTCTTTGCTTGCTAGGTACTCAGTGTATGTACCTTTAAAGTCGATAACTTTGCCGTCTTTGATTTCCCAAATACGGTTAGCTAGTGATGATACAAATTGTCTATCGTGAGATACGAACAATAATGTCCCTTCGTATGCTTCAAGTGCTAAGTTAAGCGCTTCGATAGATTCCATATCCATGTGGTTGGTTGGCTCATCCATTAATAAGATGTTTGGTTTATGCATCATAATTTTGCCAAACAGCATACGGCCTTGCTCACCGCCTGAAATCACTTTTACTGATTTTTTGATATCGTTTTGTGAAAACAGCATACGACCTAAGAAACTACGAACAACTTGTTCGTCGTCACCTTCTTGTTGCCATTGTTCCATCCACTCAAATAAGTTCATATCTTGTTCGAACTCGTCAGCATGGTCTTGTGCATAGTAACCGATATTAGCGTTATCAGACCATTTAAATTCACCTTGTTTTGGTGCTAAACGACCAGCAAGGGTATTTAATAGTGTGGTTTTACCAACACCGTTCTCACCGATAATTGCAATACGCTCACCTACTTCAACTAGGCCTTCAAGGCCACTGAATAATGTTTCTTCAAAGCCTTGCGTTAAATTTGTTAGCTCTAAGGCATTACGGAATAATTGCTTTTCTTGCTCAAAACGAATAAACGGGCTTTGACGAGAAGATGCTTTAACTTCTTCAAGCTGAATTTTGTCAATTTGTTTAGCACGTGATGTGGCTTGCTTTGCTTTTGAAGCGTTCGCAGAGAAGCGCGATACGAACTGTTGAAGTTCGGCAATTTGGCTTTTCTTCTTGGCATTTTCGCTTAGTAGACGCTCACGAGCTTGCGTTGCAGCAAACATGTACTCATCGTAATTACCTGGGTAAATACGAAGCTCACCGTAATCGATGTCGGCCATGTGTGTACAAACTGAGTTTAAGAAGTGACGGTCGTGCGAAATGATGATCATGGTACAGTCACGCTGGTTTAGTACGTCTTCTAGCCACTTGATGGTGTAAATGTCCAAGTTATTGGTAGGCTCATCGAGTAGCATGATATCTGGATCAGAAAACAGCACTTGTGCAAGTAACACACGCAGTTTAAAACCCGGTGCTATTTCTGACATAGGGCCGTAGTGTTGCTCTGTGCCAATACCTACACCAATTAGCAACTCACCTGCTTTAGCTTCTGCCGAGTAACCATCCATTTCGGCAAACTCAGTTTCTAGGTCTGCTACACGCATACCGTCTTCTTCGCTCATCTCAGGTAAGCTGTAAATACGGTCACGTTCTTTTTTTACTTCCCACAGCTCTTTATGTCCCATGATTACTGTGTCGATTACAGAAAACTCTTCGTAAGCAAACTGGTCTTGGTTTAGTTTAGCAATACGCTCGTTTGGATCTGTGCTGACATTACCTGAAGATGGCTCTAGTTCACCACTTAGGATTTTCATGAAGGTTGATTTACCACAGCCATTCGCACCGATTAAACCGTAACGGTTACCATCGCCAAATTTTGCTGAGATATTTTCGAATAAAGGTTTAGCACCAAATTGCATGGTGATATTAGCTGTACTAATGATAGCGGTACCCTCCAGCGGGTAAAAAGTAAAAACGAAACTGCGGGCAATTTTAAACTAAAGCCGCTTGGCACGCCATGAAAGATTAGTTAAATCAATTCCTCAATTTACAACTTAAATTGGTAGGTCTACATTTAGTGAACACGCTCACTTTTGTTAGTGAACGCGCTCACTTTTAAATTTAACTTTAAAAATTAAGATATTAGCTATGGGTAATTACGATAAGACACATCAGCATATTTTAAATGTTGCTTGGCAACTTTTTTCTAAACATGGGTTCAAACAAACCTCTACACGGCAAATATCTTCTACTTGTGGTATTGCAATCGGTACTTTGTTTAAACATTTTGATAGTAAAATTGCGATTTTAGAAGCATGTCTTGATCTAAGGTTTCATGACGTATTAGAACTTGCCAAAGAAACCGACATTCACCGCCCTCCTCGTCTTAAAATCAATCATTATGCTCAATACTTTTATCAATTTTACTGTTTACATCACCGCTTTTATAAAGTGCTTTTTAGCCAACGCTTGTTTTGCAAAACCTTTCAACAACAACACATGGAACTAATTCAATCATTAGTATTTGCCGATCAACCCCAATTTAATAAAGTTAAAGCTGCTATATTACTCGACTGCTATTTTATGACCTTATTGTATGGATTGGGCGCTGAAACTCCGAATACAAAATTGATGCTGAGAACGCTGAGTCAGAAAGTGTCTATATTTTAAGCTCACTAACTCATTGATAATTCGATACTGTGAACCTAAAGTGAATAATTTTTCCTCAAACAAGGTTTGTTGCATGATAATTTTTCACTTTTGACCCAATTTTAGCTTTGATAATCTCCGACTCTTAACTAAATTATACCTATTAGGGACAATATTTAATCAAGGTACATTATGAAAAGAACACACGCTGCCTTTTTTGTTGCGGGCATGATAAGCATGCCTACAGCGAATGCCATCGAGATCTACAACGATCAAACCAATAGTGTCACTATAGGTGGCTTTATAGATGCAAGGGTTATTAATACACAAGGTGAAACAGAAGTAGTTAATGGTGCATCACGAATCAATTTAGATTTTAAGCGTCAATTAAAAAATGGCTGGCAAGCCTTGGCATTATTAGAATGGGGTGTAAACCCTGTTGGTAGTAGTGACATTATTTATAATAATCGCTTTGAATCGATTCAAGATGAGTTTTTATATAACCGACTTGGCTATGTTGGCCTTAAACATGAAGACTATGGTCAAATTACATTAGGCAAACAATGGGGTGCATGGTATGACGTTGTTTATAACACCAACTACAGTTTAGTGTGGGATGGTAACGCCGCGGGTGTTTATACCTACAATAAAGATGACGGTGCAGTAAATGGTACTGGTCGCGGTGATAAAGTACTACAGTATCGTAATACGTGGGGAAAATTTCATCTTGCCCTACAAGCGCAACTAAAATCAGATGACTTTTATACCTGCGACATTGCAGACATATCACGAAGTTCATGTGAACTGTTATTTAATCAAGGTAATGCCGCAGCTCAAAGAGTAGAGTTTAATTCAACCTATGGTGCGGCTATCACCTACAATGCAACAAGTAATTTAAAATTTACTGCAGGGGTTAACCGAGGTGAATTTGATATTGTTTATGCAAACGGTCGCGATCAACTCGTTACAGATCTTATCTATGGTGTTGGTGTTACTTATGGTGATTTTTATAAACCAGGCTGGTATGCATCAGCAAATATAAATAAAAACGAAAACCACGACACCGACAACTTAGGACGCTTAATCAAAGATGCCGTTGGTTTAGAGTCAATTCTAAGTTATCGCTTTGATAATGACATTCGTACTTTTGTTGCCTGTAACGTATTTGATGCAGGTAGTGACTATGTTATTCAGCCTAATTTTAATGCCGACCCTGAAGATGTGTTTAAACGCCAATTTGCAGTTTTAGGTGTGCATTACTTTATGGCTGAAGATACCATTTTATATATCGAAGCTCGTAAGGATTTTAGTGACTTTTCAAGTAATGACGCAGAGCAAGAAACACAGATGTCTCAAACCGAAGATGACGGTATAGCTATCGGTTTTAATTACACTTTGTAGTTACGATAAACACTAAGCCCACTATTGTGGGCTTTAAACTCGCGATAAATCACTTACGTACATATTCAATACATTGAGTTACCATTCAAAGTCTCTTGTGGGATCTGTTGTATTGAATCCCAGTGTTCAACAATCTTGCCATTTTCATCAAACCGAAAGAAATCCATAGTGACATATTGGTCATTCATGGGCCATATTTGGTGAGTATGAAGTGCAACAAGATTACCTTCTGCTATGGCACGAACAAAATCAATTTTCTTATCTGGATATTCATTATGCATTTTTTCAAAATAAGCAATGAATGAGGCTGTTCCATCACCAACTAAAGGATTATGTTGTATGTATACTTCGCCTACATACTTTTCAACCGCTAGAGATGGATTTCCTAGATAAGCGGTTTTGTAAAACTCAATAGCATTTCTCTTATTTAATTCTAAATCAACCGACATTTAGCACCTCTTCACAAATTTGTTGATTATGCTTGTATTTAAGAAATGTAAGACAAGCTAATTACACATTTTACTAAAGCATAATAGTTCCTTTTCTGAATATGCTATTTCTACCAGAGCTATTAACAGATAACTAGCCAGAAAAGTTAGCAATGGAGCGTTCAAATTTCTGATAAAAACGAATGACAGTTTCACTTCACTTTAGGAAATAGCTTATATGTTACGTATGTTGGAATAGGTACGTGTTAGCAGAAAAGTAAGCTATTAATTTTTTAGCGAATCTAAAATGTATACAGTATAAGTAAACCAAACTAGCACTTTAAGCACCTTCAAACTTTACTACACGCGAACGGCCATTCTCTTTGGCAAAATAAAGTGCTTTATCAGCATTATTCAAAAGTTCATCAAGTGAAATGCCGTCTTTACCATACACAGCGACACCTGCGCTAAACGACATACCTATATTTGAGTTATCAGGTGTCATTAGCTTTATGGTCTTAGTTGTTTGAAGTAGTGTTTCTGTATTGGCAAAACAAACCGTGTCTTTATTGTTTATTTGGATAAGGCAAAACTCTTCACCGCCAAGTCTTGCAAAATAACACGTATCATCAATGCTATCTTTTACATGCTTCGCAAATGTGACTAATACTTGGTCGCCAAAATCATGGCCAAATGAATCATTAAAACGCTTAAAGTGATCAAGATCGATAAGAGAAACAGTACAACTAAAATCTTTATGATTTGATTGTAACTGACTGAATTTTGCAAACAAGGCTCGCCTATTTGGCACATTTGTTAATTGGTCCGTATGAGCAAGTTCAAACATTTGCTTACTGTAGTCTTCTAACAATGAGTTTGTTCTGTTAAACAAAAACTGGTTTCTCTTAAGTTCGGTGATATCCTCACCTTCAACAATGACGTGCTCACCCACTACATTGGCAGTAAATCTAAATATATGACGATAAGAACCGTTATTAATTTCCACTTCAAGCTTATCTGTATCGTTTTTTAATAATTTTGAGCTAATTAATTGCGCTAAGTGTCTATTGACTGGGTTATTAGATGCATTTAGGTAATGCTGTGCAACAAGTTGAAATGAGTTGTTTTGAAATACTTCCTTGTGTTCATTAGCCGAAAAAACAACGACAGGTAACTGCAAATAATTTAAAACAGAATAATTTTTGTCGTTTTGTTCTGACCCTAATGACATACGATAAAGTCTCGTTTTGTTTCAAGCTTAGCTATGACTTGCTTCGCGTCGTCTTCTGATATTCCTTGTTCAGAAAATGTAAGCGACAAGATATTTATCATTTCTTGCCAATCTTTAAGATTAATACCTAAATTTTTATGGGCTTGTGCTAGCTGTTCATCACTGATGTAATCAGGTCCACCCATTAAAGATGAGATAAAACTTGTTTGATGATGAATTAACCTTTCCATGTTGGTATGTTTAAAATGAGCATTAAGGGTTTCTGACTTCAAAATATTGTCATAAAACTTTTCTATGACTTTATAAATTCGAGAAAAACCACCGTATTTGATAAACAAAGAAGATTCCACATCGAGTCCTGTATTATCGATAAATATTTAAGTAGCTAATAAGGCACCACAAAAGATGACAAGAAAGTCTGCAAGCTATTGATATTTAAATTATAGAAAGGAAAAGAGATTTTGCATTTTTGAATAAGCAAATAATGGGATTATTCTCATTTGTTGCACGTGAATATTAATAGCCCCTCTTACACACCATATCTGTTGATTTAAAAATCTTAAATTCAAAGATATTTGCCGAGATTGAAATAAACCTCAAAACAGTATGATGTGTTCTTTTCATGGTTGATGGCTATTACAATGAATAATCACGTTCTACCTTAGCAATACGCGTTGTAAAGGCGCTGTACCATTTGTCTCTACCGAGCTGTTGGGCGTTTAAGTGCTCAACGTTTTGTTTCCAGGCTTTTATTGCATCTAAGTTTTGCCAATACGACACTGTAATTCCCAAACCATCACGAACAGACTCTATACCTAAATACCCAGGTTGTTGCTCTGCAAGTTCAACCATTCTATTAGCCACATTTTCATAACCGGCGGTATCGTCAGATAAGGTATTCGTAAAAATCACGGCGTAATAAGGCGGTCATGGTGTATTCGCTATCATGGCTGTTACTTCCCCCTACTTGGTTCAAAACCATCATAACATGGAATTTTTTCGTCAAATGTATCCCAATTTGCTTTAGAGCTTACAAAGTTATGGCTGATCGGGCGCTCATTTATATCGCTATCTAATAAACCTAAGCGAATACGTAAGCGGCTTGGGTCATCTTTATTCTCGCTATAAATAGGTGAGCCACAATAGCTACAAAAATAACGAATTCTGCCGGGTTTAAATTCAAACGCGCTTAGATGCTGCTTACCTTCTGTGAGGTTAAAACCATCTCGTTGAATAAAGCCATTGGTTGCGTAGGCTGTGCCTGAGTTTTTACGACATAAGGAGCAATGACAATGAATAATTGAGTCTATACCACCAGCAATAGTTACTTTTACTTTGCTGCATAAACAACTTCCTTGATACATAGTCCCTCTCAGGTTTAAAGATTAATAACCGCGATGCTTCCAAAATTCAGTGGCAGTGCCTTCGGCTTCCTTTAATAAGTTAAAGGATTTATCAGCAATTATATGGCCATTTAACTCAATAGTCATGCGCCAAATACCTACTTTATTGTCAACAGGTGCCCATATCGTATCACCTAAATAAAACTGCCAATCGTTTGTTTTAACGTACTGTTCGCCCTCAAACGGTGGCATGATCTCGCCATCTTCATCCGGAATATCTGGGTGGTAAACGCAAAATTTAATTTTTTGTCCTTTGGCCTTTTTAATGTTAACTATAAAGCCAAATTCAATATCTAACTGTGCAGGAACGTCTGTTGTAAACTCGGTGATTTGTGGCAGGTCTTTCTCTTTTGCATCCCAATGACTGTAAATGCCGTAACTTTCAATAGTGGTAATTGGCTTTGCTTTTGCCATAGCTGCAAGCGCTCCTTTTTAAAAATGAGGCGCTATTTTATAGTAGCAACCCTAGCAGAACAAGATTGTACTATTATAGTAATTAGCTAACGTATTTTACCCAGTGAGTGTCATGTTGTTGAAAGCCACATTTAGTTAAAAGTTTAATACTTGCGCTATTATTTGGGTTAACTAAAGCTAACACACTGTTTAGCGGAGCAGGTACAAAGGTCGTCAGTTTTTCAAATAGCATATCTAGTACCTTTTGCATTATTCCTTTGCCAAAGTATTGTGACGACAACTCAAACCCCAACATGCCCTGCCCGTCAATTATGTTAAATATGCCTACGCTGCCAATAACCTGCCCACTACTTCGTAAAACAATAACTAAACGAATGCCTTGTTGATTATAAAAACGTTCTATGTCGCCTTGAATAAAGTCGTACACGTCACCTTTCGTTATATCAGCGCCGTAATCATTAAACGTTTGTACTTGCGGATCTTTTAAAATATCCCATATCGCTTGGCAATCTCTATGACGAATTGGACGTAAGTCAAAGGCTAAGTCATCGTGGCTAGACACGTTAATTTCTTCTTTTTGCTTTATGAGCTGGCATTATTGTCTTACTATAAACGCAATTTCAAGCAATTAGATTAAGTTCGATGAGTGAAGAATTTAAAGTAATTCAACCTACCACCACAGTATACTGTAAAGAACGCGGTGAAGGCTGGACCTTAACAGGGATCACCAGTATTGATGAACATACTTCTGTGATGTTTGATGGCGTAAGGTATACCTTACCGGCCCGTGAAATTGTTGAGGTATTATTGCCACAACAACTCGAGCGAGAGAAAAACCAATAATAAAAAAAGCCAGCATCAAGCTGGCTTTTTCGTTTTTAAATTAACGTAATGCGTTAATACGCTCATCAAGTGGTGGGTGTGATGAGAATAACTCAGCAACACCTTTACCGCTTGCAATACCAAACGCCATCATTGAACCTTCTAGTTGTGATGGGTGGTTTTGTTTTAAACGCTCAAGGGCGCTGCGCATTTTATCTGCACCTACTAGTTTTGCTGCACCGGCATCCGCAGAGAATTCGCGTTTACGGCTATAGTAAGCAACAATCACACTTGCTAGAACACCAAATAACATTTGGAAAATCATATCGAACAAGAAGTATGTCCAGCTACTCCCACCCTCTTCTTCATCACTATTAAGGAAGTTATCAACAATACCTGCCAATACTTTCGCCAAAAAGATAACAAAGGTATTCACTACACCTTGGATAAGTGTCAGCGTTACCATGTCACCATTTGCAATGTGTGACACCTCATGAGCCAATACCGCCTCAGCTTGATCTTGATTCATGTTGTGTAATAAACCTGTACTCACAGCCACCAGCGAGTTGTTCTTACTTGGGCCGGTCGCAAATGCGTTCATTTCAGGGCTATCATAAATAGCCACTTCTGGCATCGCGATACCTGCTTTTTTAGCTTGCGCTGCTACCGTCGAAACTAACCATTGTTCTGTTTCAGAACGAGGTTGTTCAATAACATGTGCACCAGTTGATTTTTTTGCCATCCATTTCGACATAAATAACGAAATAAACGAGCCACCAAAACCAAATACGGTCGAAATAACTAAAATGCCGCCTAGACTGCGATGGCTAATACCCAGTACGCTCATCACAATAGACAACACAATACCTAACACTAGCATTACCGCTAAGTTAGTCAGTAGAAACAAAAATACACGCTTCATAAAAACCTCAGAATAAACATACCAATTGTATTAACTAACGACATGGTTAAAAATCGTTAGTTAATAAAATTATCTGGGTGTTCTACCAACTCAGTTTAGGGCTTATGCAATTGGTTGCAAGGAACTAATTGCAATCAATTGTGACAGAGTATGTCAAAAGTAACAACTCAATTATTATGGGTTGATAGATAAAATTTCAAGTAAGGTTTTGTAAATTTTTAATTTAGGGGTGCCGTCTGTATACGGACTAATCGCTAAAAGCGGGAAAGGCAATGCTGATTTTAGTGTTTCTAAATTGGCCTCTTGTTCACGCATGTTTGGGTCTACATGATTTGCAATCCAACCCACACAATTTACACCGAGCGCTTTAAAGTGAGCAGCTGTCAATAGTGCGTGATTAAGGCAACCAAGCTTCATGCCTACTACTAGAACAACATCAAGGTTTTGTGATTTAACCCAATCGCACAGTAAATCAGTTTCGTTGATAGGTAAACACCAACCGCCTGCACCTTCTGTAAGAATATAATCGGTATTGAGTGCTTTTACATTTGCATAAGCAGTATCGAGCTTATCAAATGTCAGTCTGTCACCTACTTGGGCAGCTGCAATATGCGGTGCAATGGGTGGCTCATAGGTAAAGGGGTTAACTATGTTATATTTAACCCCAATTGATGAGCTTTCCATTAAGGTTAATGCATCATCATTCACTAGCTGACCAAATGCTTCTTCTGCGCCTGCTGCAATAGGTTTAAAACCAACCGCACGCTGTTTATGTTGCGCCAGTAAGTTTAATAATAAACTGGTGACATGGGTTTTTCCGGCATCGGTGTCTGTACCCGTGATAAAAAATTCTTTCATTTTTTAGTTAATTCTATTTTTCTAGTTCTAAAAGGACAACTTGATAGCTCACTCTAGCATGCCCATCAACCAGAGGGTATGCCCTACAAACACTATTAAGTGCCTGTCTTGTCAATAATCCTTTGCGTTTTTGCTTAGTTTGCAATGAGGTAGCACCAATCGCTTTTATTGAGCGCAGAGCATCTAAGGGAGAGTTATAGGCATCTATATAACATCTATCGGCTGCAAAATTGAGCTTAAACCCTGCTAATTTTGCATACTCAATAATGTGACTAGCACTATGAAACTGATTAATATGGCTTTGATCATCTAAACAAGCAAAAGCCTGTTTGATCTCTTTAAGGGATCCATCTACCACGCAGCTTAAATAAACCTTACCGCCTGCTTTTAGGGAGTAAAAAAGACTTTTAAGTAGTGCCTCTAAATCAGCAGACCATTGCATTGCAAAATTACTAAACACACAATCAAGAGAGTTTTGCTGTAATGGTAGGTTATCCATATCAGCACACACTTTTAAACAACGCGGGTTATGCTCTGTGCTTAGCATGGAATGACTTAAATCCATTGCCAATACAGTATCAAAATGTGTTTTAAGCATTGCCGTATTAACTAAAGGCCCAGCTCCTAAATCAAGGCAAGTACCCTGCTGATGTTTACTTGCCATCATTTTAAATAAGTGTGCAGCTGCTTGTTTTTGTACATTAGCATGGCTCGCGTAATTTGCAGCCGCTTTAGAGAACTTAGTTTGTGTTGTTTGCTTATTACTGTGTTGAAAGCTTAAAGGCGCTTGCAGTTGAACACTCATAAACACTCCACTAGTGAATCAACAAGCTGTTTTATATCGTATGCTTGATGTGCGCTACTTATGGTTACTCTGAGTCGTGCCGTATTAAATGGCACCGTGGGCGGTCGAATAGCGGTTAACCACACGCCTTTCTCTTTAAGCTTATTAGCAACGGCAAGCGTGTGTTCTGCATCGCCCAATACCAAGGGCTGAATTGCCGTTGTTGATTCCATTAATGCCAAGTTATGCTCTTTGGCAAGTGCTCTAAAGTAGGCAATATTCTCTGTAAGCTGAGAGCGTCTCTTATCTGCTTTTAGTAACTTTTCGAGTCGCTCAAGAGTACAACTTGCCATCAGTGGTGACATCGCCGTTGAATAAATGTATTCGCGATTAAACTGCAACATGTAATCAATCATTTGCTTTGATGCAAGCAGGCAAGCGCCACTACTTGCCAGTGCCTTGCCAAAGGTGATGATCAGTAAATCAGGCTTGATTGCCTCACAACTGCCTAAGCCTTGCTCGCCTAACACACCAAAGCCATGGGCATCGTCAATCATCAGCCACGCGTTGTATTGTTTAGCGAGTTTACAGAGTGCTTCAATGGGGGCTTGATCGCCATCCATCGAAAACACCCCTTCGCTCACTATAAGCTTATGCTTTGCTTTTGACTTTTGTAACCGAGATTCTAAGTGCCTAAGGTCGTTATGATTAAAGCGCACCATGGCAGCGGCAGAATGAAGGCCGCCATCAATTAGGCTGGCATGATTAAGCTTATCTTGAAAAATTGCCGATGATTGCGCCACGCTTTTATCTTGAAACAATGCTTTTAATACGCTGCTATTAGCACTAAATCCGCTATTAAATAACATGGCGCTTTCGTAGCCTAATAACTCGCATAAACGCTGCTCAAGCTGTTGTTGTGGTTTATTATAACCATTCACTAATGCTGAACTGTGGCTACCTAGTTGCTGCGCTTGTATCTCAATAAAACCATCCGAAAAGCCAAGGTAGTCATTACTGGCAAAATTTAAATACTGTTTGCCTGCAACCTGAATAAAGCGCCCGCTTGATTGCTCAACAAGTTGACGCTTTCTCAGTAATGCCTCTGCTTGACGCTCAACAAGATGCTCGGCAATAAAATCAAAAGCCATTTAATTGCTACGCTTCGTAAAATAGTTCTGATGTTGCTTTATCAGCAACTTTTGATGAAAGTGATGCTGCAACCGCTTCATCAGAATAATCTTCACGAGTTTCTGGGTTCATGCCTAATTTTTTAATCAGCATCATGTCTGCGTCTGCTTCAGGGTTTTCTGTAGTCAGTAGTTTATCACCGTAGAAAATTGAATTAGCACCAGCAAAGAAACACATAGATTGCATTTGTTCATTCATCGCCGTACGACCAGCTGATAAACGAACATAGCTTTTCGGCATCATGATACGTGCAACAGCAATGGTACGAATAAACTCAAAATGGTCTAAGTCTTCGACATCTTCAAGTGGCGTGCCTTTAACCTTAACCAACATATTAATTGGCACACTCTCTGGCTGCTGCGGCAAATTAGCTAATTGCATTAATAAACCAAAACGGTCAGCAGCCTGCTCGCCCATACCTACAATGCCGCCAGAGCACACTTTCATGCCCGCATCACGCACGTTATCGATGGTGTTTAAACGGTCTTGGTAAGTACGTGTTGTAATGATCTGCTGGTAATACTCAGGTGATGTATCTAGGTTATGGTTGTAGTAGTCAAGACCCGCGTCTTTTAATGCATGGGCTTTTTCGTTATCTAGCATGCCAAGCGTCATACAGGTTTCAAGGCCGAGCTCTTTAACCTCTTTTACCATTTTTGAAATATAAGGCATGTCACGCTCTTTCGGATCAGACCACGCAGCACCCATACAAAAACGGGTTGCGCCTTTTTCTTTGGCAACACGCGCTTGCTCAACCACTTTTTCTACTTCCATAAGGCGTTCACGGTCTAAGTCTGTTTTATAATGACCTGACTGAGGACAATATTTGCAATCTTCTGGGCAAGCACCGGTTTTAATCGATAACAAAGTAGAAATTTGTACTTCATTTGGATTGAAGTTTTCACGATGCACACTGGCCGCTTTAAATAACAAATCATTGAACGGCATTTCAAATAATGCTTTTACTTCTTGGTGAGTCCAATCGTGACGGACAACTGCGTGCTCCATAATAGTCTCTTTTTTTAAATTATTGGGACGGTTAGATTGGCTTAGTCTACGACTTGACGTAACATTGTCAACGAATCGAAGTGATATAAAGTTTACATATGATTAATAAACAACCAATAGATTTAGATTTTGATCGTGAGCATATTTGGCACCCTTATACTTCTATGACTCAGCCCCTTCCCGTTTACCCAGTCAGTCATGCCAATGCAAATCGTATTTTCTTAGAAACAGGCGAAAGCCTAATAGATGGTATGGCCTCTTGGTGGAGTGCCATCCATGGTTACTGCCATCCTGTTTTAAATGAAGCAATCACCCAGCAAGTTAGCAAAATGAGTCATGTCATGTTTGGTGGCTTAACTCATGAGCCCGCTGTTGAGCTGTGTAAAAAGCTAGTCAGTATCACACCTGAGTCACTCGATAAGGTGTTCTTAGCCGACAGTGGCTCTGTGAGTGTTGAAGTTGCCATAAAAATGGCCTTGCAGTACTGGCTTAGCCAAGGTTACACCAGCAAACAAAAATTAATGACGCCGCTTAAGGGCTACCATGGCGATACCTTTGCGGCGATGAGCGTTTGCGATCCGGTTAATTCAATGCACAGTATGTACTCAGGATTTTTACCTGAACATGTTTTTGTACCTGCGCCGAGTGCTAAATTTAATGGCGAGTTTAACCCTGCTGAAGCTGATACGCTTGAAAGCTACTTTGCAGCTCACCACCACGATGTTGCGGCATTTATCATTGAACCCATAGTTCAAAATGCTGGGGGCATGAATTTTTACCACCCTGATTACTTAAAGCACCTACGCATTCTGTGTGATAAGTATGATGTTTTACTTATTTGTGATGAAATCGCCACAGGCTTTGGCCGCACCGGCACCTTGTTTGCTATTGAGCACGCCAACATAGAGCCTGATATTTTATGTATTGGCAAAGCATTAACGGGTGGCATGATGACCCTATCAGCAACATTAACCACCAGCAAAGTCGCTATTGGCATTAGTGAAGGTGAAGCCGGCGTATTAATGCATGGCCCAACTTTTATGGGTAACCCGCTTGCCTGTGCTACAGCCTCTGCAAGTATTGATTTACTGCTAGAGCAACCGTGGCAAGAGCAAATTGAACACATAAATGATGTTCTAACAACCCAGCTTGCAAAGTGTAAGCAACTTGATGCAGTCGTTGATGTGCGGACATTGGGGGCAATTGGTGTTGTTGAGCTTAAGCGAAGTGTAGATGTAGCAAAAATTCAACGCTTTTTTATCGAGCAAGGTGTGTGGATACGCCCGTTTGCTAAATTAATTTATTTGATGCCGCCTTACATAAGCGACGAACAAAGCTTAACTAAGTTATGCAATGCTATTTATGCAGCCATAGAACAGCAGGCGTATTGCTAAAAAGGAAGCTGATGCTTCCTTTTCTTTAAACTTTACCATTCAAACATATAAGCCATTTTACTTATCATGCGAAGCGGTACTTTATGTTCGCAGCGCTTAGCGTAAAGATGCTGTAATGATTTATCTTTAATTTCACCAACGATCACTTCTTTTACTTGATAACCCAGTGCAGTAGCCGCTTGTGCGTAGGCGATAAATTCCCATTTTTTAATATTAGTGTTATCAACAATTACTAACGGAATTTCTTCTGCTAAGGCATTAATAAAGCGTGCAAGATTTAAATTGTGATACTCAGGTAACTTGTACTTATCAAATTGATACTCACCTTCGCTATTGTAAAAATAATCATCTGTTGCGCACACGACATAATCACTTTCGTTACCAGCTACCAACTCATCAGCTAGGCTTTGTGCATAATATGATTTACCTGAGCCTGGTAAGCCGCGAAGAATAAAAACTTGTTTCATAGCACCTGTTATACAATTTAATTAAAGACTAAAGGACAGTAATTGTTAATGATGCCACAAAATAACCAATTAGCGCAGCGAGAATTTAAATAAACGCAAATTTTACGCTAAATATTGCTGCTATTTTACTCAATTGAAGAAAAACTACTAAAGAGTGCGTCACAATAGTTTTTTTATTTGATTTACGAGGGTAAGATAGTCGATTCAAGTGCAATGCACAGCATTATTATATTAGGCAACTTATATCATTGGAGTGAAGATGAGCCATTTAGCGATTTCAGAGCTATTAAAAGGCAAGGTTGCGGTAGACAGCCAAGTAACAGTAAAAGGCTGGATCCGTACACGCCGCGATTCAAAAGCAGGAATTTCATTTTTAGCCGTTCATGACGGTTCGTGTTTTGATCCTATTCAAGCGGTAGTACCTAATTCACTCAATAATTATGATGAAGTAACACGTTTAACAGCAGGTTGTTCTGTATCTGTAACCGGTGTTCTAGTGCCATCTGCAGGTCAAGGTCAGTCTTTCGAAATTCAAGCTAACTCTGTAGAAGTATTAGGTTGGGTTGAGAACCCAGACACCTACCCTATGTCTGCTAAACGTCACAGCATTGAATATTTACGTGAGCACGCACACCTTCGCCCTCGTACTAACATCATGGGTGCGGTAACCCGTGTACGTAACTGTTTAGCACAAGCGATTCACCGTTTTTATCACGAGCAAGGCTACTACTGGATCAGTACACCTATCATCACTGCTAGTGACTGTGAAGGCGCCGGTGAAATGTTCCGTGTATCTACTTTAGATATGCAAAACTTGCCACGCACAGATAAAGGCGACATCGATTACAGTGAAGATTTCTTTGGTAAAGAAGCATTCTTAACAGTATCTGGTCAGTTAAATGGTGAGACATACGCATCTGCAATGTCAAAAATCTATACTTTTGGCCCGACTTTCCGTGCTGAAAACTCAAACACATCTCGTCACTTAGCAGAGTTTTGGATGGTTGAACCTGAAGTTGCATTCGCAGATTTAGAAGATATCGCAAAACTTGCTGAAAACATGCTGAAATACGTTTTCAATGCAGTATTAACTGAGCGTCGTGATGATATGGAATTCTTTGCACAACGTGTTGAGAAAACAGCTATCTCACGCTTAGAAGAGTTCGTAACTAAAGATTTCGCACAAGTTGATTACACAGATGCTATTGAAATCTTAAAAGCGTGTGGCAAGAAATTCGAATACCCTGTTGAATGGGGTGTAGATTTACAATCTGAGCACGAACGCTACCTTGCTGAAGAGCATTTTAACGCACCAGTAGTTATCAAAAACTACCCGCGTGATATTAAAGCCTTCTACATGCGTCAAAACGAAGACGGCAAAACAGTCGCTGCAATGGACGTAGTTGCACCAGGTATTGGTGAAATCATCGGTGGCTCTCAACGTGAAGAGCGTCTAGATGTATTAGATAAGCGTCTAGAAGAAATGGGCTTAAACAAAGAAGATTACAGCTGGTACCGCGACCTACGTAAATACGGCACTGTACCGCACTCAGGTTTTGGTCTAGGTTTTGAGCGTTTAGTTGCATATGTTACCGGTATGGGTAACGTACGTGACGTTATCGCTTTCCCACGTACAAAAGGTAGCGCGACTTACTAATAAGCAACGCTATACAATTTAAAAGCCGCTTTCGAGCGGCTTTTTTAATGCTAACACACTATAATATATAAAAAATCTGGTAGAGATTTAGCAAACATATATAAATAGCCTATATTGAAAGTAGTCTAATAATTAAGAGCTCATTTTATTATGCACTTTCGCGCTATTCAGACCATTTTACTAGTAACCTCATCATTAATCGCATGCAAAGTCACGGCACTAGAAGAAGACTTAAACGCAAAGCCTATTTTTATTGCTGGTTCAACTTCTGTTTCTGCATTATTAATAGATCTTAAGAGCGAATTAAGTCAAGAATTTGGTAATAGCATACAAATAAGACCTATGGGTAGCGATAAAGGAATTATCGCAATTGCAGATAATGTCATCGATATTGGCACAAGCTCCCGATACCTCACCAAAGATGAACAGCAAAGATGGCCCTTTTTACGGCAAATTGTTTTAGCACAAGATGCGATCACTTTTTTTGTAAATAAAAACCTCAATATCGATGAGTTATCAACTAGTACACTCAGTGCTATATATCAGGGTAAGCTCACTAAGTGGTCAGATGTTTCTCCGCATACTCCGAAACTTAGTAGTAAAAATGATGAGATTTTGCTTTTCAGCAAAGGCACAACGCACGGCAGTTTTGATGTGTTTTTAGAGTATTTACAGCTTGATTACATCAAAGAACCAGACAGTAATTTTATTCGCCTAAAAAATGCTGGAAATAGAGGCCTATTTTCTGAACAAAAAGTTGAATTATACGATCAATTTAATCAAGCGCTGGGAATTGTGCAACGAATACAAAATGCTATTGCTTATGATTCATATGGAGCAATAACCAAGCTTGAAAACGATAGAAGAATAAATAAAGTGAGTTTATTAGCAATTGATGGCGTTAGCCCGTCTATCGAAACAATTCAAAGTGGAGAATACGCTTTTGTTCGCCCATTGGTATTGATAGTTAATACACAATCACCGCGTTCAAAGAAAATAGGTGACAAATTAGCTGTATTTATAAAGTCAAAAAAGATACAACAAAAAATGCTCGATATTGGCTACCTTCCAGTAAAATAGCTTCGTAAATATAAAAAAAGCTGCGCACCTAAAAAGGTGAACAGCTTTTAACAACCAGAATCGTTATGAATTACAGAGCGCTTTCAAGCTCTGGTAACACATCAAATAAATCAGCAACTAAACCATAGTCAGCAACTTGGAAAATTGGCGCATCAGGGTCTTTGTTGATGGCAACAATCACCTTTGAGTCTTTCATACCCGCTAAGTGTTGAATCGCACCACTAATACCCACAGCAATATATAAATCTGGCGCAACAATTTTACCTGTTTGACCTACTTGCATATCGTTTGGTACAAAGCCCGCATCAACAGCAGCACGTGAAGCACCAATCGCTGCACCTAGTTTGTCAGCAATACCATTTAATAACGCAAAGTTTTCACCATTTTGCATACCACGACCACCTGAAATAACCACAGGTGCTGCAGTAAGCTCAGGGCGTTCTGATTCAGTTTGTTGTTCTGATACAAACTCACTCAGACCAACAGAACCTTTACCAGTAACACTCGTTACAGCTACTGGCGCTTGCTCTTGTGCAATATCAAAGCTACTTGCACGAACAGTAATCACTTTTTTGCTATCTAGTGATTTAACTGTCGCAATTGCATTACCTGCATAAATAGGACGCTTAAAAGTATCTGCATCAATAACGTCGATGATTTCAGAGATTTGCGCAACATCTAAAAGTGCAGCAACACGTGGCATAAAGTTTTTACCCGTTGTTGTTGCGCTTGCGACAATGTGTGAATAGTTATCAGCTAAAGATAAAACTAGATCAGCTAGGTTTTCTGCAAGCTGATGAGCATAAGCTGCATCATCGGCAATAAGTACGTTACTAACACCTGCAATTGATGCTGCTTGTTCACTCATTGCTGATAAGTTTTCGCCTGCAAGTAGTAAATCTACATCAAAGCCTAGTTTAACAGCAGCAGTAATCGTTTTATTCGTTTCAGGCTTTAGAACACCTTTATCGTGTTCGGCTATCACTAATGTTTTCATTTAGATCACCTTCGCTTCTGTTTTTAACTTTTCTACCAATGTTGCTACATCTTCTACGATGATGCCGCCACTGCGTTTTTCTGGCTCATTTACTTCTACCAGCTGTACACGAGGCGCAAGGTCTACACCTAGACTATCAGCAGCAATTACATCAAGAGGCTTGCGTTTTGCCTTCATAATGTTTGGCAATGAAGCATAGCGGGGTTCATTTAAACGTAAGTCTGTGGTTACGATAGCAGGAAGTTTAAGAGCAACTGTTTGCAAGCCACCGTCTACTTCACGTGTTACATTAACGGTACCCGCTTGAACATCGACTTTAGATGCAAAGGTGCCTTGGCCACGACCCGTTAAAGCAGCAAGCATTTGACCGGTTTGATTGTTGTCAGAGTCAATCGATTGCTTACCTAAAATAACCAGCTCAGGTGATTCTTGCTCTACAATCTTGCTCAGTAATTTAGCTACATGTAAAGATTCAAGCTTTTCTTCTGTTTCAATATGAATGGCTTTATCGGCACCAAGTGCTAAGGCCGTACGTAATTGCTCTTGAGATGATTTATTACCAATAGTCACAGCAACAACCTCAGTGGCCGTCCCTGCTTCTTTTAAACGAATAGCTTCTTCAATTGCAATTTCACAAAACGGGTTCATCGCCATTTTTACATTAGCTAGATCAACATCCGTTTTATCGGCTTTAACGCGTGCTTTGACGTTGTAGTCAATTACTCTTTTAATTGGAACGAGGACTTTCATCGTGACTCCATCAATTGTGTGTTCTCAAAGTTGACCTTGGCGTCAACTTATTTATTTTATGAATTCAGACTACTTCCTGTTGACGTAAACGTCAACCTAAAATAACCTTAAAGTATTCACAGCCTGTAACGTTTCATTTGCAAGTATGAAATAAGGTTCTTTATAGCAGGTCCGTCACCGAGAAGAGGTTTATATGGTCGAACGCGAAACCATGGAATTTGATGTAGTCATCGTAGGCGCAGGCCCAGCAGGTTTATCAACTGCGATTAGATTGGCTCAACAAGCACAAGAAAAACAACAAGAATTAATGATCTGTGTGGTAGAAAAAGGCTCTGAGGTGGGCGCACACATTTTATCGGGTGCGGTTTTCGAAACCAAAGCGCTGGATGAATTATTACCTGATTGGCAGTCATTAGGCGCACCAGTTACCACTAAAGTAACGCAAGATGATATTTACTGGTTCAATAACAGTGAAAAAGCCACCAGCATCCCCCACTTTGCTAGCCCTAAAACATTCCATAACGAAGGCAATTACATTGTCTCTATGGGTAATGTATGTCGCTTTTTAGCAGAGCAAGCGGAAAACCTAGGGGTAGAAATATTCCCTGGCTTTAGTGCGCATTCTTTGATTATTGAAGACGAAACAGTGAAAGGCATTATCACTGGCGATATGGGCCTTGATAAAGACGGCAACGAAAAAGATGGTTACATGCCTGGTATGGAGCTTAGAGCAAAATACACCGTATTTGCTGAAGGCTGCCGCGGTCATTTAGGTAAAGAGCTAATCAAACACTTTGCTCTTGATAAAGATGCATCACCACAGCATTACGGTTTAGGTTTCAAAGAAATTTGGCAAATCGACCCGAGTAAACACAAAGAAGGCACTGTAGTTCATGGTACAGGCTGGCCGTTAACTGGTGATACCAGTGGTGGTGCATTTATGTATCACAGCGACAACAATCAGGTTGTGGTTGGCTTAATTGTTGACCTTAACTATTCAAACCCACATTTAAGCCCGTTTGATGAATTCCAACGCATGAAGCATCACCCTGTTTTTAAAGATGTTTTAGAAGGCGGTGAACGCATAGCCTATGGCGCAAGAGCTATTGCCAAAGGTGGCCTACGTTCTTTACCGAAAATGCACTTCCCGGGTGGTTTACTTGTGGGTTGTGATGCGGGCACATTGAACTTTGCCAAGATCAAAGGTAATCATACAGCGATGAAATCAGGCATGGTTGCCGCTGATGTGATAGTAGCAGCTCTTAGCAACGGTAAAGAAAATGCCGATTTAGCTGAATATAAGTCAGCTTTTGAACAAAGCTGGGCATACAAAGAGCTTTATCAATCACGTAACTTTGGCCCTGTTATGCACAAACTCGGTAAGTTCTTAGGTGGTGCTTATAACACCCTAGATCAAAACTTATTTGGTGGTAGCTTACCGTTTAACTTTGAAGATAACATGCCAGATCATGCAACGTTGGTTGCAGCTGATCAGGCTGAAAAAATCGACTACCCAAAAGCAGATGGCAAACTTAGCTTCGATAAACTTTCATCGGTGTTTTTATCAAATACCAATCATGAAGAATCGCAGCCATGCCATTTAAAGCTTAAAGATAACTCGATTCCTATTGCAGTGAATTTACCGCAATTCGATGAGCCAGCACAACGCTACTGCCCTGCAGGTGTGTACGAAGTACAAGAAGTTGAAGGTGAGAAAGAGTTTGTGATCAACTCACAAAACTGTGTGCACTGTAAAACCTGCGACATTAAAGACCCAAGTCAAAACATTACTTGGGTAACACCTGAAGGAGCAGGCGGGCCAAACTACCCTAATATGTAACGCACGTTACTCATTTAATTAAAATTTATCCTAAATTGCAGGGGCTTCGGCCCCTTTTTTAGGCTATGCTGAAAGTGTCGTGTTTTATAAAAGTGAGTAAAGTATGCCGTCTTCAAGTGTAACCTTTCGTTTTTTAGCTGAGCCTACCGATGTCAATTTTGGCGGTAAAGTTCATGGTGGTGTGGTAATGAAGTGGATTGACCAAGCTGGTTACGCCTGTGCTGCAGGTTGGAGCGGTCATTACTGCGTAACTGTCTCAGTTGCAGGTGTAAAGTTTCAGCGCCCTATTTTGGTTGGCCAAATAGTCGAAGTGAAAGCCAGTATTGCCCACACAGGTAAAACCAGCATGCAAATCTTTATTCAAGTACGCTGCGGCGACCCTAAAACACAAAATCTAGTTGAAACCAATCATTGTGTTATAAGTTTTATTGCAATGGATGAAGCAGGCTACCCAATTGAAGTACCTTCATATACAGCCGTAACAGACGAAGAAAAGAAAATCGAAAACTATGCGATAAAAATGAAAGAGATCGCGATAGAAACTGAAACCCTATTACAAAAAGCATAAAACTAAACCGATTTAAAAACTGCACCTAGTAACTTCTACAGAGCACCCTGAAATTGTTACGACTGCCAAACTGAATGCCTGATTACAGTTTCAACAAACTGTTTAAAAAACCACTTAATGAAGCCTAAAAACAATACTTTAGGCTTTATTTTCAGCTTGGCATTGCCATTGCAATACTCCTTGTGAATGACGCGAAACATTCGTTTATTTATTTTATAAAGGAGCTATTAAATGATTAAAGCAATTTCACTTTCTGCACTTTCTTTAGCACTACTAGGTTTTAATAATGCTGCACATGCAGATATTACCGAAATGGATTCTCCGCGTATTTATACCGGTATCGGCTACGGCCAATATTCTTTTGAGTTTGAAGACAGTGAAAATGACACTGACTTCGATGACGATTCACAAATGCTAAAAGGCTATATTGGTACTCAGTTTAACAAGTACTTAAGCCTTGAACTTGCTTATCAAAATTTTGATGAAGTAAGCGATATCGATTCTAAAGCTGAAATTGACGGTGTTTCACTAGCAGCACGCTTAGCAGCCCCAATTACAGATAGCTTTTCTGTTTATGCCAAAGGTGGTTGGCTAGAGTGGGATGCTGAAATTGAGCAAGATCTAGGCGAGCTTGGCAGCATCAGTGCTGACTCTGATGGCGGTGATGTATTTTATGGTGCAGGTGTAGAATATGCTTTCACAACAAACATGCAAGTACGTTTAGAGTATGAGCGCTATAAATTAGAAGATGATATTGACCCAGATATGGACGTTGCGTCTGTATCATTCCAATACATGTTTTAATTTAGACTGCGTAGTCTAAATATTAAAAGGCAGTCTCGACTGCCTTTTTTGTGTTTGCATGTAATGCATGTAAAATGTCGGCAGATTTTCTTAACGACAATGCACAATGAGCGAATACCAATTAACTGCCGTCGGCCATATTCAATCTCCTTATAAACAAAAGTTTGCCATACCTCGCCAACCTCGTTTAGTTCCTGAAGCTAAAGCAAAGCTGGTATTTAGCAGCGATTTTAATCGTGAAGAGTTTGTACGCGGCCTCGATGAATTTAGCCATATTTGGTTACTATTCAGATTTCATGAAACCGCAGATAAAGGCTATTCAGCAATGGTGAGACCCCCTCGCCTAGGCGGTAATGAACGTAAAGGTGTATTTGCAACACGTGCAACCTTTCGCCCAAATGCAATTGGCATGAGTGCCGTAAAATTAGAGGGTATCGAGTATAAAAATGGTCAGTTAAGCTTATTGCTTTCAGGAATCGATTTACTCGATGGCACACCTATTTTAGACATTAAGCCATATTTGCCCTACTCAGACGCAATGACCGATGCCACCGCAGGCTTTGCCGATACCCGACCAGAAACCGATATGAGCGTTGAGTTTAGCGAAGAAGCCCTTGCGTTTATCGAAAAACAGACCGAACAACCTGAATTAAAAGCGTTTATAAGCAATGTATTAAAGCAAGATCCTCGCCCAGCTTATAAAAAGCAACGTGACTCAGAACAAAGCTACGGCATGACCTTATATGATTTTAATATTAGGTGGCATGTTCAGGACAATCATAATACAGTGACCTGCATTGAAAAATGCTAGTTTTTAGCATATAGCGCTTTAGTGTCAGTGCTTCCACTGGTAAACTTAGCGCCTTGTTATTACTCAAACGTCTTGAGTAAACGATAATAATTTTAACACTACTTGGAATAGAGATGCGTACCAGTCAATATATACTCGCAACACTTAAAGAAACTCCGTCTGATGCAGAAATTGTTTCTCATCAATTAATGCTACGAGCAGGCATGATCCGCCGCGTTGCGTCGGGTTTGTATACATGGTTGCCCTCTGGCCTACGCGTACTTAAAAAAGTAGAAAACATCGTACGTGAAGAAATGGATAAAGCAGGCGCTATCGAAATGTTAATGCCTATTATCCAACCAGCTGATCTTTGGGAAGAGTCTGGTCGTTGGGAGCAATTCGGCCCTGAATTACTTCGTATTAATGACCGTCACAACCGCCCATTTGCACTTGGCCCAACACACGAAGAAGTGATCACAGATTTTGTCCGTAAAGAAGTGAGCTCTTATAAGCAATTACCGCTTACTCTTTACCAAGTACAAACAAAAGTTCGTGACGAAGTTCGCCCTCGTTTTGGTGTTATGCGTGCCCGTGAATTTACCATGAAAGATGCGTACTCTTTTCACTTAAGTGATGAGTGTTTAGAGAAAACATACCAAGTAATGCACAAAGCATACTGCAACATCTTCGAGCGCCTTGGTCTTGATTACCGCCCTGTTATCGCGGATACCGGCTCTATCGGTGGTAGCGTTTCACACGAGTTTCATGTACTTGCCGAATCAGGCGAAGATGCAATCGCATTTAGTGATGCAAGTGATTACGCTGCAAATATCGAAAAAGCAGAAGCACTGGCACCGACTGAAGAGCGCCCAGCAGCAAGTAAAGAGTTAAAAGCGTTCCCAACGCCTGATGCAAAATCAATTGCTGAGCTTAAAGAGCACTATGGTGTTAAACCTCATCGCGGCGTGAAAACATTAATCGTGTATGGCGCACCAGATGAAAACGAACAACGTGGTTTAGTTGCTCTTGTATTACGTGGCGACCATGAATTAAACGAGTTAAAAGCTGAGAAGCATCCACTTGTAGACTCACCGCTAGAAATGGCGAAAGAAGAAGACATCGTTGCTGCTATTGGCGCAAAACCAGGTTCATTAGGCCCTGTTGGTCTATCAATGCCAATTATTGTTGATCGCACAGCTAACGTTTTGGCTGACTTTGTAGCAGGTGCTAATAAAGATGGTGAACATTTCAGCGGTATCAACTGGGATCGCGATGTAGAAAACTACGAAGTGGCTGATATCCGTAATATCGTTGAAGGCGACCCAAGCCCATGTGGTCAAGGTTCACTGCAAATCAAACGTGGCATTGAAGTAGGTCATATTTTCCAACTTGGTACTAAATACTCAGAAGCAATGAAAGCTGGCGTATTAAGTGAAACAGGTAAAAACCAAGTAATGACAATGGGTTGTTACGGTATTGGTGTATCACGTATCGTAGCTGCCGCTATTGAGCAAAACAATGACCAATACGGTATTAAATGGCCGCAACCTATCGCACCATTTGATTTAGCGATTGTGCCAATGAACATGCACAAGTCTCATCGTATTCCTGATATTGCTGATAACCTTTACAAAGGCTTGAAAGATGCCGGTTTAGATGTGTTGTTTGATGACCGTAAAGAGCGCCCAGGTGTTATGTTTAACGATATGGAATTACTAGGTGTGCCTTTCACATTAGTAATTGGTGAGCGTAACCTTGATGAAAACAAGGTTGAGCTTAAAAACCGTCGTACTGGCGAAAAGCTAATGCTTGATTTAGATAGTGCCGCTTCTGAAATTGCCGCACTTGTTAAAGGCTGATTAAGTCTTCTCAACAAAATTTAAAAAACCGCTTCGGCGGTTTTTTTGTTTTATTAATTGTCATAGATGTTTCGCTAAAGCGTCTTTTAACTGTCATTGATTCTGCCTAGCATTTACTTTATTACACCATGAGTAAATGCCATGAATAACACCACTTGCAGTAGTAAAACCCACTATCCTGCCGTTTGGATTTCCGACGTTCACTTAGGTTATAAAGACTGCCAAGCGCAGTATTTACTAGATTTTTTAAATGCCATTGAATGCGATGTTCTGTATTTGGTCGGCGATATTGTTGATTTATGGTCAATGAAACGACAGTTTTTTTGGCATCCTAGTCATTATGATGTGCTTGCGCTTATTCAACAAAAAGCAAAAGATGGCACTCGAGTTATCTATATACCGGGTAACCACGACGAAACCTTTCGCCATTATGCCAATGATTCATTATTCGGTATCGAAGTACACAAGCAATATATCCATACCACAAAAGCCAAAAAACGGTTTTTACTGTTACATGGTGACGATTTTGACTCAGCAACGCGCTACAACAAATTAATCAGTATTGCGGGCGATGCAGGATACGATTTATTACTATTTTTAAATCGCTGGACTAATCGCATTCGGCGTTTATTTGGCGGTAATTATTGGTCATTGGCCTCCTGGATCAAAGCACGCGTGCATAAAGCACGTGAAGCTATTGATGCATTTGAAAAAGCGGCCATCCACGAAGCAAAAAAACAAGCCGTCGATGGCATCATTTGCGGGCACATTCATCACCCAGCTGTTAAAGTGGTTGATGGAATTTTATATTGCAATGATGGCGACTGGATTGAAAACTGCACTGCATTAGTAGAGAACAGCTCTGGGCGTATAGAGTTATTGCACTGGAGTGAAACTAAAAAAGTGATTCACTCGGCAGACATTAGCAAACTTACACCAAAGACTGCTTATGATAAAAACCAAGATGCAGCCTAGACCTAAACGTAAAAAGCCCCTATTCGGGGCTTAAATTTATTGTAATTTACTATCTAAATAGTACATCTTCTTTATTGAACCATTTAACACAAAACGCAAGTAATGCACCTGCCACAATGACTGTCGCTAAGAAAATTAAACCCACGAGTGTGTAATCAACTGTACCTTTAATGATTTCTTTGATTGCCAGAGCTACATTTGTCACAGGAATAAATGCTGTTTTGCTCGTAAGCTCAACATTAGGCATTAAGGCAACCATAATTGGAAAAATTACACCCATGCTAAGTGGTGCCATGTAGTTTTGTGCTTCTTTAAAGGTTCGCGCATAGATAGAAATAGCCAACGCTAATGATGAGAAGATTGCAGCAATAGGTAATAACAGCACAAAAATCAGCCCTAAATCTAATACAGTTAAAGAGCTAAATGCGTTTTTAACAACGGCTAAATCTACAAATGCAATGGCTACTGATATCCACACCCCCATACTGAGTACGGTAATGGTGGTTGTTGCAATAGAAGAAGCAAGTAAGGTTACAAACTTACCTAACACCAGCTGTGTACGGGTGATTGGTGTAAGTAGAAGGGTTTCGAGCGTACCGCGCTCTTTTTCACCAGCACCTAAATCAATCGCCGGATACGTTGCGCCCATCAATACCAGAGGAATAAGTAAATAAGGAATAAACCCACCAATTTTCTCACCCAGATTTTCACGTTTATCTGCAGTGTCGACCTTCACCACTTTAATAGGCTCGATAATAGCGGCTTGCTGCTCTTCTGATACACCAAAGCTTAATAGTTTGTTTGTACGCAGCGTATCGCCATATTCTTTTGCTAGTTCTTTAACACGATCAAATAGGAAGTTGATTGCTTTTGCATCGTTATACACAACTTGCCATTCACTTTGCTTTGCATCATCTAACGTTTGCTTAGCGTCCGACGGTAAATAGATACCCATGTCAATGGTGCCCGCTTTAACCGCTTTAGTGAGATCTACTACTGTATTAAAGGTTTCATCACCTTTATATAAAGCAAAGCTTTTATGGTAAAACACCTTATCTGTAAACTCTTGCGCATAGTTACCATTGATAATGGCGTAAGTATGCACCTCTTGTTCTGCCTCTAACGCCGCTTGTGAACTAATAAATGCCATAACAGCAAATAATAATGGAAAGATAGCAACCGGTAATGCAACAACAAATATCAATGTTTTACGGTCACGTAACAGCTCTTTTAACTCCTTTTTAAATACTTCAAACATTACGGCTCTCCGTTAAAATATTCATAAACGCTTGGTTTAATTCTTCACTTTGACCTGCTTGTTTAAACCCATCTAAGGTGCCATCAAAGCAACTAATTCCTTGGTTTATCACCGCAACACGGTCACAAAGTAAGGCAACTTCATCTAAATGGTGCGTTGAGAAAATAACTGGCGTGCCCTGCTCTTTAAGGCCGCGAATAAAGTTAATGACGGTTTGCGTAGTCATAATATCTAAACCAGTTGTCGGCTCATCAAGAATAACCACATCAGGATGATGAACAACAGCACGGGCAATATTGGCTTTTTGCTTCATACCTGTTGAAAGGTTTTCGGCGCGTTTATCAATAAAGCTGTGCATATCAAGTAAGGTGAATAGCTCATCACAACGAGCGGCGACCGCTTTTTTACTCATGCCATGTAAACGGGCAAAGTATTCAACGTTTTCTTTTACTGTTAAACGCCCATATAAGCCAGTACTACCTGACAGAAATCCAATTGATTTGCGGCCAACTAATGGCTTTTTAACGATATCGTGACCAGAGATGGTAATGCTGCCTTCATCTGGTTTTAAGGCTGTTGAAATCATTCTAAGGGTGGTTGTTTTACCGGCACCATTTGGGCCGAGTAAACCGAGTACTTCACCTTTGTTACATTGAAAGCTGACGTCTCTTACAGAATGAAAAAACTCTTTATCTTCACGGGGGTCTACGTTATCCGTTTTATTTTTTTTATGATCTTTTGTTAGCTTAAACTTCTTTTTAAGCCCTGCCACTTCAATCATGTGCGTTTCCTTCGTTTCGGTCTAAAGTAATCAGTGTTACTGTAAAATTCTGGATTTTCATTGTCAGTCCACCATCCCGGTACGCCTAACAAGGGTAAGGGTGATAAATTTTTATTATCACGCAAACAATCATCATGCTTAATCATCTCATAAAGACGTTGATCTAGATACGCATATTGCTCGGTTAAATCTTTACAAAATATGTCATCAGGAACAATTACAAATAATGCTTTCCCCGTTAAACCAATATAAGGCCGTGTGAGCATTTCGTAGTTAGCATGGCCAAACATAAATGGCCTAATGCTTTTACCCCACTGTTCACGCTGTTCTACAAAGGCTTGCTGCCATTGGTGGTCGCGTAATTGCTGCTGCCAGCTTTGTTCAGTAATTGCCAGCACCACGCCGCATTCATCAAATAAGGTAAGTGCGTTTCGGTGTTTACTACGCTCTTTTAGACCATGCAGTTTAATTTCTTCAATGTGCTGATGATTAATCAGCGCTTTGGTTTTTGGGAATAAACACCAAATAAAGCCACCAAAAAGGTCATGCCAATTTTGTTGTCTTGTTGGTACTTGCCCTGTTTCAAATATGATTTGCTCATAATAACGGGTTTCATCGGCAAACTTTTCATCTTCAACAAAGGTTATGGCTTTGCCCTGTGTAGTTTTCGCATTTAGATATTGATTAAACCACTGGCAAGATGGCCAATCTGAGAGTTTATCAATATTAAATAGCGTTGCTAGGTCACTAAAGGCACCCGTTGTAAGGTATTGCGTTGACCATTGCTCGGGAGCAGTAAATCGTTTCATTGCTTATTTTTTAACTTATTGATGTATTGTGGGTAGTTTACCGTAAAAACTGGTTCTCATTAATAGAACCTCATATACTAACGTCACCATAAAACAAAAAAAGAGCTATTATGAAACGCTATTTTCCAATGACAGTCCTTGCAAGTGCTATTCTTGCGGGCTGTGCTTCAACAAGTATCACATCAAGTGATGTCGAAAAAGCCTATCAAAGCATTAACTCAGAGCAACTAGCAGAACACATTAAAGTGCTTGCCTCTGATGAGTTCGGTGGCCGTGCACCATCATCGAAAGGTGAAGAGCTAACGCTTGCCTATTTAACCGACCAATTTAAAGCATTGGGTTTTGAGCCGGGTAACGGTGATAGCTTCTTACAAGAAGTACCGCTTGTTTCACTAGAAGCTGATTCAGACATGGTACTTACTATTGGCGGCAAAGATTACCAATACAAAAAAGATATGGTAATGGGTAGTAGCCGTATTAGTGCTAAGCAAAGCATTAAAGATTCTGAATTAGTATTCGTTGGTTACGGTGTTAATGCACCAGAGTACAACTGGAACGACTACGAAGGCCTAGATGTTAAAGGCAAAACCGTTGTTATGCTGGTAAACGATCCTGGTTTTGCGACGAAAAACCCTGATTTATTCACGGGCGATGCCATGACCTATTACGGTCGTTGGACATACAAATATGAAGAAGCAAGCCGTCAAGGTGCAGCTGGTGCGATTATCATCCACGAAACAGCACCGGCTTCTTACCCATGGTCAGTTGTTGAAAACTCTTGGAGCGGTGAGCAATTTGGTTTCCAAAAAGAAAATAACAACATGGACCGTGTTGCTGTCGAAGGCTGGGTAACAACTGATGTTGCTAAAGAGCTTTTCACAAAAGCAGGCTTAGATTTCGATACCATGAAAGCGAATGCGGCAAAAGGCGCTTACCATGTTGATATGGGCGACCTAACTGCAAGTGTTGAAGTAAATAACACAATTAAAAAATCAATTTCGTATAACTTTATCGCGACGTTACCGGGTAGCGAAAAGCCTGATGAGCACATCATTTATTCAGCTCACTGGGATCACCTTGGTACTGATAAAACCCGCAAAGGCGACCAAATCTATAATGGCGCCCACGATAATGCAACGGGTACTGCTGGCTTAATCGAAGTTGCTGAAGCATTCGCGACCCTACCTGAGCACCCTAGCCGTTCAATGACTTTCTTAGCCGTTACTGCTGAAGAACAAGGTTTACTTGGCTCGAAATATTATGCTGCAAATCCAGTGATCCCAGCATCACAAACGGTTGCAAACATCAATATGGATAGCTTAAACCTATTAGGTAAAGTAAAAGACATCAGTGTTGTTGGTATTGGCAAATCTGAAATGGATAGCCTACTAGAAACAGCTGCAAAAGCGCAAGGCCGTACAGTATCTGGCGACCCTAAACCGTCTTCAGGTGGTTACTACCGCTCTGATCACTTTGCATTTGCAAACATGGGTGTACCAGCAATGTATGCCGGTGGTGGTAGTGAAGCCCTTGATGAAGAAACGGCAAATTACCGTAAGCGTATGAGCCTAGTGCTTCGTGGTTGTTATCATCAGCCTTGCGACCGTTACCGTGATGAATGGGATTTATCAGGTGCCGTTCAGGACCTTCAGTTATTCTATCAAGTAGGTTTTGATATCTCAGAACGAAAAGAATGGCCGACCTGGAATGCCACTTCTGAGTTCCAACGCAAATAGATACAAATGAGATTGATTTTCATTTAAAATCGTACTACAGTGTAACCTGATTAATTTTAAGGTTGCACTGTATGCTCTCACTAACACAAACGAGGTTTATTCCTAACAAAGCGAGGTGTTACATTACGGACAATAAACGCTTATTTTTACCCCTTTTATTACTAATTTCTTTGGCGGTACCTGCAAGCCGAGAATTCACCCTACAAGCGCTAAGTGATGCTTTTTTTCAAGTATCTGTATTTGTTGCAGCCACCTTATTAATCTATTACTACCTTATTGATAAACTTCCTCAGTTACAGCTGAGCTATCTACGCGCTAAATCAGGCATTCTAGAGGTGAGTTTTGCCTCAATTTTAGGTGCTTTACCTGGCTGTGGGGGTGCCATTATTGTGGTAACCCAATTTACTAAAAAGCAGGCTAGCTTTGGCTCTGTTGTTGCTGTCTTAACCGCAACCATGGGTGATGCCGCCTTTTTACTGTTAGCAACCCGTCCGCTTGATGGCTTATTAATGATGTTAATAGGTGTTGCTGTAGGCGTTATTAGTGGTCAATTAGTTAATACATTTCATAGCCCAGATAAATTTCAGCCTGATGAGGCTAGCGAATACAACGAGCAGCCACAATGCCAACCAAAAGCGTTAAAGTTTAGCCGACCAGTATGGAAATTAGCTTTAGTACCGAGCTTGATTGTTGCTTTTGTTATCGCCACCAATACCGACTTAAGTGTATTTGGCAGTGGTATTAATGAGGGCATTACTGTATTTGGCTCAATCATGGCACTATTCACCGTGGTTGTGTGGGCACTGTCTTCTAAAGGCAGCAGTTATAAGCAAGTAACCAGTGAAGAAGCACCTTGCACACCTCCTTCAAAACTCACGAAAGTGTTAATGGACACGCACTTTGTTACGGCCTGGGTTGTTGCCAGTTTTATGCTGTTTGAAATTCTCGTTAACCTAGTTGGTGTTGATTTAACAGCGTGGTTTTCTGAGTATGCTTATCTTGCACCGCTGGTGGCTGTGGCTATTGGCTTATTACCCGGCTGCGGGCCACAAATCGTCGTGATGACACTCTATATTCAAGGTATTATTCCATTTAGTGCGATGGCAGCCAATGCAATTTCAAATGACGGCGATGCCCTATTCCCAGCTATCGCATTAGCGCCAAAAGCGGCCTTAATCGCGACGGTGTATTCAACAATTCCAGCGCTGTTACTCGGTCATGGGTTGTATTTTTACGGCATATAATCCTTAGCATTAAAAAAACCAGCCGAGGCTGGTTTTTTAATGCTTACTGATTTAGCTCATCGCCATCATCATTTTTGCAGGATCTTCTAAATAAGACTTCCATAAGTTATTGAAGCGTGCAATTGTTCCGCCATCAATCACTCGGTGGTCTCCAGACCAGCTTACTTGCATAATAGCAGCTGAAACAACATTGCCTTGTGCATCAAAGCGAGGTAAATGCTGCAGTTTACCTAAAGCAACAATCGCTACCTCAGGTTTATTGATGATCGGGGTTGCAATTGTGCCGCTAATCGCACCGATGTTAGAAATGCTAATAGTGCCGCCTTTCAAATCATCCGGTGAAACACGACCATCACGTGCTGCTTCAGTTAAGCGGGTCACTTCGTTTGCAACATCTACGATACTCTTTGACTGGCATGATTTAATGTTTGGTACAAGTAAACCAATCTTAGAATCAACCGCCATACCGATGTTATGATCATCAAAGTAAGTTAGCTCGCTGCAATCATCATTTACTTGCGAGTTTAGTACTGGGAATTGCTTAATCGCTAACGACAGTGCTTTGATAAAGAACGGCATCATAGTGAGCTTAACACCCTGCTGCTTATACTGCTCTTTGAGCTCACTGCGCATTGCAATCAGTTTAGTTAGGTCAATTTCATCACAGAAAGTAAAGTGAGGAATTGTCGAAACTGAAGCAACCATTTGCTTAGCCATTGCCGCTTTAATGCCTTTAATAGGCTCTACGCGACTGCCACCAGAAGACACGACCGTTGATACAGGCTCTGCCGCTTTTGGCGAAGCTTGTTGTGATGCTGCTTGGCTTGGTGTTTCATTCAAGAAATCTTCGATATCTTGTTTATAAATACGGCCGTTTTTACCAGAGCCTGGTACTTGCGTTAAATCAACATCAAGTTCGCGGGCTTTACGACGCACAGCAGGTGAAGCAACCGCTTTCTTATTAAGTTGTTTGCTAGAGTTTGCCGAAGTCGCAGGCTTCTGCGAAGGTTTAGTTGCTGCATTTGTTTGTGCTTTAACTACCGCAGAACTTACATCTGGCTCTGCACTTTGGCCGGCAATGCTCATTTGGAATAATGGGCTGTGAACTGCAGCAATATCACCTTTTTGATAATAAAGCTTTTCAACTTTACCTGTGTATTTAGCCGGAATTTGCACCAATGCTTTGTCTGTCATTACATCACAAACAGCTTGGTCTTCAACGATTTCATCGCCTTCACTGACTAACCACTCAACGATTTCACACTCAACGATCCCTTCACCGATATCGGGTAATATGAAATCTTCTAAGTGCTCACCAGCCTCAGATGATGCTTCAGTTGCTGCAGGAGCTTGAACTTCTTCACTTTGTGTTGGTGCTTCGCCATCAACATCCATTGCAAATAATGGTGCATGTACTTTCGCAATATCCCCTTTTGCATAATAGAGCTTACTGATCACACCATCATGAACAGCAGGAATTTGCACAAGCGCCTTGTCGGTCATAACATCACAAATAGGCTGGTCTTCTTTTACAGAATCGCCTTCTGCAACTAACCATTCAACAATTTCACACTCTACGATGCCTTCGCCGATATCTGGCAAGATAAAATCTTTAGACATACTGACTCCTAAAACTCTACTGATTGCTTGATCGCAGCAAGCACTTTAAGTGCATCCGGTACATATTCTTTTTCAAGTGCTAATGGGTATGGCGTATCTAAACCACACACGCGAGTAATTGGCGATTCAAGGTGTAAGAAACACTCTTGTTGAATTGTTGCAACGATCTCTGCACCAAAACCATTCGTGATTGGTGCCTCGTGGCTTACCACTAAACGACCTGTTTTAGTCACTGATTTAGCAATGGTCTCAACATCCCATGGTAAAATGGTACGTAAGTCGATCACTTCACAGCTAATACCTTGCTCTGCAGCTTTTTTAGCGGCGTCTTCGATGATTTCCATCTGAGCACCCCAAGCAAGTACAGTGACATCAGTGCCTTCTTGAACGATTTCAGCTTTACCGAGCTCGATGCTGTAATCTTCTTCTGGCACTTCACCTGTTGATGCACGGTATAAACGTTTCGGCTCAAAGAAAATAACAGGGTTATCATCTTTAATTGATGCACGAAGCAAACCTTTTGCTTGGTATGGGTTACGTGGCACAACTAACTTTAAACCCGGTGTGTGAGCAAAATAAGCTTCTGGTGATTGTGAGTGATATAAACCACCTGCAATACCACCACCGTACGGTGTACGAATTGTTAGATTGCCAACATTAAATTCATTACCACTACGGTAACGGAATTTAGCTGATTCATTCACGATTTGGTCAAATGCAGGGAAAATATAATCAGCAAACTGAATTTCAGCTAATGCAGGGGCACCGAACGCCGCTAAACCATTAGCAAAACCTAAAATACCTTGCTCAGTTAACGGAGTATTGAACACACGATGCTTACCATATTTTTCTTGTAAGCCAGATGTAGCACGGAATACACCACCAAAATAACCAACATCTTCACCAAAAATACATGCATTTGGATGCTCTGCCATGGTGATATCAAGGGCAGAGTTAATTGCATGAAGCATGTTCATTTTAGCCATTACTTTAATCTCCCTGCAGTTGTTGGATAAGCATCAGGATGCTGCAAAATGTGCTCTTTTAGTTCTTCATATTGTTTTTTCAGTGATGGGATTGGCTTATCATACACATCAGAAATAAGGTCTTCTAATGCTGGTTTTGCTACTTTTTCAGCGCGTTTAAGAGCCGCTAAAATTTCTTCACGAATTGTTTCTTTGTCTTTCGCGTCTTGCGCTTCATCTAACCAACCTTGTTTTAATAACCACTTACGGAAACGCTCGATTGGACAGCCTTTATGTTTTGCTTCTTCATCTTTTGTACGATAGCCACTAGGGTCGTCACTGGTTGAGTGAGCGCCAAGACGATAGGCAATCGATTCAATTAAAACAGGTTCACCTTTAGTCGTCGCAATTTCGCGGGCTTTTTTAGTTGCTGCATAAACAGCAAGTGCATCAGCACCATCAACACGAATTGTTTTAATGCCATAGCCAACACCACGTGATGCAATACCATCACCTTTAAATTGCTCATCAGCAGGTGTAGAAATCGCATAACCATTGTTACGAGCAAAGAAAATTACCGGTGCTTCATGAACTGCGGCCATATTTAAACCAGCATGGAAATCACCTTCAGACGCAGCGCCTTCACCAAAGTAACAAATAGTGATGTTATCAATAGTGCTGTTTAACTCACCGGTTTGGGCATCAATATGACGAACTTTTTGACCATATGCATAACCTGTTGCTTGTGGAATTTGTGTACCAAGCGGTGATGAAATAGTCATGTAGTTAAGTTCGCGTGAGCCATAGTGAATTGGCATTTGGCGACCTTTACCCAAATCTTTTTCATTTGAGAACATTTGATTCATGAATTGGTCAAGGCTAAAACCACGATAACGTAAAGCTGCTTGCTCACGGTATTGGGCCATGATCATATCGTTTTGATCAAGCGCTGCAGCTGATGCTGTTACAGCCGCTTCTTCGCCTAGACATTGCATATAAAAGCTAACACGGCCTTGACGCTGTGCTGCTTGCATACGCTCATCAAGTGCTCTAATAAAACGCATTGTTTCATATAGACGGATTGCCGTTGCTTTGTCGATATCAGGTGCGGTTGCACCTTCGTAGATGTCGCCTTCCTCATTAAGAATACTTAATGTAGGGATCGTTAATGCGTGACCATCAATAAATGACAGTTCATGATTAATGTTTAGCGATACGTTATTTGGATTACTCATAACCTACCTTCTTTCGTTGTCAGAAACCTACGCTACTGCCCTTAATTATATTTTTATCAGCATGAGCTGTAAGGATAAAGTTTGCGCAATATTCAATCTAATTAAATTAAACTGCCGTCACTTTACGTTAACGTAAGTTGTTATTCAACTAATCATAGACGAATAGATGACAAATGGCTAAAAACGCATGGAAAGTTAACTATACAACAAGATAAGTTCTTTATAGTCATATAGTTAACTAAATTTAGATGGGTGTTAATGCAGAGAATTTAAATAAAGTTGCTATCAACTTGCATTGGAACAACTGTAAGCAAAGCGCGCTGACCTAAGGCTACATCAGCGTTTGGGAAGATAATAGCTTCACCGTCTACTTCCGCTTCATATCTGGTCTGACCATCAGTTGCCATTAATTCGCCCTTTGCGAAACCGGTGAAATTTTCCACATCATCAGCAAATGGGAAACTAAAGTCTTCGCAAGTACGGTTTATTGTTCTATATACAGAAAACAACTCGAAATCTTCTGCATTGAATTCTTTATATTCAACAGATTTTTGACTAATTAATGCAATTAAGGTTTGTTTGGTTTTATCAAATCGCGACATGTCGTTTTCGCCAAATGGTTTTACTTGGCCAAGTTCTACCGTAAATGAGTCAGCTCCATGTACAAACGACGAGTAGTAACTGAAGGTAGTTGCCGCTGATTTCATCATTAGTACCGTGTTTACGCCACAGCTAAGTAAAAATTGCAGTTGTGATTTTTTCCACGGTTTACCATGTAAGAAAGGATAGACTGCAAACTTTTCATTTTTAGAGCCACGAATTGCTGTGTGAAGATCATAATGAAAACGCTCACTGTCCTGGTTGCCTCTAGCAAAGAAATCAGTAACCACGTCTTCAAGTAGCTTTGCACGAACTCGCTCAGGGTTAGAAGCAATACCTTCTACAGTATGATGACCATTAAACAAACGGTTTAAGTTTTCATCTACAAAACGCTTACCGATATTAATAGATTTAGGATTACCATAAATAAACAGTACACGCTGCTGCAAGGTAAGTTGTTCTGTAATGATTGACTTGATTAATTGATCGCAGATTTCAATTGGCGCAGTTTCGTTACCATGTACCGCACTTGAAAGTACAATATCTTTGTTTGTCTGCTGCGCAGGTTGAAACTCAATGATACCCGTGTCATGAACAGTGACATCAGTACCGTTTTCAAGGGTAAATGCACAAGGTTCGAGTGAAAATTCATTGTTACGGGTCAGGGTTAAAAAGTCGCCAGTACTTTTTAATTGTTCGAGATATGAAGGAGTTGAATAGCTCATTGTTCTATCCTAAAAATGCGTGAGAGTAGAATACAAAAACGGCTGAGAATCTCAGCCGTTTTAATAGGTAAAAAAGGAATTAGCTAATTACTGAATCAACCAGCTTTTTCGCTTCTTTTTCTAATAATGCTAGATGTTCTTCACCTTTGAATGATTCAAGGTAAATTTTATAGATATCTTCAGTGCCAGATGGGCGTGCAGCAAACCAACCGTTTTCAGTAACAACTTTTAAACCGCCGATAGCAGCGTTATTACCAGGAGCATGGGTTAGTTTTTGCGTAATGACATCACCCGCTAAGGTACTTGCAGTTACATCATCCGCTGATAACGCTTTTAAACGTGATTTTTGTTCTGCATTAGCTGGCGCATCAATACGTTTATAAATAGGCGCACCGAACTCTTGCTCAAGTTCTTTATAAAGCTGTGATGGTGTTTTACCTGTTACAGCTAAAATCTCTGCAGCAAGTAGACCTAAGATGAAACCATCTTTATCAGTGTTCCAAACTGTACCATCAAAGCGTAAGAATGACGCCCCTGCACTTTCTTCACCACCAAAAGCAAGGGTACCTTTGCTTAAGCCTTCAACAAACCATTTAAAGCCTACCGGTACTTCTTTTACTTCGCGGTTATTCCGTGCAACTACTTTATCAATCATGCCGCTTGATACCAGCGTTTTACCAATTTCGACCTCTTTTGACCATTCGCGGTTATTTAACAAGTAGTCAATTGCAACTGCTAAAAAGTGATTTGGATTCATTAAGCCGTCAGGTGTAACAATACCATGGCGGTCATAATCAGGGTCGTTACCAATACCGATATCATAGTCATCTTTTAATGCAATAAGGTTTGTCATTGCATAAGGTGATGAACAATCCATACGGATTTTGCCGTCTTTATCTAAAGGCATGAACGAGAATGTTGGATCAACAGACTCATTTACGACCGTTAAGTCTAAATTATATTTTTCTGCAATGACTGGCCAAAAGTTGATACCAGAGCCACCCAGTGGATCCACACCAATTTTGATTTTCGCATCGCTAATTGCTTTTAGATTAACGATATTAACTAAGTCATCAACATAAGGGGTAATTAAGTCTTGGTACTTAATAAAACCAGAACGTGATGCTTTAGCATACGGAAATAACTCAACTTCAACTAAGTCTTCTAAAAGTAATTGATTTGCTCTATCTTCAATCCACTTAGTAACATCAGTATCTGCAGGGCCACCATTTGGCGGGTTATATTTAAAACCACCGTCTTCTGGCGGGTTATGTGAAGGTGTTACCACAATACCATCAGCAAGTTCATTTGGATTTTCTTTGTTATGGCAAACAACAGCATGACTGATTACCGGCGTTGGCGTGTAATCGTCATTTTCTTGTGCAATGACTTGCACTTCGTTTGCAACAAGTACTTCAATAGCAGAGTTAAAAGCCGCTTCACTCAATGCATGTGTATCTTTACCTAAGAAAAGTGGGCCAAAAATATTGTTTTCTTTACGGTAATCACAAATTGCTTGAGTGATCGCTAAAATATGCGATTCATTAAATTTTACATCGAACGAACAACCACGATGGCCAGATGTACCAAAAGCAACACAATGCTCTGGGTTTTGTTCTAGGTCTGGTTCATTTAAGTAATAAGCCGAGATCAGTTTTGGTACATTCACTAAGCTTGATTGCGGTGCAGGTTTACCTGCATCTGGATGAATCGCCATATTATTTCCTTATGGATTATAAGTAATCACGAATTTTTTCTGCTTCATCTGCGCTGTAACCTAAGCACAGTGCTACTTCGTGAAGCATCATTTTTTTTCTGGTTGTATTTGAATTTGTCATCACCCAATACTCAGTATCAGTGATATTTTTTGGATTCATGCTGCTACCGCTCTCCAGAAGTGCTTCTTTGCTTGTGGCAAAATAAACTCGATCACGGCCTTTAATTTCAAGCACGTTAGCAAAATCTTTTTTATGCGTTCTATATAAAGCAGCAAGTATAAATAAGAATCGACCAACAACACCTTTTTGCATTGCCAGCTCTTCTTTGTTTAATACATTAAACACATTACCTTTCACTTGTGTCGATGCTGTGACAGTTTCTGCAGCCTCTTCAACATTTTCGTTGCTTGGTTCAGGGCTTGATTCTTGTTCTGCTTGTTCTTGTACTTCAACAACTGGGGTTTCTTGTTCAGTTTTAGTAGTTGTTTCAACTGGGGCATTGGTGCCATCAGAGAGGTTTAATAAACGACGCAAAATGGTTGATGCACTTTCACCAATACTTTGCGTGTTGCTTGCAATGTATTGATATAACTCGTCGTCTATGTCGATTTTTTTCATGTTATTCCTGTCTTTACGGGTCACATTTTAAAAGTTCTCAATGATTATACCTAAGCTCGCAGCAATTCTCTATGTTTTGCATTTTGTAATTTCACTAGGCAAAATACTGCCATTAAAATTAGGAGTTGAAAATGCTATTAAACTACCAACAAATGGGTCAAGGTTCAGACGTTGTATTGATCCACGGTTTGTTTGGCTCACTTGAAAACCTCAATGTAATCGCAAAAGCATTAGCTGAAAATTATCGTGTAACGAATATCGATTTACGTAACCACGGTAAATCATTCCATAGCGATACCATGAATTATCATGCTATGGCTAAAGATGTCAGTGAGTTACTTGAACATCTAACTATTAGTAAAGCGCACATCATAGGTCATTCAATGGGTGGCAAAGTGGCCATGCAATTAGCACTTAATCACCCTTCACTTATCGATAAGCTTGTCGTGTTAGATATTTCTCCTGTTGCTAATAACCCTCGCCACAGTGCCATTTTTGCAGGCCTAAACGAAGTTGCACAGTCTAATATCAAAGATAGAAAATCGGCTGATGAAATACTTGCCAAGCACATTGAGGAAATGGGCGTACGTCAATTTTTATTAAAAAGCTTTGCTAAAAATGATGAAGGTCACTATCAATGGCGCTTTAATTTAGCTGTTTTATACCAGCAATATGAAAATATTTTAGCGCAAGTTAGTGAAAATGATTCTTGTTTATGTGATACTTTGTTCATTAAAGGTAATGATTCTGACTACATTTTAGCAGAGCACCGCCCTGCTATTATGGCGTTGTTCCCTAATGCAAAAGCAAAAATTATTCATGGTGCTGGTCACTGGCTACATGCCCAAAAACCACTTGCTGTTAATAAAGCAATCAGCGATTTTTTAGCTCATTAATAGGGCTGATTAAATTCGCTGTTTTTGATCGTGCGCACTAAATTATTACAAATTTGTGTGGTATAGTACGCGCCGTTTAATTTAAAGGTTTATACGTTGATGGTCAGTCAGTTAATTAACGAATTTGATACCTTAGGGTTGTATTTTGGCTTAGCCGGTATTTTCTTTTTTATTGGAATGGCAATTCAAGACGTCCTTAAAAAAGGTGATGTACCACGATTTGGCCGATACATCGTTTGGTTAGTGCTATTTTTAGGCTGTTCTGGGTTTATAGCGAAAGGACTTATTCAAGTCTTCTGGCAAGGCGCAGGTGTGGGCTAGACATGGCAAAGTCAGAAACAGATAGAACAACACCCGATTTATTTGAATACGAAAAGCGTCCAGGTAGGCCGAAAACAAATCCCCTACCTCGCGATATGCAATTAAAAGTAAATAAACGTAATCAAATAAAACGAGATAAAGCACGTGGTTTAAAGCGTGTAGAATTTAAGGTTTCATCACAGTTATATCAAGCATTAAGCGATATGGCAGATGCGCAGAATATTAGCCGTAGCGCGTTGATTGAAACAATTTTACAAGAAAGATTGGCTATTGATAGATAGAAGGTTTTAAATCCATGTCAAGCGTAGGTATTTTTTTCGGAAGTGACACAGGCAATACTGAACACGTAGCTAAAATGATTCAAAAAGAATTAGGTAAAAAGCTTGTTGCTGTTCACGACATTGCAAAAAGTTCTAAAGAAGAGATTGCTGAATTCGATTTATTGTTATTCGGTATTCCAACTTGGTACTACGGTGAAGCTCAATGTGACTGGGATGATTTTTTCCCTGAATTAGAAGAAGTTGACTTCGAAGGTAAACTTGTTGCTATTTTCGGCTGCGGTGACCAAGAAGACTATGCAGAGTACTTCTTAGATGCAATGGGCATGATCAACGATATCGTTACTGAGCGTGGCGCAATCGTAGTGGGCCATTGGTCAACTGAAGGCTACGACTTTGAAGCTTCAAAAGCACTCGTAGATGACAGCAACTTTGTTGGCCTTGGTATTGATGAAGACCGTCAACCAGAGCTTACTGAAAAGCGTGTTAAAGACTGGTGTGCTCAGGTTTATGACGAAATGTGTTTAGCGGAACTTGCTGATTAATAACAAGTACTACTCGCATTTACTAGCTGATGTAAAGATGCACAACCAGTTCATTTTTGTTTGAAAAATCGGCAAATAGACGAATTGTTCTTTGCACTTAGTAACTAGGCACGTTATTCTAATAGTTGCTAATGTGTCGTGTGCATCTTGATGATGCCTAGTATAACTAAATAAAATTGAGACAGATTGAATGACTGATCACAACTTGGAATTAAAAAAAGCAGGGTTAAAAGTAACCTTGCCACGTATTAAAATTTTAGAGATTCTACAATCTCCAGACAACCAACACATCAGCGCTGAAGATGTCTATAAAATTCTTTTAGACAAAGGCGAAGAGATTGGTCTTGCAACTGTCTACCGTGTTCTTAACCAATTTGATGATGCAGGTATTGTATCTCGCCACCACTTCGAAGGCGGCAAGTCAGTATTTGAATTATCAGGTAGCACTCACCATGACCACTTAGTGTGCCTAAAATGTGGTAAGGTAGTTGAGTTTGAAGACGACACTATTGAACGTCGTCAAGAAGAAATCGCAACAGAGAATGGTATTAAACTGACGAACCACTCTCTTTACCTATATGGTGAATGTGAAGACACTGCTGCGTGTAAAGAATACGCTGAATCAAATAGCTAATTAGCTATTTGATTCAGATATAAAAAAACCTGCTTAAAGCAGGTTTTTTTATATCTATTTGAAATCGATTAGATGATTTCTAATAGCTCAACGTCAAAGATTAACGTTGAGAAAGGAGCGATTGCTGCACCAGCACCGCGCTCACCGTAAGCAAGTTCGTGTGGTACGTATAAACGCCACTTAGAACCAGTACCCATCATTTGCACTGCTTCAGTCCAACCTTTGATTACACCGCCTACTGGGAATTCAGCTGGTTGACCACGCTCGTATGAGCTGTCAAATACTGTACCGTTGATTAGTGTACCGTGGTAGTGTGCACGGATTGTTGAATCTGCAGTTGGTTTTTCACCGTCGCCTGCAGTAAGTACTTCGTATTGAAGACCTGATTCAGTTACTGTTACTTCAGGACGTTTTGCATTTTCTTCTAAGAATGCAATACCTTCAGCTGCAAGAACTTTAGCTTCTTCTTCACGACGAGCTTGGATCTCAGCGTTGATTTTCTCAAAAGCTGCTTGAATTTCTGGGATTTCAACTTGGAAATCATTACCAGTGTATGCGTCTTTCATACCTTCAAATACAGAATTTAAGTTTAAACCTTCGAATGGATTCGCTTTTAATTGCTCACCCATTTGTAAACCAATACCGTAACTTGCTTTTTCAGCGTCTGTTGTAAAATTATCTGACATGTTTTAATTCACGTTTATTTAGTTAAAAGACGTGCTCATACTAACATAAAAAAACAACGAATATCGCCTAGTTTTACTGCGTTTGCTCAGTGTTTGCACTAATTCGCTGCTTTATTTTATCAATTACAAATGTCGCAACAGGTAATGTAGCGATCATCGAAGCAATAAAAAAGCCGCTCATTAAACCATCTTTGCCTAACATAATTAATGGCACAGCAATAAGACCCACAGTAGAAATCACACATGCTGCAATGACAGGCCAATGCTTGTCGTATTTGCCAATAAGGTGCCCTACTAACACATTAAACCCAATACCATAAGCGATTGAAGATATTAGCCCGTAATCAGGCTGCGCATCATGGGCCATAGCTACAAGTACATTGATCCCGCTGTGATAAAAATAAGAAAAGATACACCAAAGCAGAACATGTTTAACAATGCGCATTAGTGTAGAAGAAGACTCGCTTGCTGACATTACTTATCTCCAGATAGCAAAAAACCGCCCTAAAGGCGGTTTTTCTAAATAATGGTGGAGAGATAGGGATTTGAACCCTAGAGGGGCTACAAACCCCTGCCGGTTTTCAAGACCGGTGCATTCGACCACTCTGCCATCTCTCCGTACGGCGCGCATAATAGTGTTTACTGCGTTCGTTGTAAAGCCTTAAATGTAAAAAACTTTAAAAAAGTATTTTTAATAGTACTGCTTCGGACGCTTTGCGATTAAAGAGCAAACTAAACAAACAATTAAACTAACAATTGCAAAACCTGAGCCCTGCACTATTACGTCAATTTTATTGAGGTTATAACTCGGTACAATAACTAATGCGAAGGCGGGTAAGCAGGTGATCGTTAAAACGTAGCAACAAATTTTAAAAGCGCGACCGAAATCGAAACGTTTAGTGCTTTGCATCCACCATGTCAATAGAAGTAATACCACTACAGCAGACAAGCCAAGGTAATGAGGTTGTTTTGTAGACATGGCAACAAAAAATGTGACAACAGCGCCAACTAAGCCCCAAATTGACCAAGCGAACCAATTTTCTTTTTCACGTAAAAATAAGTTTCCCATTGTTCTCGTCTTCTTTATCGTTATTTTTTTAAGACTTTCCATACGTTAACAAAAAATAACCGATTAAAAAACACACTGAAGAAGAATTATTTCGTTTTTTGCATCCGTGCGCTTCTTACAGCTAAGCTAAATCTAAAAAAACTAACATAAGTAAGCTTAATAGTGTCTGACTGCTTAACTGCAAAAAAGTTCCTACTATTTATAAATTCTCAAAAAACGTCTCTGGCTTGTGTCTGATAGGTTTTTTAATGTCTATTTCTGGCGTACCTAAATAGAGGTAACCAACAATCTCATCTTGTTCTTTACAACCGAGTGCCGCTTTAACAGCTGGGCTTTGTGCAAAATAACCTGTGCGCCAAATACCCCCTAAACCTTGGGCGAATGCCGCTTGTTGCATTGCAAGTACAGCGCAGCCTGCACTTTGTACTTGTTCAATACGTGGCACTTTTGGGTTTTCAGTTACATCTGCAATGGCAATGATCATCATCGGAGATCGCAGCGGTAGTTCTTTAGCGCGCTCAATGGTTCTATCATCTTGGTTTTCAGCAACAGCGGCCTGATGATAGATATCGCCTAATTTATTACGTGCATCGCCTTCAACGACAATAAATCGCCAAGGAGCAATACAGCCATGATCAGGCACTTTAATGGCCGCTCGCTTAATAATTTCAAGTTGTTCTGCAGTAGGTCCAGGTGCGATAAGGCGAGGATCTGATTGTCGAGTTTGTAATAGCGTTAAAGCGTCCATGAATATTCCGTAAATGCTTAAGTACGACGCCCCTTAATAATCGGGGCAGAAAACCCAAGCTTATCATTTATCTTTATGAGCAAGAAAGCTATTCGATACTTTTCTAGTTAACCAATAATCTAAACTAACGTAACGACCACCCCCTGTAAAAAATAAACTCAATAACATAACAAAATATATGGCAGAAAACTCAATACCATTATTTAAGATCACAGGTTTCCCTTTCGCATAGAGGTACTCTGTATAACCATGCGTTTCTAGCAACTCACGCATTTTGGTTAATCTTTCGCTGGCTTCATCAGAATTAACTAGGCTAGCTTCACTACCAGGTATTGCAAGCCAATTCAGCACTCTTGCAGGGCTGGTGCTGGCATCGGTAGGTGTTACAGCAAACCAGCCATTACTGGCATGTACTGTTGTCGCTGCAACCAGCATGGTGATCATCAAAGGAATTGCGGTTAAACGAGTAAATAAACCCAATAATATAAAGATCCCCCCTAAAAACTCAGTCCATGCAGCTAAAAAGGCCAATATAGAGGGCATGGGTAGGCCTAAACCCCAGTCACTATTTCCAAACCATGCAACAATATCTTCAGATGCTAAAAAGTATTGATAAAGATGAGTAACATCACCGCTTAAAGCAAGCTTATTAAAGCCTGCAATGATCATCACTGGGGCTAAAATCAAGCGAATTAATAGACTCGGTAGTCCATCTAAAAACTGCAGTTTCTTTAAGGTGTGTTGGTAAAGGGGTATTAGGTGTGTGTTCAACATAGCGGTCTCGTGACTAAATAGATTAATCACATAGACCGCACGTTTTCTAGTTTACTTTCAATTAAATTTTACGAGCGACTTGTAACGCTTCAAAAATTGCACGTTTAGCATCGATAGCGGCAGCTAGTTTTGCGCCACCAATAACGTGTACTTTCGCGTTTTCGGTTTGATTATCGAACGTTTCAGTATTTGATACCTGACCAATACAAGCAATCACGGTATCAACATCGAGGATTTGCTCTTCACCTTTTACCGTTATCTTCAAACCTTGCTTATCAAAGCTTAGATACTGACACTCAGCGATTTGTTTAACACCGTGCTGTTTGGCAACTTGTCGGTGGATCCAACCCGTTGTTTTACCCAGTTCACTACCAAAACGCCCTGCGCTTCGCTTAAGCATGTAAAGTTGACGATTGTCTTTTTCAGGCGCAGCTTCGCACTCAATACCCCATTGAGTTTTGAATTGCTCAATTGTTTGGCCTTTGTGTTCACTTAAAAAGGCAACCATATCAAAACCGATGCCACCGGCACCTAGAATCGCAATTTTCTCACCGAGTTCTACTTCACCACGAATGACCTCATCGTAAGCAAATACACGTTTGCCATCACTGCATTCGATTTTGGCTTCGCGCGGACGTACGCCTGTTGCAAAAACCACATCATCGTATTGATTGAGCATATTGTCAGTAAATTCAGTACCAAGCTGTAAATCGACATGTAAGCGCTTTAATTCATTAGTAAAGTAGTTAAGGGTATGGTTAAAGTCTTCTTTACCCGGCACTTGCATGGCTAAATTAAATTGGCCACCCATTTGTTCTTTACGTTCAATTAAAGTCACTTTGTGACCTTTCGCTGCTAAGTAACAACTTGCAGCAAGGCCAGCAGGGCCAGCACCTACAACCAGAACTAATCGAGAAGATGGAGCTTTTTCAAGGCTGTAATCTAACTCAAAAGCCGCTTGTGGGTTAACCAAACAGGTGGCACGTTTATTTTTAAACACATGGTCTAAGCAACCCTGATTACAACCAATACAAATATTGATTTGTTCAGACTTATTATTAACGTATTTATTGAAAAACTCTGGGTCCGCTAATAAAGGACGGGCCATCGAAATTAAATCAGACTCGCCTGCTTCTAAAATTCCATTGGCAATTTCTGGCGTGTTAATACGGTTAACCGCGATAACTGGCACTGATACCGTATCTTTTAAGCGTTTTGATGCTTCTTTAAATGCACCTGCTGGGACCATACTGGCAATCGTTGGTACACGAGCCTCGTGCCAACCAATACCGGTGTTAAAGATATCAACGCCAGCTTGTTCAAGTGCCAGGGCTTGTTGCTTTACTTCATCAGGCGTTGATCCATTAGGAATTAAATCCATTACAGACAAACGAAATACAATAATGAACTTTTGACTGACTTTAGCGCGAACAGCTTTAACAATATCAACAGCCAAGCGCATACGGTTTTCTAAACTACCGCCATAGTTGTCTGTTCTTTTATTGGTGTGGTTAGCCATGAATTCATTAATCAAATAACCTTCAGAACCCATGATTTCAACACCGTCATAACCTGCTTTTTCAGCCATTTTTGCTGAGTTAGCAAAGTCTTTGATGGTTTTTTTAATCGACCCTAACGACATTTCTTTAGGTTTATATGGATTAATAGGTGCCTGAATTGAGCTTGGTGCTTGATTGAATGGATGATACGCGTAGCGACCTGCATGCAATAATTGTAAGCAAATTTTTCCGCCATGTTGATGCACCGCATCAGTATATGCTTTGTGCTTGATCACATCATAAAATGAATTAAATGTTGATGCGAACGGAGATAGCTTGCCACGAATATTTGGGCTGTAGCCACCTGTAATGATTAAACCCGTGCCGCCTTTAGCACGTGCTTCGTAGAATGCACGTAAGCGTTTGCGGTTATGCCAGCCTTCTTCTAAGCCAGTATGCATTGATCCCATAACCAAACGATTACGAAGTTCGGTATGCGGTAATTGTAATTTTTGTTCTAACATTGTGTGCCCCGTTAACTGGTCGAACCTCTATTTAAAATAGATTCTGCGGCAATAACTTAGAATAATCAACTTTTCACTGGTAATTAATCGGTAGCAAATTGTCGTTTTAAACACTCTGTTACTATTTAACAGTTAATTTTAAAGTTATTCTAAGCTAAGATGAGATCACTACTAAGCTGTACTGAATTAAGGATTTATTTTGCTAGCAAAGATATTTAAAGGCATTTGGACCGGGATTAATTTTTCCCGCCGTTTGGTCCTAAACATATTATTTCTATTACTAGTAATACTCTTCTTTGTTGCCATCACAGGTGAAGAAGACCAAGTAAAAGTAGCAGACGGAACCGTGCTACGCCTAAACTTAAATGGCCCTATTGTTGAAGAAAAAACCTATGTTGATCCTGTAGAAGCAGCAATCAACGATGCAACTATGGGTAAAGAAGCACCATCAGAAATTCTTCTTGATGATGTAATTGAAGTGATCAACCAAGCTACTAAAGATGATCGTATCAGTGTGATGCTTCTTGACCTACAAAAAATGCCAAGTGCACACATCAATAAGCTAAAACAAATAACGAAAGCAATTGATGCATTTAAAGAGGCAGGCAAGCAAGTTATTGCAACAGGCTACTACTATACACAAGCACAATATTATATTGCTGCCCATGCTAATGAAGTGTCTATGCACCCATATGGTGGTGTGAGCATTGAAGGCTACGGTATGTTCCCACTGTACTTCAAAGACGCGCTTGAAAAGTTAAAAGTGACTCAACATATTTTCCGTGTCGGTACTTATAAATCAGCGGTTGAGCCATTTATTCGTAATGACATGTCAGATGCGGCGAAAGAAGCGAATAGTGTTTGGTTAACTGCACTTTGGAACGAATACAAAACTGACGTTGCTGCGAGCCGTCCATTCGATGAAAGTAATTTCGATGAAGACATGGATGTTTACCTTGCAAAAATGCAAGCCGTTGACGGTAACTCGGGCCAATACGCGCTAAATAATCAGTGGGTTGATTCTTTAAAAACCTCACAACAAATCCGCCAACAGCTTATTGAGTTAGTTGGTGCAGAAGAAACAGGCAAAACCTTTAAGCAAGTAAGCTTCCGTGAGTATTTATCGCTGGTAAAACCGCCTGTTGAGTTCGATAACCCAATTACTGAAAAAGTAGCTGTCGTTGTAGCTAAAGGCACCATAGTTGATGGTGAACGTAAAGCAGGTGAAATTGGTGGTGACTCTACTGCAGCCCTACTTCGTAAAGCGCGTCTTGATGACAAAGTGAAAGCCGTTGTACTACGAATCGATTCAGGTGGCGGTAGTATGTTTGCTTCTGAAGTTATCCGCGCTGAAGTATTAGCACTTAAGGCAGCGGGTAAACCGGTTATCGCTTCAATGAGCTCAGTGGCTGCATCAGGTGGTTACTGGATTGCATCTGCAGCCAATGAAATTTGGGCAGCCCCTAGCACAATTACAGGTTCAATTGGTGTATTTGGTACTTTCATGACGTTTGAAAATACCATGGCTGAATTAGGTATTTACTCAGATGGTGTTGCAACAACTGACCTTGCTGGCTTCTCTATTGCACGCCCACTTGACGAGAAAATGTCAGACATCATTCAAATGAGCGTTGAAAATGCATATAAACGCTTTTTAAATGTAGTGGCTGAAGCACGTAACATGACGCCTGAGCAAGTTGATAAAATTGCCCAAGGCCGTGTATGGATTGCAACTCAAGCTAAAGAACTAGGTTTAGTTGATAAACTTGGCGATAAGCAAGATGCAATTAAGGCGGCAGCTGAGCTTGCTAAGCTTAATCATTATGATGTTAAGACCATCAAACAGTCATTAACACCACAAGAGCAAATGCTGCAAGATATCTTTGGCACCGCGGCTGTTAAGAGCTTCTTTGCTAAGTCTGATTCATCACACTCAGTACTCGCAACACAAGCTAACTTACAAAGCCTTATTAATCAGTTAAGTAGTGAGATCGATAATCTAAAAGATTACAACGATCCACAAGGCGTTTACGCTCGTTGTTTAGTGTGTAATGTAATTCAATAAGTTACTTAGCTAAGCGATTTTAGGTATACTAAGCCCAGTTATTTAACTGGGCTTTTTTTATGAAACGTAAACGTATATATATCGCCTATACGGGTGGTACTATCGGTATGAAAAAATCGAGCCGTGGCTATGTTCCGGCAGAAGGTTTTTTAACCGAAACAGTGGTCAATAATGCAGAGTTTAATCGTGATGAAATGCCTTTGTTTGATATTCACGAATATTGCCCACTTATTGATTCTTCAGATATGTCCCCTGCCCACTGGCAATTAATTGCTGACGATATTAAGAGTAAATACCAAGACTATGATGGCTTTGTGGTTTTGCATGGTACCGATACTATGGCCTACACAGCTTCTGCTTTGTCTTTCATGTTCGAAAACCTGACAAAACCTGTGATTGTGACAGGCTCACAAATTCCATTGTCGCAACTTCGTTCTGATGGCCAAGTAAACTTACTTAATGCCATGTATTTAGCCGCAAATTACCCAATTGCTGAAGTAAGTCTGTTTTTTAATAACCAGTTATTCCGCGGTAACCGTGCAACAAAAGCCCATGCTGATGGCTTTGATGCCTTTGCATCACCGAACCTTGAACCATTAGCACTGTCAGGGATTAATATTCAGCTTATTAAAGGGCAACTTAGCCCTTATGTTGATAACGAACTACAGGTATCGAATATTACGCCACAACCTATTGGTGTGCTTTATCTTTATCCTGGGATCAGCCCAAAAGTGGTTAAAAGTTTAGTTAATGACGACATCAAAGCTCTTGTGTTATTAAGTTTTGGCGTGGGTAATGCCCCACAAGATCCGGCGTTCTTAGACATTCTTAATGATGCAAGCAAACGCGGTATGGTGATTATAAATCTAACGCAGTGCTTAAAAGGCCAAGTTAATATGGGCGGTTATGCAACCGGTAATGCCTTATTAAATTGTGGTGTGATCAGTGGCTACGATATGACATTAGAAGCCTGTTTGACCAAGTTACACTACTTATTTAGTCAAAAGCTGGAAGTAGAAACAATTCGTCACTTGATGCAAGACAACCTACGCGGTGAGCTAAGTCGTTAATGCAGCAAATACAAAAAAGGCACCAATTGGTGCCTTTTTTATTCTTTTTGATAATTAACGAACTTTTTCGTCAATCTCAACTAAGTCTGTTAAATGGCAAATCTCACCACTGTGAGTTTTAATACCATGCTCACCGAAGTAGTCACGTTGTGCTTGCACAAGGTGGCCATTACTTGGTGTTGTTAACGTCGCAATGTAAGTTTGCGTTGCTGTTAACACAGGGAAAGCTAAACCAGATGCAACTGCTGCACCCGTTACTTTACGTAATGCTGCTGATTCACGCTGCATAGAATCAATAAATTCTACACCTTCAGCGACATTGTCTAAGTAATCAGCACGAATGATACAGCCAGCGCGCCACGTTTGTAGCGTTTTAGAAAGATCAACTTTCCACTGATGCGCACGAGACGCACCTTTGATAAGGGCTAAACCTTGACGATAAGCAAGTAAACTTGCCAATGTGAATGCATCTTTTAGCTCTGCTAAGTCTAAATCAACGGTATCAGTTGCTTTAGCAGCGTAAGTCATTTCTTTAGCAGCATGCGTATCACACGTATTTGTTAAGTGACGAGCTTGAACAGCCGCAACGAGTGATGGCACAGCAATACCAAGCTCTAGGGCATTTTGTGCAGTCCATAAACCCGTGCCTTTCGCGCCAACTTTATTGTCGATTAAATCAACTAGCGGCTCGCCTTCTGTCGTTTCAAGGCTCAAGATATGGCTTGAAATTGACAGTAAGTAGCTATTTAAAGTGCCTTCGGACCATTCATTGAAAATGTCAGCCACTTCTTTTGGTGAACGATTAGTACCTAAACGTAATAATTGATACATTTCTGCAATTAATTGCATTAGCGCATATTCAATACCGTTATGCACCATTTTCACAAAGTGACCACTTGCAGATTGGCCTACACGTGCAAAACACGACTCACCTTTGTAGCTTGCCGCTACTTTTTCAAACCACGGCTCAACACGCTCCCAGCCGCCTTCTGAACCACTTGCCATCATTGCAGGGCCGTGACGTGCGCCTTCTGCACCGCCAGAAATACCCATAGTGGCAAATTCAAATTTGTTTTGATATTTAAGTTTACGGCTAATGCCGTCTTTGTAGTTACTGTTGCCGCAATCTACGATAATGTCATCACAGTCAACACCTGCTTCTGCAAGCTCTGTACATACTTTATCAACCAATTCACCAGCAGGAACTAAAAGAAGAATCGAACGAGGCGGCTCTAAGCGTCTAACCATATCATTTAAATCAGACACAATATGTAAACGGTCTGCCAAACCTAATGCTTTCGCACAGCTTAGTAACTCGGCACCCGCATCTGGGTTTTTATCGTAAGCTACTAATGTCAGCCCTTTTTCAATCAGGTTGAGGGCAAGATTTTTACCCATAACGCCTAACCCTACTAATGCAACTTGCATTTAGTGTCCTCCTCGGTAACAACTATTGGTTAGTTAATCAAAATAATTACGCGCGCATTATACCCAAGCAGCCCAAAAATGCGAGCTTGACAGCAAACTTGAGATAAATCATCGAAATCATGAAGCGACGTTGCCCCCAGTATATCAAAATAACCAAGGCATCGGACCAGATTTTTATAATACCCTTTAAAAAGGTATGTGTATTGACGCTACCTGACACCGGTGTCATAATAACGTCATTCACCCTTTGTATACTCTATAATTAATACAAAGAGCCAGATTCTCATAAGTAAAAACAATCATTTTTTACTTATGAGTTCTACATTGTGCTTATGTATAAGCCTATATTAAAGGTTTATAGCACGACATTTTAATAGATAACCATCAATTCGCTTAATATATTTGAGCGCACAGGAGAATTTGATGCTAAGACGCACAAAAATTGTTGCGACCCTTGGACCGGCAACCGATCGCGATAACAACCTAGAAAAAATTATTCGTGCAGGTGCAAATGTGGTTCGTTTGAACTTCTCACATGGCGTAGCACAAGATCACAAAGACCGCGCTGAAGCGGTACGCAGCATTGCTAAGCGTTTAGGCAAACACGTTGCTATCCTTGCAGACTTACAAGGTCCTAAAATTCGTGTATCAACCTTCAAAGACGGTAAAGTAAACCTAGAAGTTGGCGCAAAATTTACCCTTGATGCAAAAATGGAAAAAGGCCAAGGCGACGTTAATGCAGTAGGTATCGACTATAAAGAGCTACCTAACGACGTTAAAACAGGCGACTTACTGTTATTAAACGACGGTTTAATCCAATTAACGGTAGATAGCGTTGACGGTGACCTAGTGCACACAACTGTTACTGTTGGTGGCGTACTTTCAAATAACAAAGGTATCAACCGTTTAGGCGGTGGTTTAACAGCCCCTGCTTTCACTGATAAAGATAAAGAAGATTTAATCACAGCGACTGAAATCGGTGTTGATTATATTGCCGTTTCGTTCCCACGCAGTGGTGATGACATGCGTTATGTTCGCTCTTTAGCAGAAGCTGCTGGCTCAAACGCACAACTATTAGCAAAAATCGAACGTGCAGAAGCCGTTGAAACTGTTGAAGCAATTGATGATATCGTACTTGCTTCTGACGCAGTGATGGTTGCGCGTGGTGACTTAGGTGTTGAAATTGGTGATGCAGCGCTTGTTGGTAAACAAAAGCTTATCATTAGCCGTGCTCGTTCACTTAACCGTACTGTTGTTACTGCAACACAAATGATGGAATCTATGATCGATAACCCAATGCCAACACGTGCAGAGGTTATGGACGTAGCAAACGCCGTATTAGATGGTACTGATGCAGTTATGTTATCTGCTGAAACAGCCGCTGGTGACTACCCTGAAGAAACAGTAGCTACTATGGCTCGCGTTTGTTTAGGTGCTGAATCACAAAAAGAAACTCACGTTTCTAAACACCGTTTAGACAGCCGTTTTTCATCAAATGCTGAATCAATTGCATTATCTGCGATGTATGCAGCTAACCACTTAGATTCTGTTAAAGCTATTGTGACTCTGACTGAATCAGGTAGTACAGCTAAATTGATGTCACGCATCAGCTCTGGTTTACCAATTTATTCATTATCACGTCATCCAAGTACGCTGGGCCAAACAGCACTTTACCGTGGTGTTTATCCTGTATTCTTTGATTCAACGAAGTGTGAAGACGAAAGCATGGTACGTGATGCATTAAACACTCTTGTTGAGCAAGGCTCACTAGTAGCAGGTGATACTGTGATTTTAACTCATGGTGATGCAATGGAAACGATTGGTGCAACTAACACTATGAAGATTGTAACAGTTTAAACTATTACAAATTTTCATTAAAAAGGCGCAATTAATAATTGCGCCTTTTTGTTTTAACTTACTAAATTTTGAATAGCTATTATACCAATCCGCTTAATTAAGTAGTCTATTTTGAGGCAATAAAACCTCGTTGATTACAAGGCAAAAATTTCGTTATTTAGTTGTTCTAAATGAGAAATTTTTAACGCAGTTAGCGACAGGTTTGATCCCTCAAAATGATTAAGTATTATTGCGGGTTGGTATTAGCTCGCCAGAGCAGCTTTCACTTTATCGCGATAGCTACGGCTTACTTTTAGTTCTTGGCCATTATCTAACACTAAAAGATATTCACCGCTTACTTGAGTTACAAGTTTGCTAATTTGCTTTGTATTAACAATGGCACTGCGATGAACTCGCACAAATAGTTGTGGATCAAGCTCTTGTTCAAGCTCTTTCATTGTTTTACGAAGGATATGTGTTTGCCCATCTTGGCAATGAAGGCACATATAATCACCAGCCGCATCAACCCATTGAATCGTAATGACTGGCACACGAACAATTTCGCCCTGCTCTTTTACAGCTAATGATTCTGGATAACGACGGTCAGCAAGGCTATCGCCCGTTGCTAACTTCTTTAAAATTTCTTCGCAATTATTGCCTGTAATACCTGCAACAAAGCTCGCTAGTTTTTTCTTGTGGGCGTTATCTTGTTGCGTTTTTAAATAGGTATGCACTTTTTCTACCGCCTGTTTTAGTCTGTTGTCATCGACTGGTTTAAGAATATAATCCAACGCATGAATCTCGAATGCTTTAACTGCAAACTGGTCAAAAGCCGTTACAAACACAATAGCGGGTAATGGATTAACGCTCTCGCTAAGTGCTCTTGCAACTTCAAAACCGTTCATATTTGGCATTTGAATATCTAAGAAAACCAATTGAATATTGCCCGATAAGCATTCATCAATTGCTTCTTGACCATTGCTACATAAACGAATGACTTCTAAATCGTCAAATTCAGAAAGTCGAACAGCTAAGCCCTTTCTTGCTAGCGGTTCATCGTCAACGATCAAAGTTCTAATTTTGCTCATTTCTTAACAGCCTTTTCAAACGGAACGCGCAGATTAACTTTTAATCCACTTGGCGTATTGTCAGAGAGAACAAACGAGTAGTTGTTCTCATAAAGTGTTTTTAAGCGGTCCTGTGTATTAGCTATGCCAACGCCTTGAGAATTAACCAGTTGGCCATTTTTAAGCTCTGTGCCAGGACCATTATCGCCTACTTCCAATAATAGTTCATTTGCAAAAACTTGTGCTTTAATATCAATCACACCACCTTCATTTAATTGCGCTATCGCATACTTTATCGAGTTTTCGATAATAGGTTGGAGGATCAAGCTTGGTACCAAGGCTTCTTTTGCCTGCTCGCTTACGTCTACATTGACTTGTAAACGTTCATCAAAGCGTACTTTTTCAATTTCTAAGTACAGCATGAGGGCATGAATTTCTTGCTCTAACGGCACCTTTTTTATTGGGTCAGTATTGAGTGTGTATCGTAAGAAGTCACTCAATTTTGACACCATTAAATTTGCATCTTTGTTCTCTTTTACCAAAATTAAGGTTGAGATTGCATTTAGGGTATTAAATAAAAAGTGCGGATTAAGTTGATAGCGCAGCATTTTCAGCTGAGCTTCGTGCGCCATAGTGGTTGCTTTTAGGGCCTTTTGTCGCTCACTTTGCAATAGCTGGTAATACTTAATACCAAAATACAAACCACTCCAACAAAGGATGATATAAACCGAATCTAAACCTTGTTGGAAGTAATAAAACCATTCATTTGGACGGTAACCGTGACGGTAGATTTCCCATAAATTGAATTTTTGTACAACGGCCCATAATGTGCCAGTTACATAGGAAGCACCAAAAACGACAAGCATTAATACCCAAGGTGAGGCATTCCACACTTTACGATACATATAACGTAAAGGTACTGTCATTAAACAGCCTGCATAAGCGTTTAATACAATAACAAATACGTAAATATCACGCATTTCAAAGACTTTTGAGCCGATATAATTAACTAACGCATACCCTATCCAGCCTGCAATTTGCAAAACCCAGAAAAAGCGTTGTCGATTATCAACTAATGATTGCCAATTCAAAATATCAGATTACCTTTCATAATTATTTTTATTATACCGATAGTCACGAGAACAAAGCACTGCCGCCTATCTTAATTTTTTATAGCCTTACCGCATTCTTCAGACATTAAAAAAGCGAAGGCCACAACAGCCTTCGCTTTTTATCTGCTTTATTTTTAAGCTAGTTTATCTGAAGCCACTTTATAATTTGGATCTTCAATCACATTCACTTCAACTAAATCACGCGCATTGTGTAATAGTTGAATACAATCAGGGCTTAAATGACGCAAATGCAGTTTCTTACCGACTTTTGCGTATTTTTCTGCAAGACTGTCAATCGCTTCAATCGCACTGTGATCAGCAACACGGCTATGTTTGAATTCAATGATCACGTCTTCTGGGTCATTTTTAACATCAAATAACTCGGCAAAGTTCTTAACCGAACCAAAGAATAAAGGACCATGAAGCTCGTACACTTTAGAGCCTTGCTCATCGATGTAATTGCTTGTGTAAATGTGTTTCGCATGCTGCCAAGCAAAAACTAAAGCAGAAACAATCACACCCACACATACCGCGATCGCAAGATCTGTTACTACGGTTACGCCAGAAACAAGCACGATAACAAAAGCATCAGACTTAGGTACACGTTTCATCATTTTGAAGCTTGCCCACTCGAAGGTACCAAGAACAACCATGAACATAACACCAACTAAGGCAGCTAGTGGGATCATTTCAATGAGACTGGCTGCAAAAATGATGAATGCTAGCAGTATGATTGCGGCACTAATACCAGATAAACGTGAACGACCGCCCGAGTTAATATTGATCATAGATTGACCAATCATCGCACAGCCACCCATCGCGCCGAAAAAGCCACAGGTAATATTTGCTGCGCCTTGACCAATACACTCTTTGTTACTGTGACCACGGGTTTCAGTAATTTCATCAATTAAGGTCAGTGTTAATAACGATTCAATTAAACCAATCGCTGCTAAAACTAAAGCATAAGGGAAGATAATTTTTAATGTTTCAAGGTTAAATGGCACCATAGGAATATGAAACTCAGGCAAGCCACCGGCAATCGTTGCCTGCTCATTACCTGTCATTCCTTTTAAGAAATCTAGTACAGTGCGCGCTTCTAAATCAAAACCAATCACAATCGCTGTTACCGTTACAATGGCAGCTAACGATGAAGGTACAGCAGTAGTTAGCTTAGGTAAGAAATGAATAATAGCCATAGTTAACGCTACTAAGCCAAGCATAATATAAAGTGCTTGCCCTTCCATCCACTGTTGGCCACCCATACCGTCTGGTACTTTAAATTGACCCAGTTGCGCCAAGAAAATAACAATCGCAAGACCATTTACAAAGCCAAGCATTACAGGGTGCGGAACCATGCGAATAAACTTGCCAAGCTTGAAGATACCTGCGAGTACTTGCAGTATCCCCATCAATAAGACGGTTGCAAATAGATACTCTACACCATGATCTAAAACTAAACTTACCATTACAACGGCTAGTGCGCCGGTAGCACCAGAAATCATACCTGGACGACCACCAAAAATAGCCGTAATTAAGCCAACAATAAATGCGGCATATAAACCAACCAAAGGCTCAACATTAGCAACAAAAGCAAACGCAACCGCTTCTGGTACCAATGCCAACGCAACGGTCAGGCCTGATAGAATATCGTTTTTAGCAGAGCTTGGCGCTTTGCTGAGTAAGTTAAACATTAAGATCCTCTTTATAGTGAATGCATTTCGGCAAGGCGCAGAATTCTAGCAAAATCCGCAAAAGTTAACAATTATTAACAACAAAACGGCTAGTACCTAAAAGCACTAACCGTTTTCGAAAAATAAAACGTAGTAGAAAAAGATTAAAGAGGTAAAGACGTACTACGCTTAACGCATGTCATGGTCACGTTTGAGTGAACTTCTTGAACAAACTCAAGGTTTAGTAGATTATCACGAACAAACTGCTCATAACCTTCAATACCTTTTGAAATAATACGAAGCATAAAGTCCATGGTACCCGCCATACTGTAACACTCGGTTACTTCATCATAGCTCATAATTAAACGTTCAAACTCAGCTAGGTTCGTTCTACCGTGGTTAGATAGACGAACATGGGCATAAACCAACATATCAAAGCCAAGCTTTTTCTCGTCAAGCAAAGCAACTTTACCTTTGATATAACCATCTTGCTCAAGCTTAGCAATACGACGCCAACATGGAGATTGAGATAAACCAACTTTATCGGCAATTTCTGCCGTAGATAAGCTAGCATCCTGCTGTAATAATGCCAAAATTTGGCGATCTACTTGGTTCAGAGACATTTTATTTCTTTTTCTGTAAAAATACTGGTTAAATTATATAACTGATTTAAATATCAGTCTGCCTATTTTCTACTGTTTGTGCAAAAAAATTGCAACTTTATACCAATCCACTTAATTAAAAAATTAGCCATTATTGCGAGTAAATATCAACCAAAACGCCCACTAATAAATGGATTTGTTTTTCGCTCATGCCCTACGGTGGTATTCGGACCGTGGCCTGGCAAAATAGCAACTTCATCAGAGAATGATAAAATCTCAGACTTAATTGATTCGATTAATTGCGCACTATCCCCTTTTGGAAAGTCAGTACGACCAACAGAGCCTTGGAAAATCACGTCACCCACTATCAGCTGTTCTGAACCTTGGTGGTAAAAAACAACATGACCAGGCGTATGCCCTGGGCAATGGCGTACAGATAATTCAAGTTCACCCACTGTGATTGTATCGCCATGATTTAGCCACTTCGTTGGATAAAATGGTGTAATTGGTGCAAAACCAAACATTTGCGCTTGCATTGGCAAGGCATCAAACCAAAATTTATCATCTAAATGTGGGCCAATGATATCAACGCTAAAATGCTCTGCGAGTTGCTTTGCAGCGCCGACATGGTCTAAGTGACCATGTGTTAAATAAATTACCTCTAATTGGCAATTTAAAGCAGCAAGTTCTGCTTGAAGTTTGTCTGCATCGCCACCTGGGTCAACCAAGGCCGCTTTATTCGTTTGCTCACAAATGATAATGCGGCAATTTTGCGCAAAGCCAGTAACAGGAACAGCTTTCACTTTCATGTTATTGTCCTTTTTGTAACTGCTCAAACGCCATTAAAATTGGGTATTTTAAATAGCCTTGATCATAAAACGGTGTACGCTCATAAAGCCAATGCAAGCGCGCATCAGCATCTTTAGCAAAGTTTTTATCTTCACGAATTTTTTTATCGAACTCTAAAGCCAATGCAGGTTTTTCTTTTAGCATTTGACGTGCGTACGGCATTAAAGCGTAATTCTCAACGTATTCAGTGCGCTGAAAAATAGTATTAAACTCGCCCCAAGCAAAGAATGAATCTGGCGCTTCTGGGTGTAGTAAGTGTGTAGCCAGTTCTGAGTAAGGCTGCTCAGTTGAGACTTTGTACCAGCCGGTCATATCGACATTTTTTACGTTGTTGTAATCAAATGTCGCCTCTACACGAAAACGTCCTTCAAAAGGTGCTTTTGCAAATGAATAATCAGCAACGCTTGCTTGCGTTAATGGCTCAGAAACAGAACCATTCACTGTCGTTACCTCTACGCCGTGTAATTTAAGCTTACTTACCAATTGGCTGTACGCCGGCGGAATATAAAACGCAGCAGGTACGTTAACGGTCTTATTAACTTCTTTTTGCCAAAAAACCGGTAATGCGTCATAGTTTTTAGCTTCACCTAAATATTTAACTTCAGCTTGCCCAGACAATGCGCTTTCAGTTCTTGAATAGGCGATCCCTTTAAATTCGATGGTATCTGGCTCTTTTGCATAACCGCGTTCCACTACTAATTGCGTAGGTTTGAAATCGAGCTCTTTTTGAACCGCTTCATTAAGGGCTTTATCATTTGCAGCTAGAGCATCAATGGCACCATCAATAAATACATAAGTACCTAATACGCGCTGTTTATAAGGTTTTAAAGAATGATTCTCAACTAAGATTGTCGGTAATGAACGTAAATCACCCCAGCCATTTGAGAAACGTGGTGTTGCGACCCAACCTGCTAACCCTTTTTTAAATTCCCGCTTGTCCATTACAAACACAAGTGGACCAGGAATATGCCCTGCTTTTTCAAGTTTGGCATCAATAACAGGTTTAAATAGATTATCCAGCGCTTGTGACACACTCGGTGATTCACTCGAAAAAACCGGGTTATAACCGTAGGTAACATCATATTGGTAATCAGCGCCATCGGTTACATGGGCATCCACGTATAAATCTGGCTTAAATTGATTAATAACCTGCATTACACCGCGTACTTCGGGTGTATCAAGCTTAGTGTAATCACGATTTAAATTTAAATTTAGACCATTCGTTCTAAAGCCCATTTCTACTGGGCCACGCTGATTAATTCGGTTGTATTGGCTACTGCGCTCGTGACCATCAACGTTTAAAATAGGAATAAATAGAATATTGACTTTGCTCAGAATATCGCGGCGTTTACCTGTTGCAATATCGCGTAGCAACATAAACATGGCGTCTTTGCCATCAATTTCACCACTGTGAATGCCTGCTTGAATAAAGATGGTTGGCTTTGTATCAGCAACAAGTTGTTTGGCATCAAACATACCTTGCTCATTTGCCACTAACATCTTAACCGCACGACCCGCACTGCTTGTCGCAATAGTCGTTACTTTGAATTGTGTTGGGTTTGCTGCAACTAGGCGATCTACGAACGCCATAGTGTCGGCATAATTAGGCGATAAAGTGCCTTCGCTTAATTCAAAATCTGTGGTTAAAGGTCCTTTTTCTTGCATTAAAGACACACTATCGCCTTGCCATGGCAATAATGGGGGTAAGTGGCTGTCTAAAGTTACTGCAGCAGATAAAAACACTAAACTCGCAAACATATCACTCTCAAGTGCGGTACTTATTCTATATTGGGGAAATTATAACAACTAATCTGAATGGATTGCGTAAACTGCGGTGATTCAACAAAAAAATGGAGCAAACGACATACGCTATGCAAAATCGTTGTTAGTTATGAATATTAATTAAGATCAAAAAAAGGAGCACTAGGCTCCTTTTTAAACTTTATGAAAAGCGAAATTAAGCCGCTAGGCCTTCTTTTGCTTTTGCAACAAGCGCTGCGAATGCAACTTGGTCATAAACAGCGATATCTGCAAGGATCTTACGATCGATTTCTACAGAAGTCTTTTTAAGACCATTGATAAAACGGCTGTATGAAAGACCGTTTTGACGAGCTGCTGCATTGATACGTGCAATCCAAAGTTGACGGAAAGTACGTTTCTTAGCACGACGGTCACGGTAAGCGTATTGACCCGCTTTAGTAACTGCCTGAAAAGCTACGCGGTAAACACGTGAACGTGCTCCGTAGTAACCTTTAGCTTGCTTTAAAACTTTTTTGTGACGTGCACGTGCGATAACACCGCGTTTAACTCTTGCCATTTCTGAAGACTCCTATTAAGCGAATGGTAACATACGTGAAACTAGACCATGGTCATTCTTATGAACCATCATCTTAGGACGTAAGTGTAATTTACGCTTAGAAGTTTTCTTAGTCAGAATGTGACGAAGATGCGCTTGTTTACGCTTGAAACCGCCAGAAGCAGTTTTCTTGAAACGCTTAGCCGCGCCTCTGTGAGTTTTTAGCTTGTAAGCCATTGCAATAACTCCAAATGTATTGCTTAAAAATTAGCAAGCAGGCGAGAGATATAAAAATAGCTCTACTTTTAAGGCCTAACTTACTGCCATAATCCGGTGAAGGCTCACTACAAAAGCAGTGCAACCTTACTTATAACCGGTTATTTCAGGTGAACAGTAAACTGTTACTTGCAGACCTGAAATAAAATCGGTGCGTAATATACCCTGTTTATTGCTTTTTAGCAATAGGTGCCATCATCATAACCATCTGGCGACCTTCAACACGATTTGGGAATGATTCAACTTGTGAAACATCTTCTAAATCGGCTTTAACACGGTTTAATAATTCGATACCAATTTCTTGGTGAGCCATTTCACGACCACGGAAACGGATAGTGATTTTAGCTTTATCACCCGCTTCTAAGAACTTGCGTAAGTTGCGTAGCTTAACCTGGTAGTCACCTTCATCCGTACCTGGACGGAATTTGATTTCTTTAACCTGGATTTGCTTTTGCTTTTTCTTTTGTTCTTTTAGTTCTTTGCTTTTTTCAAAGATGAACTTACCGTAGTCCATAACCTTACAAACAGGTGGCTCAGCATTAGGACTGATTTCTACAAGATCTACACCCGCATCATCAGCGATAGCTTGCGCCTCTTTTAATGACACGATGCCAGCTTGCTCGCCGTCGATGCCAATTAAACGAACTTCTTTAGCTGTAATATCTTCGTTGATACGATTTTTTTGAGCTGTTTGTTGCCCTTTCTTGCCGCCTCTAATGGTACGATCCTCCAAGAATATAAAATAAAAAGCGTGTAGTTGGCTGTTTGTTTTGCCCTACACGCTCATGATTTATTGTCGATTTTTAATTTCTTCGCTTACTTTTGCAATGAAATCATCAACACTAAATTTGCCTAGGTCTTCACCTGTGCGAGTGCGTACTGCCACTTCTTGTTGTTCAACTTCTTTATCGCCAACAACAAGTAAATATGGAATACGTTTTAACGTATGTTCACGGATTTTAAAGCCAATCTTCTCATTTCTCAAGTCAGCAGCGGCTCTAATTCCAAGTTTATTTAATTTTTGTACAATTTCTTGCACATAATCTGCTTGTTTGTCCGTGATGTTCATGATCACAACTTGCTTAGGAGCAAGCCACGTTGGGAACAAGCCAGCGTATTCTTCAGTTAAAATACCGATGAAACGCTCAATTGAACCTAAAATCGCGCGGTGGATCATAACAGGTGTACGACGTTCGTTATTTTCAGCAACATAAGTTGCACCTAAACGACCTGGTAATGCGAAGTCTAGCTGTACAGTACCACATTGCCATGCACGGTCTAAACAGTCATAAAGTGTAAACTCAATCTTAGGACCGTAGAATGCACCTTCACCTGGTAGGTAATCAAACTCAATGTCGTTTGCTTTTAATGCATCAGCTAGCGCAAGCTCAGCTTTATCCCACATTTCGTCTTCACCGATACGCTTTTCTGGACGAGTAGATAGTTTTACAACGATCTTCTCAAAACCAAACGTTTCGTATGTGTCGTAAACCATTTTGATACATGCAGAAACTTCATCCATGATTTGCTCTTCAGTACAGAAGATATGCGCATCATCTTGAGTAAAGCCACGTACACGCATTAAGCCGTGTAATGCACCTGATGGTTCGTTACGGTGACAACAACCAAACTCAGCCATACGTAATGGAAGATCACGGTATGATTTTAAACCTTGGTTAAAGATTTGTACGTGACCCGGACAGTTCATTGGTTTGATTGCGTATTCACGCTTTTCAGATTCAGTTGTGAACATCGCATCTGCGTATTTGTCCCAGTGACCTGATTTTTCCCATAAACCACGGTCCATCATTAATGGGCCTTTAACTTCTTCGTAATCGTACTCACGTAATTTTTCACGAACGAAGTCTTCTAGTTCACGGTAAATGCTCCAGCCATCATTGTGCCAAAACACCATGCCTGGCGCTTCTTCTTGCCAGTGCCATAAATCAAGCGCTTTACCAATACGACGGTGATCACGTTTTTCAGCTTCTTCTAAGCGTTTTAAATACGCTTTAAGTTGCTTTTTATCTGCCCATGCAGTGCCGTAGATACGTTGCAGCATCTTGTTTTCAGAATCACCGCGCCAATAAGCACCTGCCACTTTCATGATTTTGAAATGTTGACAGAACTTCATGTTTGGAACGTGTGGACCACGACACATGTCGATGTATTCTTCGTGATGGTATAAGCCTGGACGATCATCTTTCGCGATGTTCTCGTCTAGAATTTCCATTTTGTATGTTTCACCACGCGCTTCAAAAGTATCGCGTGCTTCTTGCCAGCTTACGGTCTTTTTAACAACGTCGTAGTTTGTTTTAGCAAGCTCAAGCATACGCTTTTCGATAGCATCTAAATCATCTTGGCTTAAAGAGTGTTCCATATCGATATCGTAATAGAATCCGTTATCGATGGTCGGACCGATTGCCATTTTTGCTTCAGGGAAAAGCTGCTTAACTGCATGACCAATAAGGTGCGCACATGAGTGACGGATAATCTCTAAACCATCATCATCTTTTGCTGTGATAATTTCTAAACGCGCATCTTCAGTGATTAAGTCACATGCATCAACACGAGTACCATTAACACGGCCTGCAATCGTTGCCTTGGCAAGACCTGGACCGATATCGCTCGCTACGTCAAATGTGCTTACTGGGTTTTCAAAACTACGCTGACTGCCGTCAGGGAGGGTAATAACTGGCATTATAAATCCTTAATACAGTGGTGATGCCTACAATGCATCACATGTAATATTTTTAAATTAATTTTTAGTAACTCTGCAACGCTTTTACGAATAAGCATTGCTATTTAAGCTTGTATTTACTGAGTCCTCGCAAATACAAGCGACTATTGTCGCTGCTCACGTGCTCAAATACAAGTAGTTAGAAGAGTAAATTGACAATTAGTTAACTCATTTCATACTTAATGAGTCAGTACTTTTAGGGTGATGAAAATGCCAAACACGCGTTCTTTCAAGTTTGCTACATTTAACTTATTAAATTATACCGCGCCACCCTACTCGTTTTACCAATTACATGAACGCTATAACAATACACAATGGCTGCAAAAACAATTGTTTGTTGCTAATTTCTTAAGTGAGTCAACCCCTGATGTGGTGGCATTTCAAGAAGTGTTTAGTCAACACGCATTAGAAGTGCAGTGTAAAGAAGCGGGTTATGATTATTTTAAAACGGTCGATAGCCCGTCCCATGATGCGCTCTATCCGCAAGTGTTATTCAACCCTGTAGTTGCAATTGCGAGTAAATACCCGTTTAAATCAGCCGATGCACTGACGCCATGCCCTGAATTACTTGAGTACTTAAACAATCAAAATGAGTTCAAGTTTAATCGCACACCGATTAAATGTATCATTGATTTACCTGATTTTGGTGAAGTCTGTTTTTATGTTGTTCATTTTAAGTCACAGCGTGTGCAATCAATGGCGCACATTCTTAATATTCATAACCTTGAAGATCCGCTCCTGCAGTTACTACATCAAACGGTGGGTACCATGCAGTCGCAAATCTCCCGCTCATTAGAAGCGTCTATTGTCTATTATGATGCACTGAAAACGCAGCGAGAAATGCAATGTGCAACACTTGTTATGGGGGACTTTAATGATGTACTTACCAGCCCAACTTTATCGTTTATGACTCAAGGCTTTCACCCCACTCGCTGTGAACCTTGTATAGAACAGAACGAACTTGTTGTTGGTCTGACCGACAGCTATGAGTTTAGCCGCTCATATTATGATAATAAAAACAAACCCTTTAGCCATTATTACCAAGGAAAAGGGAATGTATTAGATTATATTCTTGCTTCAGCGCATTTTAATCCCGATTGCCAAGCTTCGAAAGTTAAAGTGCTCGACTACGAAAGTTATGATAAGCATATTTCGCCAAGTAAATTAACCGAAGATATTAGTGTAAGTGACCACGGTGTTATCGCAATTAAAATTCATTTTTAAAGCACCTGTTTTTCATAACGTTAATTGCTATAATTGCGCAAATTAAGTTATTTAGAGAAAGACCATGAGAACATGTGGTGTAGAAATTACAGGTAGTGACGTACTACTGTGCATTTTAACCAAAGACAATGACGTATTTGATATCCGTGATGTCAGACAAACACGTTTTACCTTAGGCAATGGTAATGACACAGAAGTAATGCGTAAATTCCAATTTGATTTCAAAAAATTAATGGAAGATTACCAAATTGACTCAGTAGCAATCAAAGAGCGCCAAGCAAAAGGTAAATTCGCTGGTAGTGCGAAAGGTTTCAAAATGGAAACGGCTATTCAGTTAATTGAACGCTTAGATGTGCAAGTTTTATCTGCAACTGAAATCAAAGAGCAGCTTAAGCGCAACCCAGTGCCTATTGATTTTGAAGACACAGGACTGAAAAAATTCCAAGAAAACGCATTCATTAGTGCTTACGTGTACATCATGCGTAAAACTTATAAGCAAGATGATCCAAAAGCTTAATTGCTGCTTATTCTTAAAAAAACGTGCTACGGCACGTTTTTTTATACCTCAAAACCCATTCTTTATTCTGCTTTATTAAAATTACACTCTGTACATTAGTCTTATAAAGCTTTTCTTTGTCGACAATCTATGTTTAGTTAATCAGGTACGCATGTTTTGAAATCATCCTAATTGATTGTTTCAATTCTTTTGCATCAAGTCCATGACAACAAATTAACCGGACACGGAGAATACAATGCAGACAAAGAACACACACTGTAATGCGCTTCCACTTACTCAAAGCTATTATCAAGGCCGTACAGACATTCCATTGATAGAACAAACAATTGGACAGTACCTTGATAATATTGTCGACAATCACCCTAATCACCCCGCGATTGTGGTTCATCATCAACAGATCCGTTTAACCTACAGGCAATACCAGCAACAGATTAACCAGTTAGCAATGGGATTATTATCACTTGGCGTAAAACCTGGCGACCGGGTTGGTATTTGGTCTCCTAACAATATTGAATGGTGCTTAACTCAATTTGCTACAGCCAAGATTGGTGCAATTATGGTGTGCATTAACCCTGCATATCGACCAAGCGAATTAAAATACGCACTCAATAGTGTTGAGTGTTCAACACTTATCACAGCAAGTGAATTTAAAGCCAGTAATTATATAAGCATGCTGAATGAGCTCGCACCGGAGCTTGCAGATTCACAAGCAGGTAAATTAAATTTAAACGCCCTGCCACACCTAAAAAACATTATTCGTATTGGTGATGAACCTGCTGCTGGCATGTTTAGCTTTAGCGATATCATGCAGCGCGCTACAGATGCCCATAAGCTGGAGCTTGATGCCATTGCGGCCACTTTACATTGTGACCAAGATATCAATATTCAATTTACTTCTGGTACTACGGGTAACCCAAAAGGAGCGACCTTATCCCATAAAAACATCCTCAATAACGGGTTTTTGATGGCCCAAGCGATGAAGCTGACACATGAAGATAAACTCTGTATTCCGGTACCTTTATACCACTGTTTTGGGATGGTGCTTGGCAATTTAGTATGTATAAGTAAAGGCGCTACCGCTGTTTTTCCGGGTGATTCTTTCGACCCTAAAACAACCCTTGAAGTTGTTGAAAAAGAACGCTGTACAGGCTTACATGGTGTTCCAACAATGTTTATCGCCGAGTTAGAGCTTAAAGATTTTGCAAACTATGACTTATCTAGCCTCCGAACAGGCGTAATGGCCGGCTCAACCTGCCCTGAGCAAGTTATGCGTAAAGTTCACTCATTAATGCATATGAAAGAAGTTGTAATTGGTTATGGCCAAACTGAATGTAGCCCGATAAATAACGTAACCGAAACCGACTCGCCTCTCGAAAAACAAGTTACCACAGTAGGCCGTGCATTAGCCCATACTGAAGTGAAAATTATCGACGAGCTGGGTGATGTTCAACAAGTTGGCTTACCTGGAGAAGTATGTAGCCGTGGTGCTGGAATTATGCGCTGCTATTGGAATGATGAAGAAAAAACGAAAGCAACAATTGATCAAGACGGCTGGTTACATTCTGGTGACTTAGGTGTTATGGACGAAGATGGCTTTGTTGCTATCGTTGGCCGGATAAAAGACATGATCATTCGCGGTGGAGAAAACATTTATCCAAGAGAAATAGAAGAAGTTCTCTACACCTATCCAGGTATTCAAGATGCAGCCATATTTGGTATTAGCGATGAAAAATACGGCGAAGAAGTGTGCGCCTGGATCCAACCAAAAGATGATGCGGTACTTGATGAAAATGCCATTCGTGATTTTTTAAAAGATAAACTTGCCTATTTCAAAGTACCAAAGCACATCCGCTTTGTTGAAGAATACCCAATGACAGTAACAGGCAAGCTTCAAAAATTTAAAATGCGCGAACAAATGCAGGAACTCCTAAGCGAAAAGGCATTTTCGTAATCATTCACTTGCAAAGTACCCCCTAATTTCAACCAAGCTCAGCACCGCTGAGCTTTTTTATTTAGATATATATTTAGACACCCATTTTAAATTTGAAGAGTTAACCGAGCTTCATATATAAAGACTAAATTTATGTAGACATCCAACTTAATATTTCTCAATTTTTGGAATTACAGCTAAGCTTATAGTGTTCAACTCATGGAGGAGAAGAGCATGGCAACCCCACGTAGAAACTTAATTAGCGTTTCAAACACGCCTTATTATCACTGCATTTCACGCTGCGTTCGTCGCGCTTTTTTGTGCGGGCAAGACCCACTAACTGGTCGTTCATATGAACACAGGCGCGATTGGGTTGAAAAGAAACTACTTCAACTTGGTCGTATATTTTGTATTGATGTTTGTGCTTACGCAGTTATGAGTAACCATACTCATCTAGTACTTCATATTGATATAGCAAAAGCAAATCGTTTGAATAATAAAGCAATTCTGATTAGATGGCACAAGTTATTTAAAAGTACATTCCTTTGCCAACGATTCTTAAATGGCGAATTGCTAACAAAAGCAGAGCTTTCTGCGATTAATGCCAGAGTAAATTTATATCGAGAGAGGCTCAGTAGCATCAGTTGGTTTATGCGCGTTCTTAATGAGAGTATTGCACGACAAGCAAATCAAGAAGATGAGTGCAAAGGACGCTTTTGGGAAGGTCGCTTTAAGTCACAAGCATTACTTGATGAAGCAGCTCTTGCAGCTTGTCTTGCGTATGTTGAGCTAAACCCTGTAAGAGCGAAAGCGGCTGATTTACCTGAGCAATCTGACTACACCAGTATAAAAACACGCATTGAGTCAGCTCAAAATAATAAGCAACCAAAATCACTTATGCGCTTTGCAGGTAAACCACGTAAGCATATGCCTAAAGGTCTGCCATATGAGCTCAAAACATACCTGCAACTCGTTGATTGGACTGGTCGCTCAATACGAGAAGATAAACCAGGGAAAGTCCCAGAAGATGCGTTACCAATACTTAAAAGACTAAACATTTGTACAGAAAACTGGCTTACACTCACCACTTCCTTTACCCGCTCATTTAAAAATACTGCAGGTAAAGAACAAGCAATCACAGCTTACACAAATCACATGAAACGAAAACGGAGAAGCTCTATAGCTAAGAGCCAAGCTTTGTTTTGTTAATCTATTAAAACTACAAAACAATACTAATAAATAGCTATTGATATAAATAGAAATATCGACGTTCTGAAATTACTTATGATATAAATTAAATAGCTAATTTTTCAGACAGAGCAGTAATTAAGTACCAACTCCCTACTTTCATCTAGCCGAGATAAATCTCAATTATGCGATACTGCACTCATATCAATAAATAAAATGGGTGTCTTTATTGTTTATGTAAAAAATGGATGTCTCTTTAATTACATTTTATATTCTTAGAAAAAAGTGGGTGTCTAATTATATTGTCAAATCACTAAACAACACCTTGCTTTAACATTGCATCTGCAACTCGTTCAAACCCTGCTATATTCGCACCAAGCACCAAGTCGTGTTCAATAGAGTACTGCTTGGCAGTAACTGAAATAGTATTAAAAATGGATTTCATAACTTGCTGAAGTTTTTCATCAACTTGCTCAGATTGCCACTTTTGCATACTGGCATTTTGAGCCATTTCGAATTGGCTCGTCGCCACACCTCCAGCATTTGCGGCTTTGCTTGGCCCTAAGTAAACGTTGTGCTCTTTGAAAATCTTCATTGCTTCAGGTGTAGTTGGCATGTTGGCACCTTCGCACACAGTCAAACATCTGTTTTCTACAAGAGCTTTAGCATCACCTTTAGTAATTTCATTTTGAGTCGCATATGGCAAAGCAATGTCTGCTTCATATCGCCAAACTTGATGACCGTCAGTTGGGTATTGATTGACAGGTGTGAACTCAGCATCTTTATGTTCATTCAAATAATCTCTAAGCTCAGCACCACGTTCACTTTTAAGATGCATCACTAATTTTACGTCAAGCCCATTCTTACTATATAGCGTGCCCTTCGAATCGCTACAGCTAAGAATCACAGCATCGTACTCATCAAGCTTTTTCATCAGATAAAGTGCAACATTACCAGCACCAGACACTAAGCACCGTTTTCCTGTTATAGAGTCGCCTTTCGCATCTAACATAGCACTTAGAAAGTAAGCAACGCCGTATCCTGTTGCTTCTGTTCTTAAAGAAGAGCCATTTAATGATTCAGGTTTTCCTGTTAAAACGCCACTAAATTGGTTTGTGATCCGCTTGTACTGCCCAAACAAATAACCAATTTCTCTCGCCCCAACGCCAATATCACCAGCAGGTACATCTGTATTAGCACCAATATGACGGAAAAGCTCAGTCATGTATGACTGACAAAAACGCATAATTTCATGGTCGCTTTTGCCTTTGGGGTTGAAATCAGCACCACCTTTACCACCACCTAACGGTAAACCTGTCAATGCATTTTTTAAGACTTGCTCAAAGCCCAAAAATTTAACCACACTTTGGTTAACGCTGGGGTGAAATCGTAAGCCGCCCTTAAAAGGACCTAACTATGAACTAAATTCAATTCTAAAACCACGATTAACCTGAACATTTCCAAGATCATCAAGCCAAGGAACCCTAAATATGACTTGCCTTTCTGGCTCTACTAATCGTTCAACAATAGAGTTTTTTTGATACTTATTATTAATCTCGAGATATTGATTAATCGAAGACAGAACCTCTTCAACAGCTTGATAAAACTCCGTTTCATTTGGATTAGAACTCTTTACTGATTTTAACACTTGCTCTATGTATTCCATCACTCATTCCTCTTCAAGCTGTTGAAAATAAGATTCATACAAATTAAACTAATTTACGTAAAGAATCGATCACTCTTACCTAATCGTAAACACCATTGGCTGCTCACTATCATTTTTCCAATAATAACGTAAAGGCTCACTCTGAGTGTCATAAAACCACACCTCGGCCACCAGCTCTAATCCACTGTTAGCTAACATTAAACTAGATGACAGCTTGCTCTGTACCAATGGTGCACGAAGCAAACACTGGTTATAATCGGCTTTATCGTCGTCGCCTTTAAGACATATGTTTAAAAAGGCTCTGGTGTCACCAATATTCAAATCTACATCTACATCGAGCTCTAATTTACTACTTAAATTAAACTCAGGAGCAATCGTTAAATCATTCATCGTCTCAGGATCCACGCCAGTAGCCGGAGGTGTTGTCTCAGGTGGCGTTGTATCTGTTGTAGGTGCTTGCGTTACATTTGTTCCAGCACTTTCCGTTGCAGAGTCGCCTTCACCACCGCCACCACACGCAGCTAACATTAAGCTTATGATCACTAAAGTATAATGTTTCATAATTATTCTCCTCTTGAAATCACGTTAGCAGGCTTAGCATTGTTGAACCACATTGGCTTTTCTTGCCCTTTTGATTCTGCAAATGCTTTAAAGTCGCTGTATGCATGGGTAATATCTACCCCTTCTTTAGGGTGAGCCCAAGAAGTACCTACTTCAATTGCCCAAGGTAGACCTGTTTCGGTTTGGAAGTAAAAACCCTGCGCACTGTCAGATGCATCATCAGACTCTGCGAAAGAAAATAGTTGCATATCAAATTTTTCTGTCGGCTGCTGATTCTTAAGGTGAACCTCCCAGCTTCTAGGGTCTTTACCAACCAAGGCTTCACCATGATAGTGTCCATCAGCTGCAAATATGAAAGGATCTAATGTGTACTTAGGTGCATCAGCGGTCGCTGTACCTGGTAATAAATCAATAAACAATGAAAACGTGACTTTACTATTGCTATCACAACCCGTCTCGGTTCTAAAATAATTACAATTAGACTGTTTATCAATGTAATCCCAAGTATCAGGCATAATCACGAAAATAGCATCTTCAGTATTTTGCTCTAAGATCTCGTGCGTTTGTTCAAGACCATTAATCAGTAAACTAGTTTTTTCAGCATTAATTTGGCTACGTAAAATGCGTTTATCATTTGAACCTTCCACAGTCTCATATAACCTAACTGCAAAGCCATTATGAAAATCAGCACCTATCCCAACTAGCTCACCTTCTATTTTGTAACCTGTAGCCACACCATTTTGATCTATAATTGTAGTTCGATAGTTTATAACTAAATCATTGAAGTCATAATCTCCAGAAAATGGCCATTTATCCTCAAATGCAAGTGTTACCCAGCTATTTTCTCCTGGGTAAACTAGGCTTCCCAATGTTGTTACAGAGTAATCTTCTACCTCCCCACCAATAACACCACCAGTTGCTGTAATTGGATTGGTTTCACTACCATCAGTTACACGAAAGCGAGACCAGGTTGTTCCCATAACGGCATCATCTGGAACATTAACCAAAATGCTATTATCGCCTTGGTTTAACCGATATTTAGACACCGTAATTTCATCCGCATCAAATTGGTAATTCTGATCCCAATCAAACCATGCGTATAGATATGTCTCGTCATTTGCAGAGGTAACAATAATTTGACTGGTATTGCCTGCTACCAAATCAGTGACGAACTTAACGCCGTCATCTGATTGATCATCAGGTGTTAAAAGTAAGTCTGAACGTGTATTAATATTCTCGCCATCTACTGTAGCACCTAAGTAAACCAAATTAGTTTGATCTGCATTTGGGTCAAATAAATGTCTTGCGCCACTGTCTTCGAGTGAGGTTTGATAAGGAGCAGGTGCATCACCAAAATCGATTGAATTATCCGTTACCTTTACCTCAGCAATTGCGCAGCGTGCACCATCATTTTGATTTGATGTAGGCCCTAAAGTAAACACCGCAGCAGTTGGCGTGTAACCGTTTACAGGGCTAATGCTAAGGTCTACTTTGTGTATTTTACCGCTTCGGTTATTACTAAAATAAAACTGTCCTTTTACATCAAAATACCCAGCACCATTCGCTCCGGTATCACCAGCTATATCTAAGTTCGCCACAAAAGTGGGTGTCTGATTATTAAGATCTATTTCGTATAAGTCGCCATTTGATTCAACTGCATACAAAAGGTTGCTATTAGGATGAAAAGCAAAATCATAAATAGCTAACCCCCAGCTAGCTGAACCCGCAACTAAATCAGCTTGATATTCATCAGCAGGCTCTGTCAAATCAATACCGTACAATCCGAATTTGGGATGATACAAATAATATACCGCCTGATTAGTTTCACTATTTACATGGATGTCACCCACATAGAAGTTAGTATCAGGCAGACCGTTAACCACGAGTCGTTCTAGTTGATAATCATCACCAATTTTGACAACACTCTTAGGGCTTTGCTTACTAAAGCCATACATATATTGGTCTTTATAGTTAAAACCCACAGCATTTACGCTTTCATTGTTTGTTTCGTCACTAAAGTTTAATGACGGTGCTAATACTGTCGCTTTAGCAGAGACCAAATCAATTCCAAACATTTGTGCAGGTGTACCTTGTATTAGAAATGCTTTACTTGGGCATTCTTCAAACGGAGCTGCGCTTACATAACTAGTGGCAAGCACTGATAAAAGACAGACGGGTATTTTGCTTTTCATAATTACACTCTCCTGTGGTTATGTAATTATTTAAAGCAGCAATTGTTCCAAAATATAACTCATTAAAAAATAAGGTTTTAAATATTTTTTGCAGATCCTTTTTGCAAGATGCAACCATCTATATCGCAAAATGCAATTCTTTTTAATCACAAAAAACAAATTTACTCAACACAAAAGCATGATGTGCTAGAATTGCTTCAGAAAAAATAATAATAAATGTTAAAAATGAACTTTAAAGCTCTTGTTATTCTGCTGTGTACCTTGTCATTTGCATCAATTGCGTCAACTTTACAAGGCCACATTGATGAAGCTAGAACAATAAGCGATTACCAAGAACGCTATAAATATTTAACAAATATAGATAAACGCCTTATTGAATCTGCCAGTTTTGCTGAGCGATTAAGCTTTAATGTTAGATTAATTCACGTTCATATACACCTAGGTCAGTTTCAACAGGCGCAAAACATAGTAGAAGAACTTGAGTCTTCTCCAAAATATAAAAGTGACTCCTCTATTTATAGCGAATTATATTTAGTCAAAGCTCGATTGGCATATAGTGCAAATAAATTAGAATCTGCAATTCACTTATCTCAACAAAATGTCGCGCTGTTTCAGCGTTTGCAACTCAGCGATTACGAAATTGATGCCGTTGCGAGCCTTGTCAGTGCTTATCATAATGCAGGTGAATATCAAGCAGCCTTGAACTTGCTTGAGGTTTATATTCACGACAACAATCGAGAATTAACCTTAAAGCAAAAAGAAATGCTCTACCATGGTTATTCGCGTAATCTTGAACAGTTAGACCGGTTAACCCTTGCCCTAGAATATAAGCTAAAACGCCGTGAAGTTATTCAGCAAATGTCGCCGTCTATTTCATTACAAGCAGGTATAAGTTATTCAATTGCCCAAAGTTATTTAGATTTAGAACAATACGAAAAAGCAAAGAGCGAGTTTATTACAGCCCTTAGTTTTGATAGGCAAACGGGTTCACTGTCTGATATCGGACATAGTTTAGTTAAGCTATCCCAATGCGAATATGGACTTAAAAACTACCCTGCAGCACTTGCATACGCACAAGAGGCTAAGCAGGTCTTCGCTAGTTATAACAGTACGCGAAATACTGCCTGGGCAAACCATAATATTGCGATAAATTTGCTCGAAATAGATAAACCTGACCAAGCATTAAGCATTGAAAAACAAGTGCTCATTGAACTCAAGCAAGACGATCACTTATATATAGATGTATTACTTACATTAGCTAAGCTGTACATTGGCTCTACTGAGCACGAACAAGCTAAACATTATGCTGAGCAAGCCTACCAGTTAAGTAAGCAAAAAAATAAGCTGCAAAAGCAAATCATTGCCCTAGAACATTTGATCACTGTGACAGAAAAACAAGCTGATTATAAACAAGCCCTGTCGTATCAACGTGCTATTACAGAGCTTGAAAAAGGCTTTGCCCGTAACAACTACAACCAGCGTTTAGCTGAGCTACAAAACTCCATTGCAATGCGCGACCGCGATTTAGCAATACAAGATTTAAAACTTCAAGACAATGAAAAAAGCCAAGCTATTGCCGCACAACGTCAAGCTATTTTATACAGCGTCTTATTATTTAGCCTGCTTTTAGCTGCAATGGGCATTGCTTTATTAAGAATAAGACAGAGAAAACAGCTTATTGAACAGCGCCGAAATTATCTGGATAAACAAATCAGTCAACGTAGTAAGTTATTATCACAAGTAGCTCACGAACTAAGTGGTCCATTAACAGGGTTGCGCTTACACCTTGAAACGCTTCAAGCAGGCCTAGCCCAATTTAATGAGCTTACTTACGAAAAACTTAACCAAAAAATCACCGACATGGCAACTTTAGTGACTGATTTAAATAAAATTTCACTTTTAGAACAAAGCAGCTTTCAGCTCAACGTAACAACAATTAATGCGGCTGAGTATTTCCAAAGTTTACACGCAGATATGCTGATCCAGCTTGAAAAATTTGAAGTGACATTTACACAAAATGTTGCTGATGAACTAAGTTTTGAGTGCGATGCAACACGGCTTTCACAGTTATTTGCAAACTTAATCAGTAATTCGCTTAAGTACACAAATCACCCTGGTAAGATTAATTTGACGATTAGCCAAAACCAAACACAGCTTTTAATCTGCTATGAAGATTCATCCCCTGGCGTCAGCGACGAGAGTTTAGCAAAGATTTTTGACCATCTTTATAGAGTGCCTGACTTAAAAACAGTGAAACAGTCAGGTTCAGGAATTGGGCTTGCGATAGTAAAACAAATTGTCGAAGCCCATAACTGGCGTATTACAGCAGCTCATAGCGAACTGGGTGGTGTCCGCTATGACTTAACGATTGCTATTTAGCAGATTTGTCTGGCCATTCGAACGCGCCAACATCGCCAGGAAATACAACCGGTGATTCAATACCCTCTTTGTTTACAGCCGCAACACCAAAATAGTAGTTATCGATAACAACATTTTTAAGGGTTGCTTCGGTTACCTTCCCAACATCGCGGCTAAATTGCCATTGTGGCTCACTGGTATAACGCCAATAGATTTTATAACTGACCACCGTTGGATCATCACTTTTATGCCACGCTAATGTTGTACTCGGCTTTACGGCACCTGAAATACTAACACCCGTTGGCGGCGCTGGAGCCCACGCCATTGAAGCCATTGTCACTGCATTGAGTGACGTTAATTTCGCTGCATAAGCAAAATCAACATGGTCGATGGTGTCACCATAAGTAATACCATTTTCAGTACGTAAGTCTTGATGCTGTTGATTATAGTTTTCGTTTGTCTCCATAATACGCACAGCTGCAAAGCCAACATCGTTAAATGGACGATGGTGCCCTCCTCGACCAAACCGATCGAGTCGATATACCAACATGGTATCTAGATTCTCGATGTAACGATCTGCGATTGTATCTATGTAGCGCGCAAGGTTACGACTTGCTGAGTCAACCTCACCACCCGTAAAACGGCGTTTATGAGCCTGGTCTTTCGTTTCAATAACGCGTGTGCCTTCAGAGAAAATACGTGCAGTTGTGTTATCTGTTACACCATTAATGCCCGTTGAATTACCAATCATGTCATTGTTTAAAACACCATGAACACGCCAATCATGCTCTTGTGCATATTTAGCTAAAATTTTACCGCCAAACAAGCCTTGCTCTTCACCAGATAATGCTGCATAAACAATTGAGCCGTTAAATTTATACTTTGATAAAACTCGCGCCGATTCAAGCACGCCAGCCACTCCAGATGCATTATCGTTAGCCCCTGGCGCATCTGAGGTATAGTCCATAACATCAGACACTCTCGAGTCAATATCACCCGACATCATAACCATACGGTTTGCATCAACTTGACCACGCTGTATAGCCACAATATTGACCACGTCAACCGGGTTTGGAATACGCTTTTCACCGGAGATAGTGTCTTTTACCTCGATGATTTCTAGGCAGTTACCGCAAGCTTTAGAAATCGCCTCAAATTCAGACTTGATCCAACGTCTTGCAGCACCAATACCGCGCGTATCTGATTTCGTCTCAGAGAGAGTATGGCGAGTGCCAAAATCAACCAGCCTTTGAATATCTTGCTCTATACGTGTTTTAGAAACAGCACTTGCAATATCATGCAAAGCTTGTTGATCTTTATATTGAGGTGTTGTGGCATGAGCTGCCGAGACCAATAACAGCGATGAGCTAAACAAAGCACCCGTTGTTGTTATTTTACGCTTTAACATAGTTTCACTCCTTCAATGAATCATTAAAGGCTAACTAATATTTCATTTCGCGCAATAGTAATGCGTTAGAAAACAAATTAATAGGTTAAAACATTTTTCCGATAAAGCTATTAATACTATTTAATATTTTTAGTGCCTGATAACTTTATTCCCTCGTTATAAAACACCAAGCGATTACCCCCTTCATACTTAGCTTTGTACATAGCTTTATCTGCACACTGTATTAAGAATTCTGCATCACCATAATGCTCTGGAAATAGAACTGCACCAATACTTGGGGAATAACACAGTTCATCATCATTAAAAACTAAAGGCTTACATATTTCACGACTTAGTTTATCAGCAATTTTTATTACATCAGCTTTGCGTTTTACACTTTTTACAACAATTACAAACTCATCCCCTCCCAAACGCCCAACTATGTCGTCTTTATCCAATACATGGCGAATTCGCATGGCAATAGTTTTTAATAGCTTGTCGCCAGCACTGTGGCCGTGAATATCATTGACTTGCTTGAAGCCATCAATATCGATAAACAATACCGCAATAATTGCAGAAATAGTATTAGCAGTGGATAGTGACTCTTCTAGTTGGGTAATTAAAAAGCTACGATTAGGAAGATTAGTGAGTGGATCGTGCCCAGCCATGAATATGAGTTTTTGCTCAAGCTTTTTCTGTACTGTTATATCATGAGCAATCGCCACTCTGACTTGCTTTTCTTTTGACCAATAGACAGACCACAAAACATGGACCACAGTACCGTCTTTTTTCACCCACCGGTTTACAAACCTTGGATGTAGATTATCGGTCATTATCTGATTGATAGCGTTAATGGTTTTTGCTCTATCCTCAGGGTAAACAAAGTCTAACATCTTTTTGTTTATAGCTTCTTCGAGCGTATAACCAAATATGGTTTGAAAAGCTGGATTAGTAAACAGCAAGGTGCCTTTTACATCTACTACGCAAACAGCATCGAGTAATAGCTCAATAATATCTGACAAATAATCTGAGGTATTTTTGTTCATACGCAACTTTTAGGCTAGCACTATACTGAGTATAGACGAAACCTAACAAGTCACTGAAAGTTTAGACCTTAGGTGGATATAACTTTTTGCTAAGCCATGCAGATATGGCACTAAATATTGCGATACCAGTAAAATCTGCAATTAAATCAACAAAGTCGAATGTTCTCGATTCAATAAAAAATTGGCTTAGCTCTTCTATAATCACAAACGTACTCACAATCAACACAGCTAAATAAATAGGCCGTCCAGCAAGGTTCAATGTTTTAAACTTAAAGGCAAGGTTTATGAATAACGTAAGTAGTCCAAATAAGCAAAAATGCCCCAACTTATCACCGTAAGGAATGGCCGCAACGAGCTCGAAAAACACCGACTTTTGACCAGTATTGGCAAGATAAATAACCCAACCAATAAAAGCGAAAAAGCCGATAGCAATTAACACCAGAATACGTTGAAGCATCTTTTTATGGCGCCATATGTGAGGTTAAAAATAAAAATTGGTAGGCAATCACTTTATTCCAATAGTGCCAGTCATGAATACCCGGACGCTCAACATAGTCATGGCGGATGCGCATTTTTAACATCGCCTGGTGTAGCGCTCGGTTTTGCTCAATAAAAAAGTCATCAACGCCTATATCAAGCATAATAGGTAAGGTATCAGCGCCCTTTTTCCATGCCGTATTGCCAGCAGCAATTTTATGGAGGTTGTTAATAATGGCAATGCTATCCCATTTTTCTTTGTTTTCAGAGTAACTGCCGAGTACTTTTGCAAGGTCAAACTCTGCACTAAAGGGCCTAACATCAACCCCAGCAGATATTCCTGAAACTGCTGCAAACAGGTTTGGGTGATTTATTGCAATGTGCAAAGCACCAAAGCCCCCCATTGATAAGCCTGTGATTACACGGCCACTTTTAGACCGATTGGTCGAATATTTAGAATCAATATAATTTATTAAATCGTCTGCGATGTAGGTTTCGTATTGCGAGCTTTTATCGATATCAGAATCGAGATACCACGAACCGAAGTTGCCATCTGGGTTAACAATGATGACATCATATTGGTCTGCCAGTTTTTCAATGTTTGTAAGCTTAGTCCAATCGCTGTGATTGCCACTGTAGCCATGTAATACATAGATAACATTGTATTTTTTTGAGTCCTGATAGCCATCAGGTAATGTCACCGTTACGGGTTTTTCGATGCTGGTTTTTTTGCCCTTAAATATGTGGGTGTCGGTTTGGTAGGCACAAAGCGGTAAGCTAAAAACGAGGGACAGCGTACAAAGCAACTTTTTCATCATTAATTCCTTTTTCTTATTATATTTTCATTTCTTACACTAGATGTAAATAACTGAATAGTTGATAGATTTTAATCTTAGTTTTTAAATTAAATGAACTGCTAAAAAACCACTCAAATGGTATAGTAAGGCCACTTTGATTTTTAAAAAGCGTCGTCTATGTATCGTTTATTTGAACGGATGACTAATCCGTTTCCTAAAGAGCAACCCTCTCAGCCACCTAATAGCTTATTTGCTTTTTGCCGTCATTATACCCGTGGCATGGAACTTTCATTGCTGCTGATGTCGTTAAGTGCCGCAGCACTCGCTATTTTAGAAGTATCGCTATTTAGTTACATGGGCCAACTTGTCGATTGGCTTGGCGAATATACTCCTGATACCTTATTTGTTGAGCAGCAGGCTGAACTTACAAGAATGGCAATTATGTTGCTAGTCGTGTTACCCATTGTCGTATTTTTTCATTCAGCAGTGTTACATCAGGCGCTGCTTGGCAACTACCCTATGTCTATCCGTTGGTTAGCACACCGTTATTTGCTTCGTCAGAGTGTTAGTTTTTATCAAAACGAATTTGCCGGCCGTATTGCAACTAAAGTGATGCAAACCTCATTAGCTGTTCGTGAATCGGTGATGAAACTGCTCGATGTACTAATGTATATCGTGGTCTACTTTGGCGCCATGGTATTTTTGGTCGCAGAATCTGACTGGCGTTTAATGTTGCCATTATTAATTTGGTTAGTTCTTTATGCCGCTATTCAAATGTATTTTGTACCAAAGCTCAAGAAAGTAGCCAGCTCGCAGGCTGATGCACGCTCAGAAATGACCGGACGTGTAGTTGATAGCTACACTAACATTTCTACTATCAAATTGTTCTCGTACACACAGCGAGAAGAACAATATGCAAAAGATAGTATGGATGTGTTTTTACAACCGGTATATAAGCAAATGCGCTTAGTTACTAGCCTAAACTTCTCTATCAACACGCTAAATTACTTATTGGTATTTAGTATTGCTGCCCTCTCTTTATATCTATGGTCAATTAGCGCCATCAGTGTTGGAGCTATCGCCATTGCGGTGAGTTTATCACTGAGACTAAACGGTATGGCACAGTGGATCATGTGGGAGATCAGTAGCCTATTTGAAAACATTGGTACTGTTGCTGATGGTATGAAAACCCTATCAACGCCGATTGAAGTGGATGATAAAGAAAACGCAAGCACTCTTACTGTTAATGAAGGGTCGATAAGCTTTGAGAATGTGCAATTTAACTATGGTAAAGCTGCCAACGAGACCCTCCGCGGCCCTGTTATCAATGGCTTAAATTTAGATATTAAACCGGGTGAGAAAATAGGTTTAGTAGGTCGCTCTGGTGCAGGTAAATCTACCTTAGTGAATTTGTTACTGCGCTTTTATGATGTTGACTCAGGTACGATTTCTATCGATGGTCAAAACATCGCTGAGGTAAGCCAAGAAAGCTTACGTAAGCACATTGCGATGGTGACGCAAGATACCTCGCTGTTACACCGCTCAGTAAAAGATAACATTCTTTATGGCAGACCCGATGCTACTGAAGATGAAATGCTTGCGGCCGCAAAGCAAGCAGAAGCAATTGAGTTCATCGAAGACTTAGAAGACAGCAAAGGCAATAAAGGCTTTGCCGCACAAGTTGGTGAACGCGGTGTGAAGCTTTCTGGTGGTCAACGTCAACGTATTGCTATTGCACGAGTCCTTCTAAAAGATGCACCAATTCTAATCTTAGATGAGGCAACCAGTGCCCTTGATTCTGAAGTAGAAGCCGCAATTCAAACTAGCCTAGACGATTTAATGACCGGCAAAACAGTTATTGCCATTGCGCACCGCCTATCAACTATTGCGCAAATGGATAGACTCATTGTGCTTGATGAAGGTGGCGTGGTTGAACAAGGCTCACACGAGCAATTAATTGCCCAAGATGGTATCTATGCTGCCCTATGGTCACACCAAACAGGTGGCTTTATTGGCGTTGAGTAGCTAGGTTTTCAGTATTAAAAAAGGCATTGTATGAGCATTCATTCAATGCCTTTTATATATGTTAGCAATGCTGTTTAAATCAAACGTAAACCAATTAAAACAAGCATCACACTATTTGCCAAAGCAGCGATTAAAAAGAAATAGCTGCGTGGGCTTGGATTCTTCTCAGTTGCTACACCATAATACAGCAGCATATGAATGATCCTGGCTATCACATACAACCAAATACACAGTGCAAATGCACTACTGTTCAAGTTTAAAAAGAACCCCAGAAATACGCTACCTAAAAATAACGGGCTATTTTCTAAGGTATTCATAAATGTGCGATGTGAACGAAATACAAAGCTATCGTGGCTTAATGAATTATCGAGTTTACCAGGCACCGCATTGGGCTGTTTGGCTTTAGTGACAGCGGCAACCACCCACTGAATTGTCAGCATAATCAGATAAACATACACGGCCGCATATGCTGAAAGAGTAAGTTCAGGCATTTTCATTTCCTTTAGTTAAAAGCATATAGACTTACACTTTGCAAGATACCTACCAAGCCAAAACTTAAAGCAAACCATTGATTTTAGGTGCATTTACTTTAATTTCGTTATGCGTACTGTGCCATTACTACGTACTGTATATAAAAATTACAGTGTGGATTGGTCTAAGTTCAACTCGCTAACTTTAAGCGATTCACCTGTTTTACTTTACCCATACTAAGTCTGTCTATACTCTATATGGTCTGTTTTCTAAAACATTAGCTGTTTTGCTAATAGTTAATGTATAAAAATAATAATAAAAGGTTTTATTATGCGTTTAGGGCCCGGACTGCTAGTCACCGCAGCTTTTATTGGACCAGGTACCATCACCACGGCAAGTGTTGCAGGTGCTAATTTTGGCTTTGCTCTTATTTGGACGTTATTGTTCTCAGTTGTAGCGACGATTTTGTTGCAATCAATGGCTGCTCGTCTTGGTGTTGCTACAGGACTTGATTTAGCATCTGCACTCAGAACCACGATTCAAACACCGATTTTTAAAGCCCTGGCTGCCATATTAGTGATCAGTGCAATTGGTATTGGCAGTGCAGCCTATGAAGCAGGCAATCTGACTGGTGCCAGTTTAGGACTGCAAGAAATACTCCCTTCAGTGAGTCCACTACTCTGGACTCCCCTTATTGCGATTCTAAGTGCAGTGCTCTTGTACACTGGCAAACATAAAGTCATTGAGGGTGCGTTAATTGTTTTAGTAGTCTTGATGAGTTTAGTGTTTATTTCAACGCTGGTGATGGCGGCTCCGCCACTTGGTGAAGTGCTAAAAGGATTTATACCTAGCTTACCTGATAATTCAATTACCACGGTACTTGCCTTGATAGGTACAACCATTGTGCCCTACAACCTGTTTTTACACTCTGGGGTACTTGCAGAAAAACACGATAGTTCAAAAAATATCGACAAAGTAATCAAAGAAACAAACCTTGATACCGGTATTTCGATAACTTTAGGTGGCATAATCACGTTAGCTATCTTATCAACAGCCTCTGTGGCATTTTATGGTACCGATGCAGGTAAAATTTCAGCGGCCAATATGGCTGTGCAACTTGAGCCCCTTCTAGGTGGTATGGCTCATTATTTCTTTGCTATCGGTTTATGTGCAGCTGGGCTTACTAGCGCAATAACTGCACCGCTTGCGGGTGCTTACGCTGTTTGCGGCATGCTTGGTTGGTCAACACAAATGAGTGATACACGTTTTAAACTGGTTGCTATCACTATCCTTGTTTTCGGTGCACTGGTCGCATCGCTTGGGCTTGATCCGGTTGCGGTTATCATCTTTGCGCAAGCTGCCAATGGATTATTACTTCCAATTGTTACCTGTTACCTTGTTTGGTTAGTGAATCAAAAATCGGTGATGAAAGGATACACTAATTCGCTTTTACTTAACCTTGTAATTGTGCCAGTAATACTGCTTATATTTGGCCTTAGCCTTTATAAACTAAGCAATCTAATTTTTTAGCTTTTAGTTTGAAAATATGTATTAAAACAAGGCCGCAAATTTGCGGCCTTTTTATATGTTGAGCACTTATTTAGTATAAGCTCGTGGCATCGCTGAATCAGTTGTATAACGATCGCGTAGTTTGTCTTGACGCGCTTCGGTTGAAACCTCTTCACCGTTGATCCACATTTTGCTTACGTGTGAGTTAAGCTCAAATGGATCAGCAGACCACATAACTAGGTTTGCACGTTTACCTTTGGCAATTGCGCCTGAGTTTAAACCAAAAACATCAGCAATATTACTGGTAACTGCGCTAAGTGCACCTTGTTGGCTCATACCGTATGACACAGCATTACCTGCATCAAAACGTAATTGGTATACATTGTGGCTTGAGTCACCAGCAACACCAATAATGACTTTTACACCCGCTTTTTCAAGCTTACCTGCGTTAGCAAGATTTGCATGCATAGAGTCAAAACTACCCGGTAAGTTAGCCATAGAGCTGATGATCACAGGTACATCCGCTTTAGCTAGAGCATCCGCAACCACAACAGCATCATCACCGCCATGAATCACTAAATTGATGCCATAGGTTTCTTTTAACTTAACAAGTTCATAGATGTCAGATGCGCGTTGAACACTGGCAATCAGTGGCATATCACCAGCAAGCACAGCTGCTAAAACTTTTTGCTCTGTTGATAGCTCTTTTTTGTCATCTTTTTTAGCTGACTTTTCGCCTTCAAGCTTGTCGATAAGTGTTTTCATCGACATAGCACGTGAGCCTTTACTCTTTTCACCTAAATGAACAACAAGTGCAACTTGCTTTTTATTTACGCTTTCAAAGCTACCGGATAGATCAACTACAGATGCAAGACCTGCAAAGATACTGTCACCGCCGTTTGGTACAATTACATCTTGAGTAATACCGCCTTTGCGTGCATAAGGAATTAAGCTACTGCGTGGGTTGAACGCAAGGCTTGGATCAAAGTCAATGCCCGCTTTGTCATCACCACCATCACGCGAACCTGCAACAGCACCCACTTCGACTAAGCCTAATTGGTTCATAGTACCAATAAAGCCTGCAGTCACGATTTGGCCTTTTGCATCAATGGTTGTATCCGCGTTGACAGTCACGGGGTTAATAGCAACAATTTTGCCATCTTCAATAACAACGCTTGCGCCTTCAAGTACGCCTTGCTCTGTTGAAGTGTGTAGTGTTGCATTTACAATCGCTACCGATGCAGCACTTGCTGTCGCAGAAAATAAGCCAGCAGCAACAAGTGACAGCTTTAATGATTTAGTTAATTTTGTCATCAATGTTACTCCTATTTTTGACCTAGCATGAAATCACTTTGTGCTTGGTATTTATCATCGTTACGATCATAAACTTTGGCACCATCGATAAATACTTGTTCAGCTTTCGCATAAACACTGAATGGGTTTTGGTTCCAAATAACCACATCAGCTTGCTTACCTGCTTCAAGTGAACCTGTTTTATCATCAATACCTAGCGATTTAGCCGCGTTTGAAGTGATCCACTTAATTGCGTGTTGCTCAGAGATGTCGTAACCCACATCATTCGCGCGATACATCACTTTACCGGCTTCTTGATTTAAGCGTTGGATCGTTGTATCAGAATCAGAGTGAACAACGGCACATGAATTTTTAACAGCATCTACAATTGCTACGTTCTCTTGAACCATGTCGTAGGCTTCCATTTTAAAGCCCCACCAATCTGGCCAAAGTGCCGCACAGTTACCGTTTTCAGCAAGTAAGTCAGCAATTTTATATGCTTCAACACCGTGATGGAAAGTGCCTGAGTGATAACCAAACTCTTTACCGAGGTCGATCATCATGGCCATTTCTTCTGCTTTATAACAGTGGTTATGGATTAATATGTCACCTTCTAACACACCTGCTAGCGTATCTAGCTTGATGTCGCGGTGAGGTGCTGCAGGGTTTTTACCTGCGGCATAATCACTTTCATACTTATCCCATTCACGTTTGTATTCAGTCGCTTCAATCCACGCTGTGCGGTAGCCCGCCATGTTACCCATACGCGTTGATGGTAAAACACCTTTGCGGCCATAAACACGTTTCGGGTTTTCACCACATGCCATTTTTAAACCATATGGTGCTTCAGGAAACTTCATACCTTGCATCGTGTGCGAAGGAATATTTTTAAGCGTTACACCGCGGCCACCAATTAAGTTTGCTGAACCTGGTAGAATTTGTAATGACGTAATACCGCCTTCACGAGCACGGTTAAAGCCAGGATCTTGCGGCCATACTGAATGCTCAACCCATACTTCTGCAGTCACAGGGCTGGTCATTTCATTACCATCTTGGTGAGATGCCACTGATGGAGTTGGGTATGCACCTAAATGTGAATGCACGTCAATAATACCCGGTGTTACCCATTTGCCTTGTGCATCAATTGTTTTATCAGCTTGAACAGATAGGTCTTTACCTACTTGTTGGACTTTGCCATCAACAAAGAATACATCTGCGTCGTCTAAACGCTCACCTGTGCCGGTTAAAACAGTGGCATTAGTGATTAACGTACTTTGTGATGCAAGTGGCTGATAAGTGCTTGGGTATGGGTTTTTGTTAATTGAGACTTTTGGATCTTGTGGGCCATTGTCTTGACAACCCGCTAACGCGACACCAAGCGCCATAACCAACAAGGATGGTGCAAATTTTTGCATTCTTACGTTCCTCTTTTTTATTATTTAATTACTTTAACTAATTGTTAATTCTAATGCGAGTAAACGAGGCCAGTCACCAATATTCAAGACGAATAACCAGCCTCACAGAGCACTATTTCTTTATGTAGTTGTTATATAACTGCTCTAACGCACCTTCGGTAGTTAAGCTCGGATCCTTGTTGATAAAATGTTTCACAGTTCGAGTTACAAAGTCTGAGTTTTGCTTGTGCTGCTTGGCAAAACTTTTAATCAGTGAATCTGCATCGTTAGCTGCGGTTATTTTTTCGTGTCGATGGCGGTATTGACTCAATGCACGGTTAAAATCACCATTATAATCTTCGACCACCAGCTTATAGAATTCTGTTCTGTCGACTTGTAAATCATTAATGCAGTAATTAAGCGCGTCTTTAAAGTCATAAAAGACTTTGCCTTGCACATCAAATTCGGCACGTTTCTCGCGAATAGTGACACTGGCATCTTCAGTTGCATAACTATAACCTTGAAATGCTAATCGCTCTGCCGCCTCTGCACCTAACTTCATGCCTGCTTTAATACTGTGCACAAACTCATCACTCATATCGTGAAGTTCACTTTCATGCCACATGTGATAAATTCTCAGCGCTTTTGCATATTTTGCAGAAAGTTTCTTTTTTAGCTTTGTCACTCGCCCATCAATAGTTAGCACTCGTTCGTTATGCAGTAATGCAAAGCACTCATAACATGCTGGAATTGATATAAATTCGGCCTCTTCGCCTAAATCTATAATGCTTTGCAGCATATGCAGTGGCGGACAAAAATCTCGCTCAGTTGCTTCACAACCACAATAAAAACATTGATTAAAGTGTTTTGATTCAGATGCATAGGCTTGTTGATAATAGCCTGCTAATTTTGTGGTCACTGATGCTCCTTATACTCTGATTAGCCTTTTAAAGAAAAGCTAGAGTTAATACTTAAATGTAACAGCCACGTAAATATCAAGTCTTAAATACGAGCTAATACAGGATTTTTAAAAATTAATTAAAAAATTTTAAGGCTAATTGTGTCAACATTCACACTTTAAAATAGCACTTATCAAGCGGTTAGTTTTGTTTGTTCACATCTACATACTTACTTACATCTTGTCGATTTTCATTAACAGCAATTGTTTTTGTTTAGCGTAATACTTTAAATGTGCCCAGCAAACAGGAAGTGTGCAGTATCCATAATAGCCAGGTCGCACAAATGTTACGTTATAGACAACAACTGGAGAGAAAGATGAATACGTTAACTACAGCACTAGGTACAGCAATAATTTTAGGTTCTTCACTAGCAGCAACTGATGCAAGTGCAGCCCAATTTGTCGCAGCAGATAACTCAGTTGGCACTCAAGCGTGTATGGCTATTGCATCAAATAAGCCACTCAATGTAATCGGAACTATGCGCGATTTGCGCTTAAGTAAACGAGTAATGACAGAAAAACTATTTTGCAATGATATGCCAACTAATCAGTTTGTTAGCACTTATGGGTTGCATAACTCTGCGAAATACTTAAATTTTGACATAGCAACAAAAACCAGTATTCAAGATATCGCTAACGTATCTGATGACACTGTGATTGTAATTGCAGGCTCAAAATAATGATGAATACACAGTAGCAGGTCTTTGAAGGCCTGCTACAAATTCCTTCTTCATTAGACTAGCGCAGCTATCAGGCCAAATAAGCCGCCAAACACCCCACCCCAAATTACTAACCAACCTAAATGTTCTTTGATCATGGTTTGAATAATATCTTTTACCATGGTTGGCGTAAGCTCATTCAAACGCTCATCAACTAAACGCTCAACTGTACCGTGTAATGAGCCACCAAGATGAGAGTTGGCAAATAGCTTTTCATCAAGAATGGTTTTAAATTCGTCGCTCTTTGAAATATCAATCACCGCTGCTTTCATTTTTTCAATGAAAGGCTCTCGCATTGGCTCCAGCGCATCACGGCCGCCAAACATCGACAGCATGCCACCAAATTGAGAGTTTTCGATAACCTCAATTAAAGAGTCATAAGCCGGACTTAAATTAACTTCACTGATCACAGGCTCTAAATCAATATTTGGCTTAGCGAGCGCCATGACCTGATCGATTTTCTCTTCGGCGAAGAACTCGGTCATTATCAGGTTACGAATAGCCACTTTAAAAGACGCAAACTTTAGAGTGATAACCCCTGAACCGTATAAAAATGGTACTTTTTCGAATAGCATGTGAATAGCAAGCCAGTTAGTTACTGCGCCCGATAACGCAAATAAACCAACAGAAAGCACAATTGCTTGTTCAAATAAAAATCCGACTAATACTAAGGCAAGCGCCACTAAATTAGTAATGAGACTTTTATTCATCTGACCCCTCATAAATACTTCGATAAACTTTAACAATATTAACGCTATGGGTTTGTTAATTCATCGTCTTTTTGCCATAGTTTAATTATATGGTTAAAAGGTGAACAAAATTATGTGGAATTCGGTGAATGAACAGATTAGCCAAGCGATGCATTTTGATTTTAAGCATACCTTTAAGCGCCAATTACAATCACCCAATAACGATAAATACTTCCAAATTGGCGATGATTTACACCACTTCTTTGTGAAAGTCGCTCATTTAAGCGATCTGGAGCGCTTGGAGTGCGAAGCCTTTAATCTAGAGCTGTTAACTCAAGAAAGCCTATTTATGATCCCAGATTGCATCACCACAGGTTGCAATATTGAGTTTTCATTTATCGTGCTTGAATGGTTAGAGCTAGATAAACAGCCTCATACCAATTGGCATGAAATGGGAGAACACCTTGCTCATTTACACCAAAAGCATACCCAAGCCATGTTCGGCTTAGATAACGACAACTTCCTTGGCCCTACTCTACAACCAAATCGTTGGCACAAAAAATGGGATGTATTTTTTGCTGAAGAACGCATTGGTTGGCAATTGCAGTTATTACAAGAAAAAGGCATTGAGCTTGTTAATCAAGACACCTTCATCGCTTTTGTTAAAGACGCACTGCGTAGCCATGTTGTAGAGCCTTCGTTATTACACGGTGATTTTTGGCGTCGAAATATGGGCTTTTATAATAATGTACCCAGTGTATTTGACCCTGCTTGTTATTATGGTGATCGGGAATGCGATATCGCAATGAGTGAGATTTATGCACCACTTCCCGATAGCTTTTATGACGCCTATAACGATATCTACCCATTGCAGGTAGGCTACGAGCAACGTAGAGCCATCTACCAACTATACCCTATGCTCAATAATGCCAATATCTTTGCAGGGCACTATCTTACTGAAGCAAAACAACAAATTGATCAGCTCCTGAAATAAGCTAAAAATCACTGTAAAAGGAATGTCACAAACCGCTAAACACAGCTATATTTAGCTTATAAAGCGTATTAATAAAGATGCTAACCGAATTGGTAGCACTACGCTTAAATAAATTCGGTTAGTGAGTTATATCAATCTAATTAAATCTAGATTCATTTTTGATGAGTTAGGGTTTAATGAAGATTGCAATTTAACGAACTCAGGCATGCCTGATTAAGGTAAAAGCTGATGAAAGACCAATACACACAACGGATTTCATGCCCTCACTGTGGCCACCACATTCACGTAGCACTTGATGCAAGTGACGGTGATCAAGATTACTATGAAGATTGCGCAGCATGTTGCAATCCCATCCATTTGAATATGCATATCGATTACGCACACAACAAACTCGAATTACATGTCGATAGTGACGACGAGCAAATTTTTTAATTTGCTCGTTTTATATGTCCTTCTTGCGATAGATAATTTTCGACCGTGTTGATAATGGTATAAGTTTGCTGATCGACTTCGATATTTAACTTATCCCCTTCGCGGTAGTTATCGAGATTGGTAATAGAGAGTGTTTCTGGGATCAGGTGTAGCCAAAAGCCCTGCTCATCAACTTCACCTACAGTGAGGCTTGCCCCGTTAACGCTGACAAACCCTTTGTACAGCACGTATTTTTGCCACTCTTTTGCTAATGCTAATTGCATTTTACAGTTGTCTTGATGGTGTTTAATTGAAAGTATCTCGGCCATACAATGAATGTGGCCCGATACGATATGCCCGCCCAGTTCAGTCCCAAAAGTCACTGAACGTTCAAAATTCACCGTATCATTGACAGCCAGCTTACCTAGGTTGGTTAACTTCAATGTTTCATCAATCACATCAAAATTTATAACACAGCACCCTTGAGTGTCTGATGCAAACTTCACCACGGTTAAACAACAACCATTAATGGCTATGCTAGCGCCGATATTCAGGTTTTCAGCGTATTGCTGTTCTACTTGTAAAGCTAGCCTTAGTACACCGCCTTGGTTAGTAGCATCAACCACAACGGCTTGCGTTTGCACAATTCCAGTGAACATCGCTTTCTCTTTTCTTCATTAAATAGATAACTGCGATTTTTATTGATCTATGAATAGATTACAATGGCTGTCTGTTTATTTAGTTGTGTATTTTATGTCTTTTTGTAGTTGGGAAGCCAAAAGGTTAATTTCGTTAGCCATTCCTGTTTTTTTGGCACAGGTAACCCTTATTTTAATGACGGTTGTAGATACCGTGATGGCAGGCCAAGTAAGTGCAACAGACTTGGCAGCACTTTCTATTGCAACGGGTATTTGGAATCCGTTAATGCTTGCATTGCAAGGCATATTATTGGCGTTAACGGGTATCATAGCGCAGTTTGCTGGTTCAAACGATAAACAAGGTATTAGCCACTACTTTCAACAAGGTCTGTATCTGGCGTTAGTACTTGCCATAATCGGTTTAGGGCTGGCAAGCCTTGCTGATACAGTGCTTAGTCAATTAGACACCTCACAGTCTATTACCCACTTAGCTGAGCAATACATTCATTTTGTTAAATGGGGTATTTTTGGTTTTTTACTTTTCAGTGTGTACCGCAATATCACTGAAGGTATGGGAATGACCAAACCTGCTTTCTACATTAGCTTAATTGGCTTAGCGGTCAATATTCCTGCCAATTACGTATTTATACACGGTAAATTAGGTTTTCAAGCCTATGGTGGCGCGGGCTGTGGTATTGCCACGGCGCTGGTATTTACAGCAATGGCGTTAACTCAGGTTATTTATTGTCACTTTAATAGAAAGATTGATGCCAAAGCATTATTAGCAAATTTTAGAGCGCCAAAGCCCGCTACTTTATGGACTATCACCAAAGTGGGTATTCCAATTTCATTAGCTACTTTTTTTGAAGTTACGCTATTTGCCTGTATTCCTTTGTTTATAGCGCACTTAGGTGCTGTTGCTGTTGCCGGTCACCAAATTGCAGCCAGTGTGACGACTTTATTGTTTATGATGCCGTTGAGCCTCTCAATTGCGATTAGCATTCGAATAGGCAATTTATTTGGCCAACAACATTATCAGCAGTTAAAAAATGCCGTTAAAACGAGTTATATTCTCGCGGCAATTATTGCTTTTTTACTGGCAAGTGTGACCTTTTTTGCTCGAGATATTATAAGCCAATTGTATTCTGACAACCCTGAAGTATTAGCTCTTGCTTCTTCAATCATGGTACTTGCTTGTATCTACCAGTTACCAGATGCCCTGCAAGTTTCTGCCAATGGTATTTTACGTGGATTGAAATACACGGCACCAATTGGTTATATCACCTTTGTATCCTATTGGTTGATCGGCTTTGCGCTTGGCTTCGTACTTGCTCGTACAGATTTAATTGTTCCAGCACTGGGCCCTCATGGCTTTTGGATAGGCATTATTGTGGGGTTAAGTGCCGCAGCAATTATGTTGATGTTCACGGTTCATAGGCGATTTAAACATGCACCTTTTTTGCAAAACCAATAGCCTTTTAAACTCTATCATCGCAACAGCGTGCGTGGCACTTATTGCCTGCACGCCCTCTTCCGGTGATGTAAATCACACCTACGCGCAAAGATTAGAAAACGTGCTTAAAACCGAAAGTTTTAAGCTATCTAAACCAAGTACAATAACTGTTAACCACTTTACTGAAAATACTGAAGATAAAGCAACCATTGGTATGCTTGAACTTGCCCAGTTACGACAGTGTAAACTTGCAACCCTTATTGCTGAGCACAATAACCAGCTTGGCAAAACTGCAACGCCTGCTAACATTCTTAGTTATCAAATTAAGTTTATTCAAAGCGCAAAGGAGTGCTTAGAAAGCTTTGAAGAACAAGATGAGCTATTTGAAAAAATAAAACTCACCGCAATACAAAAGCAAGCAAACCTTGCTAACTACTTTAGAGCTATGCTGCTCAACGAAAGCGAGTTTAAGCAAAGCTGGCAGCTAAGCTCGACACACATTGATGAAAACACCGCAGGTTTTAGCGAAACCGTGAGCGCGATGGAGCAAATTGCTAAGTTAAACAATCAAATTAATACCGGCAAAATAAACGCTATAGAGCCAGAGCAAATCATCAACCAACTCGAAGTATTAAATCGTTTTAAATACAACAAGCTACTCATTTCTGCGGCTCGTGTGCAAACACATTACAACCAACAATTAACAGCGCTGCTCATGAAGTATTCAAAAGATGATCTCTGCCCTGCAAACAAGAATAAACAAAAAGCGCAAACGCTTAGTAATGTTTTTAAAAAGTTTTATTTAGAGCAATTACAGCCTTATCAATCATTCTTAGTGGGTCGATTAGAAACTCTACAACCTCTTTACCAGCAAATATGGCGTGACACCGAATTGGCCCAGTTTGTAGATAGCGACAGTAATGACGCAATTTTACAAAGTCTTAAGCACTCTGCGAAAAGGCATGTTGCTTGGTGGCAAGGTTTTTACAGAACGTGCGAAATTAGTCCGTTATGAATAAAAAACCAGCACTTAGCACAAAAATAGCTAAAGCTGCTTGATTCACACAACCAGTCGCTATATATTAGCCTCCGTTGTTTAGCCATGCTAACGACAGTTTTAAATCAAAATACAACCGTAGCTCAGTTGGTTAGAGCACTACCTTGACATGGTAGGGGTCGGTGGTTCGAATCCACTCGGTTGTACCATGATTTAGGTATAACCAAAGGAAAGAGCACTACCACTCTTAATGGCCCGGTCCAAAGGTCGGTGGTTCGAATCCACTCGGTTGTACCAATCTTGATTTTAACATCTCAGTACGACCGTAGCTCAGTTGGTTAGAGCGCTACCTTGACATGGTAGAGGTCGGTGGTTCGAATCCACTCGGTCGTACCAATTATATCTTTATTGCTTCTTAGTAATTCCTACAACTTCTATTAATAAATATACTAATTTAAAAAGTTTCACTCAGTTGGTTAGAGCACTACCGCTCTCTATAACCCACGCCAAAATCAGTGGTTCGAATCCACTCGGTCGTACCAATTTTTAATGTTCCAAATTTAAAACATCTGTAGCTCAGTTGGTTAGAGCACTACCGCTCTCTATGACCCACGCCAAAATCGGTGGTTCGAATCCACTCAATCCACTCGGTCGTACCAATTCTTA
>NZ_VFBD01000016.1:0-23619 GCF_011319765.1 Pseudoalteromonas sp. MB47 | reverse complement strand
ACCTTTATCAAACAGCGTTAGGCTATTGTCGGGTGTTTGCTCTATCAGCTGCTCAGCGAGCGTCATTTCATTAGCCGCAACGGCGTCAAAGGCGGATGCGGTCAATAAGTGACTTGTGAGTTCCATTTGACAGACCATACGAATTTGAGGAAAAGCCGATTCGCGTTTGTCATTGTGCAACTTACCAAATGCATCATTGTTAGCTGGCGTGTCTTCTGCACGCCACACCACGCCATCAACGCCAAGTAAGGTTAATCCACACCAGTTTGGATGTGGTGTGTCTTGATGCCAACGGGATTGAGTCATATTAAAGATATGACGAATAGATTCCGAGCCTAAACGCTGTCTTGCTTGAACAATCGCACTAGGAGCTACAAAAGGTTTCTTACTTGGTAATACAATATCAAGACGATTAATGACCTGAGTCATAGGCATATCTCGAAACAATGCGCTGCCAATCACACTCCAGACCATTAGCTCAAGAGGTAGCCTGCGCTTCCTGAGTGTTGCGACCCCAGACTCTGCAAGTGCTTGTTGTATTAAAGACTCATCCAGTATTTCCGACAAGCTGTGAATATTAGAATCGATAAATGATGAAATATTGGCGAAGCTATGATTAAGGGGCATAAAAAAATCCGATGACCTGTGATCATCGGATTTTGATCCTATTATGCCAAATGTCAATTGCTTAACTGATCGGCATTGGACTTTAAGGTCTGCTTTTTTGTTTGTTTTAGACATTTTTAGGTATAATCATCCTATTCAATCTAAGGAATCAAATATTATGCACGTTGGTATTATTGGCGCGATGGAGCCAGAAGTAAAAATCTTACGCGAAGCAATGGTAAACCCAAGCATCATGACTAAAGCTGGTTTTACCTTTTACACCGGTGAATTAGCGGGTAACACTGTTACTTTAGTTCAATCTGGTATTGGTAAAGTAGCTTCTGCAGTAGCAACGACACTACTAATCGACAACTTCAGCCCAGATTGTGTGATCAACACAGGTTCTGCAGGTGGTTTTGAGCCATCGCTAAATGTAGGTGATGTCGTTATTTCTTCAGAAGTTCGTCACCACGATGTAGACGTTACTGCATTCGGTTACGAAATCGGCCAAGTACCACAAATGCCAGCGGGCTTTGCTGCGCACCCTAAATTGATTGAAGCGGCAGAGCAAAGCGTAAGCCAAATCAGCGATGTTAAAACCATGATTGGCCTAATTTGTACTGGTGATTCATTCATGTGTGACCCGGTAAGAATTGAAAAAACACGCGCAGAATTTCCAACTATGCTTGCAGTAGAAATGGAAGGTGCAGCAATTGCACAAGCTTGTCACGTGCTAGAAACACCATTTGTTGTTATTCGTTCAATGTCTGACATTGCTGGCAAAGAGTCGCCGCAATCATTTGAAGAGTATATCGAAACTGCATCTATCAACTCATCTAAAATGGTTGTTGCTCTTTTAGAGAAGCTAACATCGGTGAGTTTATAAGGTGATTGCAAATATTGTTCAAAACCATTTGGACATTATTGTATTTTTTGTAGCGCTCTTAGCTGAGCGCTTCTTTCCTTTGGTTAGTTGGTATCATCCTAATACCTTTTTAAGCGTTATTTTCTCTGCCCTCAACGATCGTTTATACAACCCAACGAATCCTAAAAGCTATCAATATTTAGCCTCAACTTTGGCTTTTACACTCACTATTTTAGTGATAGTGACATTAGTTGTGCTGTTTTTAGAGTTTGCTTTTTATCCTGAGTTATTAAGCGGCTTAATTTTATATTTGTTACTCAGTAGCCGCGCGCAAGAGAAGAAATCATTACGTATTGCCAGATTGCTCAAGCTCAACCAAAAAGCGACTGCTAGAGAGCTACTAGCTAGCCTTGTTGCCCGTGATGTATCACGTTTATCGGCTTCTGGAATTTGTAAAGCAACCATGGAGTCACTGGTGTTACAAAGTGCGCGGCATTATTTTGCCGTTATCTTCTTTTATCTACTTGGCGGCGCTATCCTTGCTTTAGTTTATCGCTTACTGACATTAATTCATCAAGCATGGCGAAAAAACCAAAAACCAAACAACCCGTTTTTGGCTACCATTGCTAAGTTACTATTTGTATTGGAGTGGTTACCCACTCGATTAGTTGCATTAACCATTGCAGCAACCAATGCCAGCAAACAATGTATTCATTACATTAAGCACTATGGCAGACATTTTTATCAAACCAATACGGGTTGGCTGTTAAGTGTTACATCGGCTGCTCTACAAGTGCAATTAGGCGGCCCTGCCCTTTACCAAGGTGAGCGCTTTAATAAAATGCGTGTTGGTACCGATCGCCTACCAGATGCCGATGATATTCCCGCTTTAGTGAATCGCTTAAATCAAGCGAAAGCATTTTGGTTACTACTTATCATCGCCATTGAAGTGGCTACGCTGTTTATTAACTAAAAAAAGGCACAAAAAAACCAGCCGCAGCTGGTTTTTATTCTGTTAGCTTATTTAAGCTAAGGTGATTTTAGCAAACTTACGTTTACCTACTTGGTAAATCTGTGTAGTGCCTTTAGCAACTTCAAGCTTAGTATCCGTTACTTTTTCTTCACCATTAATCTTTACAGCGCCTTGTTTAATCATACGCATTGCTTCTGACGTACTTGCAACAAGGTTCGCTTCTTTTAATAGATTAGTGATAAACACAGTGTCTTCAGCAATTGTTACTGTTACTTCAGGGATCTCATCTGGTAATGCATTCTTTTGGAAACGCTTGATGAAATCTTGATGAGCACCTTCGGCTGCTTCTTCGCTGTGGAAACGTGCAATCATTTCTTTGGCAAGCTCAATCTTAATGTCGCGCGGGTTTGCACCATCTGCAACACGTTGTTTAAGCGCTGCAATCTCTTCGATAGATAATGCACTTAATAAGTCATAGTAACGCCACATTAGCTCATCACTAATAGACATCACTTTACCAAACATGTCGTTTGGCTCATCAGTAATACCAATGTAATTACCTAATGACTTAGACATTTTCTGAACGCCATCAGTACCTTCAAGCAGTGGCATCATAAGTACTGTTTGTGGCTTTTGACCTTCGTCTTTTTGTAATTCACGACCCATTAATAGGTTAAAGCGTTGGTCTGTACCACCAAGTTCAACATCAGCTTCTAATGCAACTGAGTCCCAACCTTGTACCAGTGGATATAAAAATTCGTGGATAGCAATTGATTGACCGCTGGCATAACGCTTTTTAAAGTCATCACGTTCTAGCATACGTGCTACTGTTTGACGCGCAGCCAGTTTAATCATACCTGCTGCACCTAAGTTCTCCATCCAAGTAGAGTTGAATGCAACTGTAGTTTTAGCAGGATCAAGAATCTTAAATACTTGCTCTTTATAGGTTTCAGCATTAGCTAATACATCTTCACGCGTTAACGGTTTACGCGTTACGTTTTTACCCGTCGGATCACCAATCATACCGGTGAAGTCACCGATCAAGAAAATCACTTCATGACCTAGGTCTTGGAAGGTTTTCATTTTGTTGATAAGAACTGTGTGACCTAAATGCAGATCAGGCGCAGTTGGATCGAAACCCGCTTTGATCTTAAGTTTCTTACCAGACTTTAGCTTTTCGACTAATTCGTCTTCAATTAATATCTCTTCTGCACCGCGTTTTATCTCAGCTAGAGCGGTTTGTAAATCCACTGTGTATTACTCCAAAAATTCAGCTACCGGGGCGTGGTGGCCTGTCAGGGTTATAAATATAGAGCTAAAAACTTTAAAATTTAGCTAGTTAGCACCAAAAAGCGACACTAGAAAAAAGCCTAACTTAAATAGTTTAAGAAACAGCCCTGAAGGCAGCGCGCATGATTGTTCTTTATACCGCGTTATTGCAATTTAATGAAGGGACTTTAGTTAACTAATGTAGATTTAGTTTAACCATAGACATCTGCTGCAATTTTAAACAAAAAAGTTTAACGCGCAGGCCAATTCTAGCGTAAAATAGCGCCAGTTTAAATCTACAAAACACTGGTATTTGCTCTATTTTAGGTATATCCTGCGATATTAGTATTTAAATTTCTTGACAGCAGAAAAGGCACGATATGGTTCACGTAGTGCACAAACTTCCCAAAAAACACAAACTGCTTATTCTCGGTTTGGTTTCTGCTATTGTCGGCTTGGCGTTATTGCCTTCTGAAAAAGCCACCGCATCAAAGGACAACAGTGCAAACGCACTTGAAATTGGCAAACGCTACGAATTACAAGTTAAAGTTGATGATAACGAAAAACTAACTGAGCTTAATTCGGAGCAAGCAGCAGCAAAACTTCCAGAATACGAGCTTATCGACCATGAAGTACGTAATGGCGATAATTTAGCACTTATCTTTAAACGTGCGGGTTTCTCAGCGCAAACATTACACAAACTAGTTAATACCAACGCTGAAACTCGTAAGTTAACAAAAATTCACCCAGGCGAAATCTTAAGCTTTGCAACCGCTGAAGATGGCTCTTTAGCGCAGCTTCGTTATGTGATCTCAAAAACAGATACCTTATACGTTACATTAAATGACGAAGGTAACTACGACACTTCTATCGATAGCAAAGAAATCGAAACGCTAAGTAAATCTGCAGGCGGCGAGATTTCTAATAGCTTTTGGACATCAGGCATTGCCGCTGGCTTAAGCGAGCGTCAAATTATGAATTTTGCTGACATCTTTGGTTGGGATGTCGACTTTGCTAATGACATTCGTAAAGGTGACCAATTTGGTCTTATTTACGAAGCTCACTATGTTGATGGTGAGTACATTGGTGATGGTAAAATTATTGCCGCAGAATTTATTAACCAAGGTGAGCGTTATACCGCTATTCGCCATACCGATGGTAACTTCTACACACCTGAAGGCCGTAGCATGAAAAAAGCTTTCTTACGTGCGCCAGTTAACTTTAAGTATATTAGCTCGAGCTTTAACCCGCGTCGTTTACACCCAGTGACCAAAACGGTAAAACCACATAACGGTATCGATTACGCAGCGCGTACAGGTACACCTGTTGTGTCATCGGGTAACGGTAAAGTAATTAAAGCAGGTTACAGCAAATACAATGGTAACTATGTATTTATTAGCCACGGCACACAGTATGTGACTAAGTACTTACACTTAAACAAAAAGATGGTTAGAACTGGTCAGAAAGTGAAACAAGGCCAGAAGATTGGTACTGTTGGTGCGACAGGTCGTGTGACGGGCCCACACTTACACTATGAATTCTTAGTAAACGGTGTTCACCGTAATCCGAAAACGGTCAAACTTCCTAAATCAGAGCCATTACCGCGCGATGAGCTAGCTAAGTTTAAACCGATTGCTGATAACTTCTTAGCTCAATTACAGCGTAACCGTGAGTTACAATTAGCGTTAAATAAGTAGTTAAGTAAACATGTAAAAGCCGCTTCAATTGAAGCGGCTTTTTTGTGCCAAATAAACCCGGCTAAAACTATTATAGACTTTACTAAAATGAGTACTGTTAGCACTGCGGTTTAATACAACTATTACCTTAAAAGAACATAGATAAGTTGAATAATCAGCGAAATCATCACCAGTGGCCAAATGTACTTTGCATACTTTGTCGCGCCATCAAGCCCCATTCTAGACTGATACTTTTCAAGTAGCGGTATTAGAATAACCAAGGCAACAAAAAGGCATAATAAGATAATAAAAACATTCATGGCGGCTTCCTTACACAACTATCATTTAACTACAATTTCTTTAGGGTGACCCTAGTCTATAGGCAAAAAAAAGCGCAGTAAAATTACTGCGCCAGTCGGTTGGAAGTAAATCGACTTAGCCAACAATCGCTAACAGAATACCTGCTGCAACGGCACTTCCTAATACCCCTGCTACGTTTGGTCCCATGGCATGCATTAACAAGAAGTTATGCGGGTTGCTCTCAAGGCCTACCTTATTAACCACCCGTGCTGCCATTGGTACCGCTGACACACCTGCTGCGCCTACTAATGGGTTGATTGGCGATTTAGAGATCTTATTCAGACCTTTTGCCATAAACACGCCTGACGCTGTACCAATTGCAAAGGCCAATGCACCTAACACCAAAATACCGATTGTTTCTACGGTTAAGAACTTATCTGCCGCAAGCTTTGAGCCTACCGCTAAGCCTAAGAAAATGGTGGTAATGTTGATGATTTCGTTTTGTGCACTATTGCTTAAACGATCAACCACGCCCGATTCACGCATCAAGTTACCTAGGCAGAACATACCTACCAGCGGTGTTGCCGCAGGTAAAAACAAGATGGTTAAACTAAGCACCATTAATGGAAAAACAATTTTCTCTTTTTTCGATACTGTACGAAGTTGCGGCATTTGAATTTCGCGCTCTTCTTGCGTTGTTAATGCACGCATAATTGGCGGCTGAATAATTGGCACTAGCGCCATATAAGAATAAGCCGCTACAGCAATCGCCCCCAGTAAATCAGGTGCTAGCTTAGATGCTAAGAAAATAGCTGTTGGACCATCTGCTCCACCAATAATGGCAATGGCCGATGCATCTTGAAGTGTAAACTCAAAACCAGGAATAAAGTTAAGTAGAATTGCACCAAATAAAGTAGCAAAAATACCAAACTGCGCAGCCGCGCCTAACAGCAACATACGCGGATTTGCTATCAAGGCACTAAAGTCTGTAAGCGCCCCCACGCCCATAAAGATCAAAAGTGGGAACACCCCAGAGTCAATCCCTATGTGATACACGTAATAAAGCAAACCACCCGGTTCAGATAACCCGGCTACAGGAATATTAGTTAAAATAGCCCCAAAGCCGATAGGTAATAACAATAATGGCTCAAATTTACGGGCGATTGCGAGATATAATAACCCGCAACCTACCGCAATCATTATTAATGCAGGAAAGGTAAAGTTAGCAATACCTGTCGCATGCCAGAGGTTTAAAACACCATCCATCCTCTGTCTCCTATGCTAGCGCGATTAGCGCATCGCCAGTGGCAACAGAGTCGCCCTCTGCCACTAATACTTCTGCAATTGTACCTGAGTGTGCGGCGCGAACTTCTGTTTCCATTTTCATTGCTTCCATAATGATAACCACATCACCTTCATTTACTGTTTGGCCAGCTTTTACTTTCACTTTGAAAATATTGCCTGCTAACGGCGCGTTTAAGGTTTCGCTAACAGACGCTGAGGCAGATTGAGGAATTAACTCACTGTCTTTTAGAGTTACTTCTTTTAGTTCACCACCTTGCGCTACAACGACATCGTAAACTTTACCGTCAACTTTAACGCTGTATTGCTCTGCTTTTGCAGGACTTGAAGCGGCTGGTTTACTTTCTGACTTAGCAACTTCACCCGTTGGAATTGCTTCAAACGCATCAGGGTTGTTACGGTTTTTAATAAACTTAAGGCCAATTTGAGGGAATAATGCGTAAGTAAGCACATCATCAATCACGTCATCAGCAAGCTCTAAACCTTGCTCTTTAGCTTCACTTAATAACTCTGCTTCAAGCTTCTCAAGTTCAGGCTCAAGCTTATCAGCAGGACGGCAAGTGATTGCTTCAGCGCCATCTAGTACACGTTCTTGCAGCTCTTTATTCATTGGTGCTGGTGTTGCACCATACTCGCCTTTGAGCACACCCGCAGTTTCTTTAGTGATGGTTTTATATCGCTCGCCAGTCAACACATTAAGTACCGCTTGAGTACCAACAATTTGCGAGGTTGGTGTAACGAGTGGAATGTAACCTAAGTCTTCGCGAACACGCGGGATCTCAAGTAATACTTGATCAAGTTTATCAGCAGCACCTTGCTCTTTAAGCTGATTTTCCATATTAGTTAACATGCCGCCCGGCACTTGCGCTAATAAGATACGTCCATCAACGCCTTTAAGGCTGCCTTCAAATGCAGCATATTTCTTGCGTACGTCACGGAAGTAAGCAGCAATTTCTTCTAATTGGTTTAAATCAAGGCCTGTGTCTCGCTCAGTGCCTTCTACAATTGAAACGATGGTTTCTGTGGCGCTATGACCATAGGTCATACTCATTGACGAAATAGCCGTATCAAGCATATCGATACCTGCATCGATCGCTTTTTGATAAGTTGCAGTGCTTAAACCTGTGGTTGCGTGGCATTGCATCGCAATAGGAATAGACACAGTTTCTTTTAAACCTTTGATCAACTGTTCACAATCATAAGGCTTTAATAAACCTGCCATATCTTTGATACAAATTGAATGACAACCAAGATCTTCTAGTTGTTTTGCAAGCTCAAGCCACATATCAAGCGTATGGACTGGGCTTACTGTGTACGAAATAGTACCTTGGGCATGAGCACCTACTTTAACAGCAGCTTTAATGGCAGTTTCAAGGTTACGCACATCGTTCATCGCATCGAAAATGCGGAAAACATCAACACCGTTTTTGTGGGCACGCTCAACAAACTTTTCGACTACATCATCAGCATAATGACGGTAACCTAGAAGATTCTGTCCGCGTAGTAGCATTTGTTGCTTAGTGTTTGGCATTGCCGCTTTTAGCTCGCGAATACGTTGCCAAGGATCTTCACCTAAATAACGGATACACGAGTCAAACGTCGCACCACCCCATGATTCAATTGACCAATAACCCGCATTATCGAGTTTTTCTGCCATGGGTAGCATGTCGTCTAAGCGCATACGCGTTGCCAAAAGAGACTGGTGTGCGTCACGCAATACTAATTCGGTTAGTTTTAATTTAGCCATGTTTAAGCTGCCCCGTTATTTTTGTTTATTTCGAAATTGAGCAATTGCAGCGCTGATTGCTGCAATATGTGCCTGTGGCACACCCTGTTGAGGTTGAATTTTTGCTGTACGCGTAGGTTCTGCAATTGCAGGATCATCAAATCGACCCACTACCTTTGACATTAAAGTGACTGCTGAAATCAAAATAGTCAGAAAAACAAACACGCCTACCATGCCTGTCACCATCAAACTGGCCGCAGTGGTGAGTAATCCACCTATATCCATACGACTCCCCTCGCTTACTTAAAATAAAAAGTTATTTTTGTTAAATAATTATGCACCAATAATAACAAACAAAATTCATTTGTATAGCACCATTGTAAATTGGTAAAACCAATTAAATTTAAAATAACATGACATACATACAATTAACACCCCACTATTTATGCATTTAAAGCCCCGCTATAGATGATATAAATAATCAATATAGCCAGTCGTTATATGCTGAACTATTAATTAATAGCAACAAAATGGCTAAAAACCACACACAACAAGGTGTTAGAGGTAGCCAACCCAAACAATGTTAAATTGGTCTTACCATTTATTGGTGCATTATCTCTTTTTCTCATGCATCTCAATATGAAAAAATATCACTATGAATAAGTTACATGCTTACTCGTAAAAGTTACCAAATGATGAACCCTCTAAAGAACAACAAAAACACACAACCCATTGAAATATATAAAATAAAAGTTCTGGCACAGAACTCGCTTCAGTTACATCGAACTTAAGAAAATTTAAATAGCCAAGGAGACCACTATGTTACGCTGGACAATTACTTTTCTAGTTATCGCGTTAATCGCAGCAGTGTTAGGTTTTGGCGGTATCGCAGGAGCCGCTGCAGGCATCGCTAAGATTATCTTTTTTATATTTTTAGTATTACTTGTTATTTCGCTGGTATCAGGAGCACTTAGAGGCAACGTCCCTAAGTAGTTAAAAGCAGATAACCACTTACTTTTTTTAAATTTACAAGGAATTTCATTATGAAAAATTCAACTTTAAAAGCCGCAACTATCGCCCTATTTTCAGGTCTTTTCATCATGGGTTGTGAAGACAACTCTGCTGAAGACGCAGGTGAGCGTATTGACGAAGCAATTACTGATACACAAAATGCAGTTGAAGATGCATGTGAAGAAGTAAAAGAAGGTGTTAACGCAGAAGAAACTAACTGCTAATAGCACACCTTACTTAAGAAAAGCGGCCAAGTGCCGCTTTTTTGTTTTTTAAATGATGCATGAGATCTGAGATAATCGTAGGAATGGTTTTAACCGTGAACTTTTGGCTATAGCGTGAGTTTTTTCGGCGTTAAAACGCCTCCTACAAGTCTTAACTTGGGTTTAAAGTCTGATGACTTTATAAACCACCGCGCGAAATAAATTTCACGCCTACGTGAGCCTCAAACTCGATAACTTTACTCTTTCCTCTAGAAATTCGCTAACTTGTTGGGTTTTAATCTGATAGCTGACGGCTGAAAGCTGATAGCTCCTTTCTCTAGAAACTCGCTAACTTGTTGGGTTTTAATCTGATAGCTGACGGCTCTGAGTGCGTCTCCGTTCTACCCAACGTTATCACTCACATACCTTAGTGAGGGGCACATTTGTCGTTACACTTGCTATATGCCATTGGCCGTCGATAAAACTTACTTTTGCGACATCGCTTACAGCAAAATCTCCGGGGACATTTAAACGCGTTAAGTTGCTCGCTAACGGCTGCTGGCAATATGGGCCGGTATCACCATGCATTACAAGCACAGGCTTCTTAGTGTGCTTTGCGAAGTCGCTGATGGCATCTCGGTATATTTTAAATGCATCACAATTAGAGCGCTGTGATTCACTGCAAGTGGGTTTACTGGTCGGGTGGTAAATATCAGCCTGAAAGCCAAACACATAGGCCTTAGCATCTTGTTGAACAAGTGCTTGTTTTAACCAAATTAAGTTGTACTTATCACGTTTGTCAGCGGCATCAAGTGCTGCGTTTTTGTCACTTTTTAAAATTTGCGAGCGGCCATTAAAAGTGCCCGGTATATGCAAAGTACGAAACTCAATACCATCAAACTGCCAACGGGCATTCTCTAGCATTTCAGCTTGTGTGGCATAACCCTGTAGTTGCTGTGCTTTTTGTGTATAAGCATCGTCGAACATTAGGCCTTTAACAAAGCTTAGGCGCTCAAGCTCATCAAAACGCACCGATAGCTTCTCTCGGTCACAATCGGTCCATTCATTATCACCGGGGGTATAAATAAAAGGCTGTTTGGTCAACGACGTCAATAACGCTTTATTTGTTTGCAAAAGCTTGTTCGTGCAAGCAAGTGCTCCCGATTTCATATCACCAAGGTGCATTAAAAAGCCATGGGGTGTTGCTGCGATTGCTTTAGTAATTTTTCCGCCTTTGGCGAGATTAATTTCATCAATCGGGGTGTATGGCATATCGCCCATAACTAAAAAAGTATTTGTGGTCATTGCAAGTGCTAATGACATTGAACTAACAAACATACAACTTACACCTAAAAAATACAGATACCTTAAGCTCTCATAATGACAACTAAATGAAAACCAACTGCGGCAGTTTTTTTCTATCAATGTTAAACTGCTGCCAGTCGATTAATTGAGTCCCCAAATGACATTAAGTACAACTTACACACTAGATAAACCGTATTATTACGAATGCTTTGATGAGTCTTTGCCTTATTCATCTCAAGCCAAGCCTAAATACCCGCTGTTGATATTGTTAATAACCTTAGGCTTATTGGCGTTTTATCAATTAGAGAATCATTACCTTGGTAGCTTTATGATTATGCTTGCCGTCGTTGAGTGCTTATCGTTTTATTACAAGCGCCCATGGTGGGTCGCAAGACAAATGATGAGCCGTGCATCAGGCAGCGAAGTGACTATCGTATTTGATGATGATGGGGTGAAAGCCGAAAACCCGCATAAAAGCTACCAATTAAGCTGGCAACAGATTAGTGAGATTATTGAAACTGAGCGAGGTTATATTTTAAAGGCACAGCGCGGTATGCAATATATTTCTAAACAAGCGCTAAATGATGAAATGACAGCCGAACTAAATAAAAGAGCCACTCAGTGAGTGGCTCTTAAAATATCTGTCGCTGATTAAACGTTGCCCGGATTTGGGTTAGATTTCTCTGCTTGAATTCGCATGTAGATTTCTTCACGATGTACAGATACATCTTTCGGTGCGTTTACACCAATGCGAACTTGATTTCCTTTAACACCAAGAACAGTAACTGTTACTTCGTCACCGATCATTAGGGTTTCACCTACTCTACGAGTTAGTATTAGCATTCTCTTGCTCCCATGTTCCAAAAAATTAAAAGATTCCGCGTCAAAAACATTCTAATGAAATCTAGACTTAAAAGTAAGTAAAAACTCTAGATCTTATTCATTTTCGGTTAAAAAAACTTTGTGTAGCGCACGTACAGCCAGTTCTAAATACTTTTCGTCAATTAAAACTGATATCTTTATTTCTGATGTCGATACAAGCATCACTTTGATGTTTTCATCGGCAAGGGCATTAAAAAATAAACTTGCCACACCAGAGTGAGATTTCATCCCTACACCTACTGCAGACACCTTGGCAACATTGCTGATCCCTTTAATAGATTCTGCGCTGATACCATCTTGGTTACTGGTCAAAATTTCAAGGGCTTGCTCAAAATCATTCGTGTGCACAGTAAAAGCATAGTCTATTTTTTCAAAGTTATGATTAACTTGATTAATCATATCTATTTCGATGCCAAATTCTGCAAAAAGTTTCAAAATTTTTGCAAGGTTTTCCGTTCCTTGGTGTACGCCATTGACGTAAATCAAGCTTTCGTCACGATTAAAGGCGATACCCGACACAATGTTTGCTTGCACATCCGGCTCCTCAAAACTGATCAAGGTCCCTTGATCCGGGTTAAAACTCGATAACACTCTGAGCGGTATATTATATTTTCCTGCCGCTTCGACACTACGAATATGCAGTACCTTAGCCCCAAGACTAGCCATTTCGAGCATTTCTTCGAAGGTAACATGGCTCATACGTCGCGCATTAGGCTCAATACGTGGGTCGGTGGTGTATACCCCATCAACATCGGTGTAAATTTGACATTCATCGGCATTGATAGCGCCTGCAATCTCAACCGCAGAGGTATCAGTACCACCGCGACCAAGCGTGGTGATATTGCCTTCAATATCGCGGCCCTGAAAGCCCGCTATTATAGCAATCCGGTTATGTTCAAGTTCATGCTTTAGACGAGTCGCCGCAATCTCTTCAATCCGCGCTTTACCAAACATGTTATCGGTGCGAATGTTGACCTGATCAGCAAGTAAGCTTACCGCTGAGTGACCACGTTTAATAATAGCCATAGCGAGTAAAGAGACCGACACTTGCTCACCGGTGGTTAGCAATACATCAAGCTCACGAGCACTGGGTCGAGAATCGATTTGTTTAGCGAGTTCAATTAGACGGTTAGTTTCTCCCGACATCGCCGAGAGCACCACCACAACTTGATGGCCTTGTTGTTTGGTTTTTACAACAAGGTCGGCGACGGCCTCAATTCGCTCTATTGAGCCAACTGAGGTGCCACCGAATTTTTGGACGATAAGTGCCACTAGTGATTAAGAACGCTCAGTTAACCAAGCCGTTACACTTTCTAAGGCTGCAGCTAGGTTCTCTGGCTGAGTACCACCTGCTTGCGCCATATCAGGACGACCACCGCCCTTACCGCCTACTTGTGCAGCCATGTGATTTACAAGTTCACCAGCTTTCACTTTACCTGTTAAGTCTTTAGTTACACCGGCAATTAGGCTTACTTTGTCGCCATTAGCTACACCAAGGGCAATAACACCTGAACCAATCTTCGTTTTCAGGTCATCAACCATGCCGCGTAGTGCTTTAGACTCAGTACCTGCAACATCAGCAACCAGCAGTTTAATACCGTTCACTTCAACAACAGAGTCAAGTAACGATGCACCTGCCGCACTTGCTAGCTTGTCGTTAAGCTGTGCAATTTGCTTCTCAAGGCCTTTTGATTTCTCAAGTAACGCAGTTACTTTTTCAAGTACTGTGCTGCTATCACCTTTAACTAGCGCTGCAACATCATTTAACTGTTGCTCTTGCTCACTTACATAAGCAACTGCTTCAGCACCCGTTACCGCTTCAATACGGCGGATACCGGCAGCGATACCGCTTTCTGATACGATTTTAAATAAACCGATATCACCAGCACGCTTAACGTGAGTACCACCACATAGCTCGATTGAGTAATCACCAATGGTTACTACGCGCACTTCGTCATCGTATTTTTCACCGAATAATGCCATCGCACCTTTTGCTTTTGCATCTTCGATAGCCATTAGCTCAGTTTCAAGCGCAAAGTTACGACGGATTTCATCGTTTACCGCGCGCTCGATTTGACGTAATTCGTCTTTTGTTACCGCTTCAAAGTGTGAGAAGTCAAAACGTAAACGTTCAGGGTCAACTAGTGAACCTTTTTGACTTACGTGCTCACCTAAAATTTGGCGTAATGTTTCATGCAAGATATGCGTTGCAGTGTGGTTTTTCTTGATGCTATCGCGACGTGCTGCATCAATGGTTGCCTCTGCTTTATCGTTTGTACCAATACGACCTTGTACACGACCATGGTGTGCAAATGCATTACCAAGTTTCGTGGTGTTAGTCACTACAAACTCACCACCAGCTACTTTTAACACACCCGTGTCACCAACCTGACCACCTGATTCAGCGTAGAACGGTGTACGGTCTAAGATTGCGATACCTTCTTGACCATCTTCAAGTACAGAAACCGATTGACCTTCAGAGAAAAGTTCAACCACAGTACCTGTGTAATGTTCTGCATCGTAACCTTTAAAGTCTGTGTGTTTTTCAGACTTAAGTTGTTGGTTGTAATCAGCACCAAACTTACCCGCTTGCTGTGCTTGCTTACGCTGAACAGCCATACACTCTTGGAAGCCGTGCTCATCAATCGTCATAAAACGCTCACGCGCCACGTCTGCCGTTAAGTCAGCTGGGAAACCGTAAGTATCGTAAAGTTTGAATACTAAGTCACCTGGGATCACATCGCCTTCGATGTCAGTTAGGCTTTCTTCTAAAATAGCCAGACCACGCTCAAGTGTTTTACCAAACTGCTCTTCTTCAATACGCAGTACTTTTTCAATAATTTCCTGTTGCTTTGCAAGCTCAGGGTACGCTTGACCCATTTGCTCAATTAGCGCAGCAACTAGCTTATAGAAGAAAGCACCTTTTGCGCCTAGCTTGTTACCGTGACGAACAGCACGACGAATGATACGACGTAATACATAACCACGGCCTTCGTTTGACGGCATAACGCCGTCAGATACTAAGAACGCACACGAACGAATGTGGTCAGCCACAACGCGTAACGATTTATCATCTAAATCTTGTGCGTTTGTTACTTTGGCCGCAGCTGCAATAAGCGCTTGGAATAAATCGATTTCGTAGTTTGAGTGCACGCCTTGTAAAATTGCAGAAATACGCTCAAGACCCATACCTGTATCAACAGACTGCTTAGGAAGCGGCTCCATTGTACCGTCGGCATGGCGGTTATACTGCATAAATACTAGGTTCCAGATCTCGATGAAACGGTCACCGTCTTCTTCAGGTGAACCTGGAGGACCACCCCAAATTTCTTCACCGTGATCGTAAAAGATTTCAGAACATGGACCACAAGGACCTGTATCACCCATTGACCAGAAGTTATCGCTAGTTGCAATGCGAATAATACGATCTTCACTTAGACCCACTTCTTTATGCCAAATGTTGAAGGCTTCTTCATCATCATGATAAATAGTAACAAGGAGCTTTTCTTGCGGTAGTTTTACAACATCAGTTAAAAACTCCCACGCAAACTTGATTGCGTCTTGCTTGAAGTAATCGCCAAAGCTGAAGTTACCTAGCATTTCAAAGAATGTATGGTGACGTGCAGTGTAGCCTACGTTTTCAAGGTCGTTATGTTTACCACCTGCGCGTACACAACGTTGAGAGCTGGTTGCACGTGAATAAGGGCGGCTTTCCGCACCTAAAAATACATCTTTAAATTGCACCATACCGGCGTTATTGAATAATAACGTGGCATCGTTACCCGGGATCAGCGAGCTTGAAGGAACAATTTGGTGTTGTTTAGAGGCAAAAAAGTCTAAGAACTGTTGCCTGATCTGTGCGGTAGTCATATGCTGCATGTGAAAATCTCACCCGTTTATTGCTGTGCTTGCATTGCAAAATCAATTTGTTCGTAATTAAAGCCTCGATACATCAAGTAGCGTACACGTTTCGCTCTTTCTTTCTGGTCGAGTTCTTTACCTGAATTTGAAAACTTTTTTAAATATGCGTCCTTTGCGAGTTCAAACCAATCGATTTCGAACTCCTCGAGCGTCTTGTCTAGTAGTGCTCGATCTATCCCTTTTGCCATTGCTTCGCTCTGAATGCGTTTTACACCATGATACTTAGCTAAATGGCGGCGTACAAACCCTTCGCAATAGCGCTGTTCGTTAATAAAGTTGTGTGATTCACACCAATCTAACAAGCGCTCTGTAAACTCAGGTGTCGCCTCTTTTTGCTGTAACTTTCGCGTTAAATCCCGACGCGAATAATCTTGTCGAGACAATAACCAAAGTACGTAATTCTTTAACTTTTGTTCTTTATCATCCATTACGCGTCAAAGCGTCCTGATTGTGACTGTGCTTCAGGTGCTTTTGTTTGGTCATCACCTTTTGGCACAACTGGCATAAAAATGGCCTGAAAAGACACGAAGAAGCTAATGTAACAAATTGGCATTAAAACCAATAGTGGAATAAACGATAAAGGAATACAGATCACCATTAAAACAGCGCAAATTAGGCCATAAACACCAAGTGGCGCCATATTATGGTAAAACACCATGAATGAGGTTTTTAAAACCTGAAACATATTGCTTTGCTTTTGAAAATAAACCAAAGGCACTGCATAGGCAAAAGCAGTTAAATACACACAGATCGCCAATAGAAATACCGCAACTTGCCCCATTGAAATGGTTGCTAATAAATCGGCAATATGTGTTTGGTTTTGTGGGTCGAAAGTTTGACTCGAAATAACTGCGTAGGCATCTGCAAAAATGAAATTAGACAGTAAGGCTAATAAAATACCTGCCGCCATCTGATACACAGCCACACGCACTAAACCTATACGGTTTCCTTTATTACTAAATGGCTTAAAAATATCAGCTTGGCTGATAGTCCCGCCTTGCTGCTTAGTTAACACAGCTTGATAAAAACCTGCCATCAAAAATGGCGTCACAAACGCACCAACAACTTGCAGTAAAGGTAGCAGCAATGCCAAAAAGCTAATTATCACGATTAGCAGATGCATTAAAATAAAAGTCAAAGGTTGCAGCTTAAAGATTTCCCACCCAGCTTTAAACCATTTAACGCCCGCATCAGCTTTAAAAATACGTACTTCGATCGACATAGTTTCTCATTCAATAACGACAAAACGCACCGAGTATAACTGGGTGCGCCGCTTGTTTATAGTCACCTGTTGTGAAATTTACTCAGGCTTTTTAATTTTTTTAATATCAAGCATGTGCGAGCCATGTTTGATTTTCGTTTCAAGGTAAGCTCGGTTACCTACCAGACCCGCTTTAATGTGCGCATGAGTGCCAACCACTGAATCAACTTCAATACCCGCATCACGCAGTGCTTTGAGCTTATTTGGGTTGTTAGTCATTAACTTAACATGCTTTTGATTCAATGCTTCGAGCATTAATACAGCGTCTGAAAAATCACGTAAATCATCAGCAAAACCCAAATGGTTATTTGCTTCGTACGTATTCATACCTTGCGACTGTAATACGTAAGCATCAATCTTATTGTATAAGCCAATACCACGGCCTTCTTGGCGTAAATAGAGTAAAATACCACCTTGCTGGTGCATCATCTCGATACACTCATTTAATTGCTCACCACAATCACAACGTGAAGAGTGAAATACATCGCCCGTTAAACACTCTGAATGCATTCGAATTAAAGGAACATCTTGCTCTGTGTCGGCTTGATTAAACACTAAAGCGACATGTTCTTGGCCATCATTTAAGCCACTAAAAGATACGATTTCTGCAGGGATATCACTGTTTTTGCCAACATTCAGCTGGACTCTTGCTCTTACTTGCGCCACGACAAATCCAAATTAAAAAATAAATGCGATACTGCAAATGTGATTACAACAGCTTGAGGTTGTAAGGATGCAACATACGACGAGTGATAACTAATATTGAGGCAGTTACCAGCAATTCAAGTATTATACACTCAAACCACCCCAAGATACGAGCTTTGCGCCTCGCTTTAGTGGCGCTCATCAAACACTTGAAAACTCGCCGTCATACAGCTACCTAATTGAATTGTAATGCGTTTTAAAAAATCACATTCAAAATATTCGAAAAAATAGATTAGTTTAATCTCGATAAACAGTCAGACCTTGTTCAAATTGTTAATAAAAACATACTATGTATCTTAATATTCAACAGTGACACAGCGAGTGTAACTTGCTACCTTGCACCTAATGATGATAATGATTATCATCAACTAGTATTAATTCCCTTCTCTATCTCAGGGCAAAATAATAAGGAATATTATGAAAAAGAGCTCGCTTGCCTTATGCATGGCACTTTTATTTAGCCAGCAAAGCATGGCTAATGAAACGACCACACAAGAGTTTAACGACACCTACCGCGCTTATGTCGCCGCTGTAAAAAATCAGCAAGACAGTAGTGAGCTTGCAAAAAAAGCGTTTGAACTAGGCAAAAAAGTTTATGGCGAAAGCGCCGACAACACTGCGAACCTTGCTATTAACTATGCAAACAGCTTAGATAAAAGCGAGCAAGAGCAACGCTTTGAGTTATATCGTACAGCCTACGAAATACTAGAACAAAATCACGGTAAACTCAGTGCACAAGTGTATGACTCATTAATCGGCATGGCAGAATCAACACCTTCAGCTAAGCGTGCAGATACGTATTTAGATGATGTCATTGCCATTGCTGAAAAACAAAACTCCGCCAAGCTTGTTGCAGATGCAAAAATGACCGCCGCTCGTATCCTTGCATATAAAGGCACTGGTGAGCGCTATTACACAGCAAAGAAATATCTTGAAGAAGCCGATGATTACTATCAAGAGAATTTACCAAATAACGCTGTCGATCGTATTAGCGCTGACTTTTTAGTTGCCGCATTTGCAGAAAATCAACGTAAATACAGCACCGCCATTGAGCGTTTAAATCACGTGGTAAGCGTATTTGATCAAGAGCTAGACTTTGATCATCAAACCGAATTAAACGCCCATTCAAAGCTAGTTCACCTATACGAAAAAACAGGTAAAAGCGATGAAGCAACTAAACATTGCTTAGCGATTGCGAAAATGGTGCCGTGGAAAGAAAGCCAAGAACAAGAGCCGTTATACCGCGTACATCCTAAATATCCAAAATCAAAAGTTCAACGTATGGAAGATGGCAGTGTCGTAATGGAGTTTGAAGTAACCCCGTCAGGCTTTGTAGACAACATTACTGTGGTTGGCTCTGAGGGTGGCTCTGCATTTGAAAGAGAAGCTGTTAAAGCAGTAAAACAGTGGCGTTATGCCCCTAAGTTTGAAAATGGGCAAGCTATTGCTGCGACTTCTCGGGTGCAATTAGATTTTAAAATCAACAACTAAATAACAGGGTCGCAGTGCGACCCTATCATATCTTGTTAAGTAGTTTATCTGCTGCGTTCTCAATTAAATCGAGTACTTTTTCGAAGCCTTGATCGCCACCATAGTAGGGATCAGGGATCTCGCTTTCCCCTGCGTCACCATGACTTAAAAATAGCGACAGCTTATATTGTAAGTGCTCTGGACACTGGGCTTTTAAATCAGCAAGATTTTGCTTGTCGGCTGCGAGGATTAAATCAAACTCATAAAAATCAGCTTGAGTCACAGGTCGCGAATAAATTCCTTTAAAACTATAGCCGCGCTTTTCGGCTGCTGCTTTTGAGCGTGAGTCTGGTGGATTACCTTGGTGATAACCAATGGTGCCAGCAGAATCAACTTTGACATTAATACCTAATGACTTTGCTCGACTACGAAGCACCGCTTCAGCTGTGGGTGAGCGGCAAATATTGCCTAAGCAAACAATCAAAATCTTCTTCATTAAAATGAACCACCTTTATTATTTGCTTCAAAAAATTCCTTAAAACTCATAACTCAAGTTGATACCACCATCAACACGTTTATCATCATCGCTTGAGGCTTCACCGTACCCTAATTCAAACCTCAATCGCCAACCGTCTTGGTTTAAGCCACTGAAATTATAGCTGTAACTAAGCCCAATACCATTAGTGGTTTCTTCATCAAACGCTTCAGCGAGAGCACAACCAATTGCGTTGGCAAATGCTGCTGTAAGTTCATCGCTATTTTGAGATTCATCGCACTGAGTATCTACTTCTCTGTGTCCTAATGCGCCAACCAGCAAGCCGATTGCATGTTTATTATTATCACTTATAGCTTGCTCAAAACCCGCAGAAAAACCATCATCAAGGCCTATCTTATAATTGCCATACCAACGCTGGCTTAAGTCAGCACTAGCAACAGATACTTCAGGTATTACAAAGTACGGATAGCCACCACCAATCGAAAAACTAATATCATTAGCGCTAGCAAAAGTGGGGCCTAGTAGCAGCAACGAGACAACTGTATGTGTTATTTTTTTCATTGTTCACAATCTTTAAAATTTTGACGCAACAAAAAATAAAGCAAAATAGGTACAAAGACAACTTTTTAGTATTGATTTAGTATCTTTTCGTCATACTTATCAACATCTAAAGTTAAATTGTACTGCTGCGCAACACTATCAAGCTCAGCCTGCTTAATTGCCAACTCATCCATGGTAATAGTGTTGTCATCAAGCTGCCATAACAAACGTGACCCCGCATAACTGTATTGAATTGCTAATAAAGCATCGGCATTGCCCTCACGCCCTGCTGCTTTTAACTTTGGCATTTTACGGGTGATTTTATTCAGCGCTTTTTTAAGCTCCCATACATAGACAATTTCAGTCATGTAATCATGATTTCGGTACTTATTAAGCACAAAGCCCACCAGCAAACTACACACAACAACCCCTAATAGGTTCCAATGAAAATGGCTACCGCTTGGATCAGGAAGTAACGCTATCAACGTTTGTGAAATTGCTAAACTGCCAACGGCTAAAGCAATTACACAAGCAATAATTACTTGGTTTAAATGTTTACGGTAACGGGCTTTATCTATTTGAATAAGTTTCATAACAACCTAAAAAACTTGTGAAAAATAAAAAGTGAAAAAAATTTCACCCCTTTTTTATTTGCCAGCCGTTTTAGCTATGAAAGCAATTATCCAAAGAGGAACGGCTATGCATACTTTACCACTAAACTCAGCAAGCTTGAATAACAGCAATGCTGCTTTAAAGACAACCGCAGCAATTATTGGTGGTGGTGTCATGACCTTTGCAGCATTTGCATTTATGCAGTACTTAATTTCTGCTGAGCAAAGAGCCGATGTAACAACAGGCCCAGACATCACGGTTGAAATTTATGAAGTACCGGAAGACTCAAAAGTACAAGTAAAGCAAACACTGCCGCCACCGCCAGTTGCAAAAATGCCACCAAAAGTGCCACCGCGGCCAACCATTGATACGACCGAAACAGTTGTGGTAGCTGATTTAACACCAACAATGACATTCGATAACATTGGCGACACACTGAGCAAAACTATTAATCAACCAACAGGAGATGCAACGCCAATTGTGCGTATTAACCCTAAGTACCCTCCGGTAGCAGCTCGCGACGGCATTGAAGGTTGGGTGCAAATTAGCTTTAGTATTTCACCGACTGGTGAAGTGATTGATCCTGTTATTATTGATGCTGAGCCTAAACGGGTATTTGACCGTGAAGCAATTCGCGCCATTAAACGTTGGAAATATCGCCCTAAAGTTGTTGAAGGTGTGGCACAATTGCAAACAAACCAAAGCGTTCAACTTGATTTTAAAATAGATGGATAACTGCCTATGCTAATGAGCATCAAGACATGGTTATTTGACAAGCCAAATACAGATTGTTTGGCGCAGTATGCCAAAACGGGCGACAACCGTTACCTTAACCAACTCGTTGCTCAATACGGGAACGATCTTTATCACTATCTAGTTACACAAAGTAATAAAGATCTTGCCCTTGATATATGCCAGCAAACCTGGTTAAAAGTTATTGATAAACGCAACTTTTACAATGATCAAAACAACCCAAAAGCGTGGCTTTTTCGCTTAGCTCGTAATTTATTAATTGATGAATTTCGTAAGCAGCAAAAGTTCGTTGAATTAGAAGATAACCAACTATTTGCTGAATCTCAGGATGCAAGTTATCACTACGACTATGAAGCCTTTGATAAAGCACTTATGGCGCTTAGCTTTGTACAACGTGAAGCGCTGACCTTACAACAAGAAGGCTTTAGTCTCGAAGACATTGTTGCAATCACACAAAGTAACCCAGAGACTATTAAAACTCGGCTGCGATATGCCCGTCAAAACCTGAAACAACAACTAGGAGGCCATCATGAAGCGTAACGACGAGCAACTCGATGCTGATTTAAAAGCACATTTTCAAAAACGTAAGGCAGAGCACAGCTTAAGCAGCGACGAGCTTTCACACATGCAAAAGCCACAGTCGGCAACACCAAGACCACAGCGCTTTTTAGGCCTGCAAATGACCGGTGTTTTTGCTGCTTTAGCGATTCTTGGCTTTGTCATGCTGCAATACAACAACCGTGAATTAACCGATGTTTACGCCGTGGATTTATCAGATTATCAATGGCTTGAGGTACACGAACTCGACGCCAAAGGCAGCTATGTGAGTAATCTTAAACAACAAAAACAAAACCTAGATGCGAACTACCAACAAGCATTAGCCAATCACCAAGCCCGCACCAGCTTCACTGGCCGTCTAGTCAGTGTTGATAACGACTGGTATATCGCCGACTGCGAGCAAAATGTCATCGTACAAATTAAACAATCACTCCTTGAAGAACTACAAAAACACGGCACCCTAGATACTCATATTCACCAAGGTGACCTACTCGCCCTAGACCAGAACAAACAAGGCCAAATCATCGCACTCAAACAACTGACCCATGAGGCGGAAAATTGTACGAGTTAGCGAGCTCGTAGGTTGGGTAGAGCGTAGCGAAACCCAACACACTCAGAGCAGTCAGATTTAAAAAAGTTAGCGAGCTACAAGGGGAAAGAGTAAAGGAGTACTGTAGGCGTGAAATTTATTTCGCGCGATGGTTCAAAGAGCCATCAGCTTTCAGCCGTCAGCTCTCAGATTTATGATCTGACCCCGATAAAGTAGACACGGGGTTTAATTAACTTGTTCGTACTGCATGGGACTTTTATACCCTAGGGTGCCATGCCTTCTTACTGAGTTGTAGTATTTTTCAATATAAAAATACGTTTGTGTTGTCATTTCACTACGACTCAGTTCATTTAAATTCTTTATCCACTCCTTTTTATACTGCGCGAAGAAGCTTTCTGAGCACGCATTATCCCAGCAGTTACCTTTTCTAGACATACTCACTGTGACACCTCTATTCGTTAACCACTTCACTGTTTCCTTTGCGACATACTGAGCTCCTTGATCTGAATGAAAGAGCAAGTTAGAACCATTAGGTTTGCGTGCTGACCATGCTTTTCTCAGGGTTTTAATAACTAACTCGGCGTTGTTTATCCGGCTTGTTACCCAGCCAACAACCTTACGAGAATACAAATCAA